>JAKEIC010000183.1 GCA_022614695.1 Planctomycetales bacterium | reverse complement strand
GCCCCCCAGGGCCACGATCTCTTCGGTCGTCATGCCGACCTCCCTCTCGTGGAGGAAGATCGGCAGATCAGCCGTGGAACTTTATCGGAGTAGGACTAGATACCGCCGGTACTCCGGCTCCAGCTCGTCCATCGCGTCCCGGACCGTGAGCTTCCCGTGCCCCACGTTCTTCACGCGATCCGGGTGGTTCGCGCGCAGCCACTCGAGGCGGGAGAGCTTCCCGGCCTTGCGGACGGGCACGAGGGCGATGCCCGAGCCGCAGCGGGGGCAGGTGAGGGCCCGCGACTCCATCGGGCCCATTCTACCGCCGCTCTACTCGTTGGCGAGCCGCCGCCGGATCTCGTCTGCAGAATACCGCACCCGCCGGTTCTTGAAGTCCAGGAACAGGTAGGTCTCCTGTCCCCTCTCGGTGCAGGTTTCCACGAAGATCAGGTCGTTGTTCCGGCAGAAGGTGTTGAGGATGCTCATGCTCATCTTCTCGACCTCCCCGCCACGGGTGGGCGGCTATGCTTTACGTTTCGTAAAGCACCCAACCTGTTGGGGTGCTCGACTTGAGGCACACCATACCGCGGTGGGGGAGGATGTCAACAGGAATTTGACGGAATCTTGTGGGCATCTTCATCCGCGCCCCCAGGCTCCGGGCCGGGACATCCACGAGGCGAGGCGAGCGGCCCCGCCTTGCCGCCCCTTCGCACGACCGCTATAGTCTCGCCCTCCCGAGTCCGGCGGCCCCCTCGCCAGACGAACGGAAGCGGGGGTGGGCTCATTCGGGGGAGGAAGATCCTCTGGTTCCGGGACGCGGTCCTGGCGACGGGGCTCGGAGCGGGCTGCATGGCCGCGCCCGCCGCGTCGCCGGAGGCGGTCATCCCCCCGGACCTCTTCCCGGCCCCGCCGGGCTTCTCGGTCTCCTCCCCCGCTCCGGGGACCTGGAGGCTCGCGGGCGAGGGGACGGCATCGGAGGCGGCCTCGTGGCTCCGGACGACCCTCGTCGAGCTCTACGGATGGAAGACCGTCGCGGAGTCGCGCGAGACCGACGGGTCGTGGAGACTCGAGTTCGTCCGGGGCCCCGACCGCCTGCGCGCCCGGGTCTCGGGAAGCGGCGGGACGGCCGACTGCCTGGTCGAGCGGAACCCTAACGAGCCCCATGGCGACCCCTCCCAAGCCCGGAAGTAGCCCCGCCCCCATCGGGGACCTCGAGCCCGAGGACAAGCTCGAGCTCGCCACCCGCGCGACGGTCCAGTGGGTCCGGAGCCACCGGACGCACGTCGCCTGGAGCCTGGGGGGCCTCGCGCTCGCCGTCCTCCTCGTGGTCGCCTGGGTCCGTCACCACGAGAGGCGGGAGCGCGACGCGTGGCGCGCCTACTCGACGAACGCGACGCTCCCCGCCCTGCGGAAGTCGGTGGCCGATTTCGGGGGGACGAGCGCCGGGCCGTTCCTCCGACTCGCCCTGGCGCGCGCGCTGGCGGACGAGGCCGAGAAGCTCGACGACGAGCGGGCGAACCAGCCCGAGCACCACGCCGAGAAGGTGGCGCTCCTCGAGGAGTCGCTGCGGCTCCTCACGGGGCTCCAGCGCGAGTGGGGAGGGGAGGGACTCCCCCAGCTTCCGCTCGTGAACAACGCCCACATGCAGGTCGAGAAGGAGATCGCCTGGCAACGGGAGTGGGGACTCCGCTACGTCCGCCGGGCCGTCGCGCCGAAGGAGGGCAAGTCCCTCGGCGAGATCGTCGCCGCGCCCGAGAAGCCGCGCGTCGCGATCGTCACCGAGAAGGGCGAGATCCAGGTGGACCTCTTCGAGGACGAGGCCCAGAACACGACCGCGAACTTCCTGGCGCTCGCAGCGGAGGGGTTCTACGACGGGCTCACGTTCCACCGGGTCGAGGACGACCGGGACATCATGATCGTGCAGGGAGGGTGCCCGAAGGGCGACGGCTCAGGGGGACCCGGCTACCGGATCCGGGGCGAGACGCGGGAGACGATCAAGCATGAGGAGGGTTCCATCGCGATGGCGGACTCCGGGCTCCACACGGCGGGGAGTCAGTTCTACCTCTGCGGGACGAAGCCCTCCGAGCAGACCAAGTGGGACGGGCGCTACACCGTCTTCGGCAAGGTCGCGAGCGGAATCGAGGTCGTCCGCAAGCTCACGAAGGGCGACAAGATCCTCGAGGTCAAGATCCTGCGCCGCCGCGGGACGGCGGGCGGGGCGTTCGCCTACCAGCCCGTCGTGTCGGTGCTCGGTCCCCCGGAGAAGGCCCTCGCGAAGGCGCCGCCGGCGACGGGGAAGTAGCGGGCCGGGCTCCCCCGGGGAGCGCGAGGGCCGTGCGAGCCCCTCGCTCCGCGACTGCTAGGATGTCGCCCATGCCGGCCGGAACCTCTCAGAGCGAGCTGACCCACATCGTCATCCGGGGCGCCCGGGAGCACAACCTGAAGGGCGTCTCCGTGGACGTCCCGAAGAAGAGGCTCGTCGTCTTCACCGGGGTCTCGGGCTCCGGCAAGACCTCCCTCGCCTTCGACACGATCTACGCCGAGGGGAACCGGCGCTACGTCGAGTCGCTCTCGGCCTACGCGCGCCAGTTCCTCGGGCAGATGGAGAAGCCGGCCTACGACACGATCCGCGGGCTCGCGCCGACGATCGCGATCGAGCAGAAGACGGCCGGCCGGAGCCCGCGCTCGACCGTCGGGACCATCACCGAGATCGCCGATTACCTGCGGCTCCTCTGGGCGCGGGCCGGCACCGCCCACTGCCCCTCGTGCGGGCGCGAGGTGACGAGCCAGAGCGTCGAGGAGATGGTCGCCGACCTGGCGAAGCTCCCGGCCGGGGCGAAGGTGGCCCTCCTCGCCCCGCTCGTCCGCGACCGGAAGGGCGAGCACCGGGACGTCCTCCGCGAGGCGGAGCGCGCCGGGCTCGTCCGCGTGCGGGTGGACGGGACCATCCGCTCGCTCGAGGACGGGATCGCGCTCGCGAAGAAGAGGCGCCACACGATCGAGGCGGTCGTGGATCGGATCGTCGCGAAGGAGGAGCCGGCCTTCCGGACGCGTCTCTCCGACAGCCTCGAGACGGCGCTCCGCCTCGGGCAGGGGGTCGCTCTCGCCGCCATCGAGCACGATGGGGGCGAGCGCCGCGAGAGGATCTACTCCGAACGCCTCGCCTGCGTGCCGTGCGGCCGGTCGCTCCCCGACCTCGCCCCCGCGGCGTTCTCGTTCAACAGCCCCCAGGGGGCCTGCCCCTCGTGCCAGGGGATCGGCTCCCGCGCCTCGGTGGACCCCGACCTCGTCGTGCCCGATCCCTCGAAGACGATCGAGGGGGGCGCGATCCGGCCCTGGGCGGGCGCCATGCAGAGGAAGGAGGGCTGGATCTACCGCTACGTCCGGACCGTCGCGAAGACGTTCCGGGTCCGGCTCGACGTCCCCTTCCGCGACCTCCCGAAGGCGGCGCGCGACCTCCTCCTCCTCGGGAAGGGAGCCGGCGAGATCCGGGTCCCCTGGAAGGAGAAGCGGAGCGAGGGGGTGTGGAAGACGATGTTCCGCGGGCTCGTCCCGGCGATCGAGAAGCGCTACCTCGAGAGCATGACCGAGGCGGGGAAGCGCCGGTGGGGCCCCTACCTCTCGGAGCGGACGTGCCCCGACTGCCAGGGGCTGAGGCTCCGCGAGGAGAGCCGCCACGTGCGCGTGGCGGGGAAGACCCTCCCCGAGCTCTCGGCCCTCACGATCCGCGAGGCGGCGGCCTGGTTCGGAGCGCTCGCGCTCCCCGGGGTCCGCGGGGAGATCGCGCGCGAGGTGGTCCGCGAGATCCGCTCGCGGCTCCAGTTCCTCCTGGACGTGGGGCTCGGCTACCTCACCCTCGACCGGCGCGGCCCGACGCTCTCCGGGGGCGAGTCGCAGCGCATCCGCCTCGCGAGCCAGATGGGGACCGAGCTGACGGGCGTGGTCTACGTCCTCGACGAGCCGAGCATCGGGCTCCACCCGCGCGACACGGGGCGGCTCCTCGCGACGCTCCGGCGGCTCCGCGACCTCGGGAACACGGTGCTCGTCGTGGAGCACGACCCGGAGACGGTGCGCGCGGCGGACTGGGTGGTGGACTTCGGCCCCGGAGCCGGGCGCCGCGGCGGGGAGATCGTCTTCGCCGGGACCCCCGCGGACCTCGAGCGGGACGCGCGGTCGCTCACGGGGGGCTACCTCTCCGGCAGGCTCTCGATCGAGGTCCCCGGGAGCCGGCGCGAGCCGGGCCGCGAGAGGCTCGTCCTCGTCGGCGCCTCCGAGCACAACCTCCAGGCCGTGACGGTCGAGATCCCGCTCCGGACGCTCGTCGCGGTGACAGGCGTGTCGGGGGCGGGGAAGAGCACGCTCGTGAACCACGTGCTCGTGCCGGCGCTGCGAGCGAAGCTCGCCGAGCGCTCGCCGGAGGGCGCGGCCGAGCCCCCGGAGAACGGAAACGGCCCGCCGGAGGAGAGAGCGGGCGCCCACCGGGCGATTCGCGGCCTCGAGCACCTCGACAAGATCGTCGTCGTGGACCAGCGTCCGATCGGGCGGACCCCGCGGAGCAACCCGGCCACCTACACGAAGGCCTTCGACCCGATCCGCGAGTTCTTCGCGCAGCTCCCCGAGTCCCGCGCCTTCGGATACACGCCGAGCCGGTTCTCCTTCAACGTGAAGGGAGGTCGCTGCGAGAGCTGCCAGGGAGACGGCCTCCGGCGGATCGAGATGCACTTCCTTCCGGACGTCTTCGTCCCGTGCGAGGTCTGCCACGGGCGACGCTTCACCGAGACGACCCTCCGCGTGAAGTTCCGCGGCCTCTCGATCGCGGACGTGCTGGACCACTCCGTCGCCGAGGCCCTGGAGCTCTTCGCCGGCCACCCGGCCATCGCGCGGGTTCTCGCGACGCTCCGGGACGTGGGCGTGGACTACCTGGCTCTGGGGCAACCGGCCCCGACCCTGTCGGGCGGCGAGGCCCAGCGGATCAAGCTCTCGCGCGAGCTGGCGCGCCGCGATACGGGGCGGACGCTCTACGTCCTGGACGAGCCGACGGTGGGCCTCCACCCGGACGACATCGGGAAGCTCCTCCAGGTCCTCCACCGCCTGGTGGACGCCGGGAACTCCGTCCTCGTGATCGAGCACAACCTGGACGTCGTCAAGGTCGCCGACTGGGTCCTCGACCTGGGCCCCGAGGGCGGCGACGAGGGCGGCCGCCTCGTCGCCGAGGGCCCCCCCGAGGCGATCGCGGCCTGCGAGGCCTCGCAGACGGGCCGGGCGCTGAGGGCGGTGCTGCCCCGGGCGGCGCGGACCCCGGCGGTCGCGGCCCGCCGGTAGAGAGCGCGCGCGAGGTCCCCACGGCCCGCGGCGAACCGGGTGGGTCTTCCCCCTGTCCGCTCCAGCCCTTGACGCTCGCGTGTCGCACGCTTTGAATGGCTCGCTTGGTTCCCGAGGTTCGGGCGCCTACCCGCAGGCGCGCTCCCGGGCCGGCCAGGTGATCGCGCTGCCCATGCCGTCCTCCCGACGCCGCCGGCTCGCGATCGTCGCCGCGTCTCTCCTCGCGTGCGCCGCCGGGTGCGCCTGGGTGCCGCCGACTCCCGTCCCCGAGCGGGAGGAGTTCGCGAAGCTGAAGCGCCGGGTCGAGTCGCCGGTTCCCGCCCGGCTCGAGGTCGAGCTCCGCACCGGCGGGGTAGCGCCGACCACAGCGGGAGAGCGCCGGGCAACCTGGCTTCCGGCGGACCTCCCGGCTCGCCGCACCGAGGTCCTGGCGGCGCTCCGGGCCCTCGGGCTCTTCCGCGACGGGGTCGAGGCCCGGGACGTGGGCGCCCGCGGGGCCGGGCGCGATCCGACCTACGTGCTCGCCCTCACCGACTCGGGCTCCGAGGTCGAGTACCTCGGGATGAGCGGCAACTGGCCCCTCGCGTTCCTCGCCTGGTCGTGGGGGGGCCCGCTCGCGTGGTGGGTGCGCGACGAGACCTTCGCGGGGAAGATCGCCTGGAACGCGCGTTTCGTGGACGGCGGAGACGGACGGGAGATCGCCTCGCGCCGCATTGACAAGCGGGTCGAGCAGGACCTGAACGACTGGGATCGCGGATGGTCGCTCTGGGACGCCCTCCTCTACGCGGCGGCCCCGATCTCCGAGGCGAACCTCCGGAAGGCCGCCACTCGGGTCCTCCCCTTCGCCGAGGGCGACGCGACTCTCGAGCTGTGCCGGTGGCTCGTCGAGGACGTCCGCCCCGCCCTTCCGGCGGCCACCCCTTCGACGCCGGCGGCGCCCGAGCTCCGGCCCCCCGTGCCCGTGCCGCCGGAGCCCGAGCCGCCCCCGTCGCCTCCGGCGGCCCCGCGGGCCCCGGCCTCCCGGACCCGGGTCCTCTGCGTCGGGATCGCGTCCTACGCCTCCGACCCCGAGGCCCCCTTCGCGGACCGCGACGCGCAGGAAGTCGCCGACGCCCTCGCGAAGGCCCTCAGGGTCCTGCGCGACGAGGTGACCCTCCTCCGGAACGGGGAGGCGACCGGGGCCGCGATCCGCGCGTGGCTCGAGTCGCGCGCGGCGGAGAAGCTCGGGCCGACCGACCGGGCCTTCGTCTTCTTCGCGGGGCGCGGCGCGACGGACGAGGCGGGGGAGCCGCTCCTCCTCCCGACCGACGCCCGGGCCGAGGCGCCGGGGGAGCGCGGGCTCCCGCTCCGGCGAGTGGCCCAGGCGCTCTCCGGCGCCGGAGAAACGACGATCGTCCTCGACTGCGCCTTCCAGGGACGAATCGAGGAGCGCGGGCCCGATGCCGACCGCGAGCCCCGGCCGGCGGGCGAGGCGCTCGACCGGCGCCCGGGGCTGCGCCTGCTCGCGGCGGCCTACCCGACGGGCGAGGCGACGTCCCGGGCCGGCCTCGGCCACGGGCTCTTCACCGCCTCGCTCCTGGCCGCCCTCTCGGGGAAGGCGGACCGTGACGGCGACGGACGCACCACCCTCGGCGAGGCGGCCGCGTTCCTCGAGACGGAGGTGGCGCCCGCCGCCGCGCGCGGGGGCGTGGAGGAGACGCCGGCCCTCCTCGCGGGCGATCCCGGGGCGCCTCTCGCCGCGCCGGCCCCGGGGAGGGGCTGACCGGTGTCGCAACCCGAGGAAGCCCTCGTCGGGAAGACCATCGGGGGATGCCGGATCGTCTCCCTCATCGGAGGCGGCGGGATGGGGATCGTCTACCGCGCCATCCAGGAACGCCTG
Source organism: Planctomycetales bacterium (assembly GCA_022614695.1). Lineage (GTDB taxonomy): Bacteria > Planctomycetota > JAKEIC01 > JAKEIC01 > JAKEIC01 > JAKEIC01. The sequence goes on along the minus strand of JAKEIC010000183.1, from coordinate 10,183 downwards.
ACGGCCCCGGTGGCGCTCAAGCTGATCCGCCAGAGCCACGGGCTCGAGCAGCACCTCGTCGCCCGGTTCGAGCGCGAGGCGAAGGAGATCGCCAAGCTCCGCGGCTCGACGGCGAACGTCGTCCAGGTCTACGACTTCGGACGCGACGAGGCGACCGGCAGCTACTACATCGTGATGGAGCTGGTCTCGGGCGAGGGCCTGGACCGGATCCTCCGCCGGCTAGGGTCGCTCCCCGAGCCCGAGGCGCTCCGGATCACGCGGCAGGCGGCGACGGGGCTCGAGGCCGCCCGGACGCTCGGGATGGTGCACCGGGACTTGAAGCCCGAGAACCTGCTGCTCTCCCGGGACGGGATCGTGAAGATCACCGACTTCGGGCTCGCGAAGCGCCTCGGGTCCGGGTCCACGATGACCCAGAGCGGGCAGATCATGGGGACCCCCGCCTACATGTCCCCCGAGCAGGCCGAGGGGCTCGAAGTGGACCACCGGAGCGACGTCTACTCGCTCGGGACGACGCTCTACAGCCTCCTCACGGGAGCGGCGCCCTTCAAGGCGGACACCCCCATCGCGGTCGCGTTGCAGCACATCCGGGCACCCGTCCCCGATCCTCGCGAGGCGATCCCGGCGATCTCCGCGCCCGCCGCCGCGCTCGTCATGAAGCTCATGGCGAAGGACCGCGACGCGCGGGTCCAGACCGCGGGGGAGCTGGCCGACGCGCTCGACGCCCTCCTCCCCCCCGGCTCCGCGTCGGGCTCCCGGTCGGACCGCGAGATCCTGGCGAAGCTCGTCGAGGCGCGGAAGGAGACGGCGGAGCACCGCCCCCCTCCCGCCGGGGCGGCGCCGGCACCGGCCGCGGCGGCCCCTCGGGTCACCCCGCCTCCGGCCCCCTCCCGCACCGGCGGATCCGTCGTCGTCATCGAGGACGACGCCACGCCGGCCACGCTCCGTCCCGCGGTCGTCCCGGGCGAGACCCTGAAGGTGGGCGGGGGCGGGCCGGGGAAGACCATAGACCTCCTCACGGGGGAACCCACCCCGTCGCCCGCGCCTTCGCCCGCCGGGGCGCCGCCCCGGGGGAGGGCCGCCCGATCGAATCGCGCGCTCGTCGGGGCGGGGGCCGCCGCCGTCCTGGTGCTCGGCGCCGCGGGGGCCGCCCTCCTCCTCGTGGGGCGCGGAGAGGCGCCGTCCGAAAAGCCGGCCGCCCCCCCGCCCGCGGCGCCCCCGGGCCCGGCCGTGCGCCTGTCCGCTCCCGAGGAGCCCAAGGAGGGCTCCGTCCTGGCGACGGCGCGGGTCCGGGTCCAGGGACGGGTGCAGGGACCGGGATCCGGGGTCTGGGTGCGCGTGAACGGGGCGCCCGCGACGCTCCTCCGGGACCTCTACTCCCTCGAACTCACCCTCCCCGAGGGCGAGCAGCAGATCCTGTTCGAGGCGGGGACGGGCGGGAAGGCGGAGGACACGCTCCCGATCCGCGTGACCGTGGACCTCTCGCCCCCCGCGATCGAGGTGACCGCGCCCCCGGACGGCCTCGAGACTCGCGAAGGGGCGGTCGCGATCGAGGGCACGGCCACCGACCCGCGGCTCGGGTCCGTGACCGTCGGGGGAAGGCCGGCGACCCTCGAGGACGCGAAGTTCCGCGCCGAGGTCCCCCTCGTCGAAGGCGAGAACCGGATCGAGGTCGCGGCCGAGGACGCGCTCGGCCACCGGACGACGGTCGTCCGCCGCGTGGTCCGCGACTCGCAGCCTCCGGTGCTCGAGACGACCTCCGACCTTCCTCCCGCCGTCGCGACGTCCCGCGTCCACGTCCGCGGCCGGGCCCGGGACCCGCGGCTCGCCCGGGTCCTCGTGGGGGGCGCCGAAGCGGTCGCCGGCGCGGACGGGAGCTTCTGGGCGGAGGTCTCCCTCGTGCCCGGCCGGAACGGGATCGTCGTGCGCGCCGAGGATCGGGTCGGGAACTCGGCGGAGAGGACTCTCGAGATCGTCCACGAGCCCCCGCCGCCGGGCGTCGAGGCGGGGCCGGAACCCTCCTCGCTCCGGGCGGCCGGGGACGGGGCGCCGCTCGCGCGCGTCGCCGCGGGGAGCGGCCACGTCCTCGTGGACCGCGAGGAGGTGACCGTCGAGCGCTACGGGCGGTTCCTCGCCGCCGTGAAGGCGGGCGGCCCGGACGGCCACAAGACATGCCCCGCGGACGAGCCGCCGGGGAAGGACCACACTCCCCGCGACTGGCGGTCCCAGTCGGCCGCGGGCCGCGAGAAGCTCCCCGTGGTCGGAGTGGACTGGTGGGATGCCCTCGCCTACGCGCGCTGGGCCGGCAGGGACCTGCCGACCGAGGCGGAGTGGATGGCGGCGGCCGGCCACCCGGAGCGCGGGTATCCGTGGGGCGAGGGAGAGCCTACCGCCGAGCGGGCCGTCCACGGCCGGAGGCCCCGCGGCCGGCAGACGCCCCTCGAGGCGGCCGGGGGCCGGCCGGCCGGGGCCTCCCCCGAGGGCTGCTTGGATCTCGCCGGGAACGCGGCCGAGTGGTGCCGGGACGGGCCGGAGCGGTCCGCGGGGGAGAGGTGGGTGAAGGGGGGCTCCTGGTCGGACGGGCCGGCCGACTGCCGGGTCGCGGCGCGACGGGCCGAGTCGGTCGGCGAGAGGCTCTACACGGTGGGGTTCCGGTGCGTCATCCGCCCGAAGAAGGGCGACGGGAACGAAAGCGAGGCAAGATGAGGGTTGCCATCGGTACCCTCGGGGCCCTCGGCGCCATGAGCGCCATGAGTGTCGCCGGCTGCGGCTACGCGACGATTGGGCTCGCCGCCGGGATCGCGGCGGGGGTCTCGGGCGGCGGCGGCGGCGGCGACCACGGGAGCCCCGGATCGCCCCCGGTCACCGAGTGGGCCCTCTCCTACATCGAGCCGACCTTCGGCCCTCCGGGCGGCGGCACGATCGTCACGCTGGTCGGCCTCGGCTTCGACCACCCGGTGGGTCCGCCGACGGTCCTCTTCGGCGCGGTCCCGGCCTCCTCCGTCCTGGTCGTGGACCGGTTCACGATCGTCGCTCCCGCGCCCGGCGGCAGTGCCGGCACGGTCGTGGACGTCGCGGTCCGGCACCCGGGCGGGATCACGACCACGATGCCCGGGGCCTTCACCTACACCGGGGAGACGACCCTCCCGACCGCCTCCGGCTCGCTGGTCGCCGCCGCGGTCTCGCCCTTCGCGGTCGAGCTGCGCTGGCCGCCCGCCACGGACGACCTGACGCCCGTCCCCCGTCTCCGGTACTTCATCTACGGGGCGACCGTCTCGGGCGGCCAGAACTTCTCCGCGCCCTGGTTCGGGTCCGACCCGGGGGAGAACCGGTTCCTCGTGGGCGGGCTCTCGCCCGCGACGACCTACTTCTTCGTGGTCCGGGCGCGGGACGAGTCGGGGAACGAGGAGACGAACACGACCGAGGCGAGCGCGGCGACCCCGGCGGCGGGCGTGGCGGGGTGGACCGCGGGGGGAAACGTGATGGGGACCGCCCGGTCCAACCACGCCTCGGTGGCGCTCTTCGACGGGCGGGTGCTCGCGGTCGGGGGGGCCGGCTCGACGGGCGTCCTCTCGAGCTGCGAGACCTACCACCCGACCGGATCGTTCTTCACCGGCGTGGGCTCCCTCGGGACGGCCCGCGCCTTCCTCACGGCCACGGCGCTCCCCGACGGTTTCGTCCTCGCGGTCGGCGGCTCGGCGGGGCTCAGCTACTACTCCGTCGCCGAGCTCTACGACCCCTACTTCGCCACCTGGTCCCCGACTGGCTCGATGGGAGCGGCCCGGGAGTTCCATACGGCGACGCTCCTCGCGACGGGCCGGGTGCTCGTCGCGGGCGGGAGGGACTCGGCGGGGCCGCTCGGGTCCGCGGAGCTCTACGACCGCGCCACCGGGACCTGGGCCGCGACCGGCGGGCTCCTGGCGGCGCGCGCCCGCCACACCGCGACGCGCCTCCCGGACGGGCGCGTCCTCGCGGTCGGGGGGCTCGGCACGAGCGCGACACTCGGGAGCGCCGAGATCTACTCCCCGGTGACCGGCACCTGGACGGCGACGGGCGCCCTGCTGACCGCGCGATACGCGCACAGCGCGACCCTCCTCGCGGACGGGCGGGTCCTCGTCGCGGGCGGGACGGACTCCTCGGGGAACCCGCTCGCCTCGTGCGAGGTCTTCAGCCTCGCGACCGGTTCGTGGGCCGTGACCGCGACGCTCAGCAACGCGCGGACGATCCACTCGGCGGTGCTCCTCCCGAGCGGCCGTGTGCTCGTCGCCGGGGGTGTCGGGACCACGGCCCCGCTCGCGAGCGCGGAGGCCTACGAGCCGCGTGCGGCGGTGTGGCTCGGCGCCGGAAACCTCGCCACCGCGCGCTCCGACCACACCGCCACGATCGTGATGGACGGCCGGGTCCTCGTCGCCGGGGGGGGGACCGGGGGGGGCATGCTCGCGAGCTTCGAGCTCTACGCCTACGCGACGCCGGGCTGGAGCGGGACGCCGGCCATCCCGACCGGGCGGCAGGACCACACCGCCACGCTTCTCCCCGACGGGAGCGTCCTCGTCGTGGGCGGCTCCGGCGGCGCGACCACGCTCTCGAGCGCGGAGGTGTACTACCCCGCGGGAGGGGGCTGGAGCACGGCCCCGGCCGCCCCGACGACCCGCGCCCAGCACACGGCCACCCTCCTCGCGTCGGGGCATGTCCTCGCGGCCGGCGGGGAGGACGGCGGGGGTCCCAAGTCCGCCGCCGAGCTCTACGACCCCGTCGCGAGCACCTGGACCTCCACGGGCTCGATGACGATCCCCCGATCGGGCCACTCGGCAACGGTCCTCCTCGACGGGAAGGTGCTCGTCGCGGGGGGGCTCACGACCGCGGGCACCTCCGCCACCGCCGAGATCTACGACCCCGCGGCCGGCACCTGGAGCGCCACCGGGACGATGGGCAACACCCGGCGGCACCATTCTGCGACGTTGCTGTTCAGCGGGAAGGTGCTCGTCGCGGGAGGGTCGAACGGCTCGTCGCTCGTCGGGGCGGAGGTGTACATCCCGTCCACGGGCCTCTGGTCCACCACGGCGTCCCTCGGGACGGCCCGGGCCTGGCACTCGGGGACGCTCCTGCGGAACGGGTGGGTGCTTGTGGCCGGGGGGCTCGGGACGGCCGGGGCGACCCCGACGGCGGAGGTCTGGGAGCCGCTGAGCGGGACGTGGACCTCGACGGGATCGCTCACGAACTCCCGCGAGAGGCACTCGGCGACGATGCTCCCGGACGGGCGGGTGATGGTCGCGGGGGGGAGGGCCGCGTCCCCGTCGGCGTCGGTCGAGATCTACGACGTGGCCACCGGGGGCGCCTGGACCACGGTGGCGTCGCTCGTCACCGCGCGCCAGAGCCACGCGGCGGTCGCGCTCCCGGACGGGACGGTCCTCCTGATCGCGGGGGCGGGCGTGGCGGGGTTGCTCACGTCCTGCGAGTCGTTCGACGAGGGGAGGGGCTACGCCTCGAGCTGGCGGCCCGTGATCCGGACGCTCGGCGGCTCGCTGGTCCCGGGGCCGACCCTCCCGCCGGCGGTCCCGGTCGCCCTCCACGGGCGCCGCCTCCGCGGGGTCTCGGAGGGAGGGTCCGGCGCGGCCCGGGGGGGCGGCGCGGACGCCCCGATGGTGCTGATCGCGGGGCCGGTGGGGACGATGTCCCACGCATCGCGCGAGTCGGGTCTCGCGCAGTCGCTCGGTCTGCCCGTCTACCAGTCGGCGTCGGGGAGCCGGCTCGACTTCACGACGCCGAACGCGGGCTTCCTCCCTCCCGGCTGGTGGCTCCTCACGGTGACCTCGAACGGGATCCCGTCCGAGGCGCGGGTCGTGCGGCTGCCGTAGACTCTCCGCCCGGGATGCTCCTCGCCCTCCGGAACCTCACGCGTCGGCGGTTGCGGACCGGCCTCACGTTGCTCGGCGTGGCCGTGGGGATGTCGGGCGTCGTGGCGCTGATCGGCGTGGCCGACGGGGCCGAGGGTCAGATGGACCGGGCGATCCGGATGCAGCGCGGGGACATCATCCTGTTCGCCCGCGGCGCGCGGCTCTGGGGGCGGCTCAAGCCCGAGGACCTCGAGGCGGTGGCGAAGGTCGAGGGCGTGGCGCGAGCGGCGCCCTACGACGTGCTGCCCGAGGTGCTCGTCGCGGCCGATCGGGCCGGCGGGAACTCCGAGAGGATGGCCGTCCTCGCCTTCCCCGACCCCGGGCTCCTCGAGCGCCGGTTCGGGCTCGCGGCGGGTCGCGCGCCCGCGCCGGGGGCCGGCGAGGCGATCGTCGGGAAGCGCGCCGCCGAGTTCCTGGGCGTCTCGGTCGGGGACCGGGTCCTCGTGAGGGACCGCCCTCTCGAGGTCGTCGGGATCTACGCGACCGGGGTCTCGTTCCAGGACCGCGGGGTGGTCCTACACTTCGACCTCGCGCGCGAGATCTTCAACCTCGGCTCCTCGGCGCGGCTCGCGATGGCGGACGTCTCGGCCCCGGACGGCGGCGACGAGGAGAAGCGCCGCGTCGCCAAGCAGATCAACGAGACCGTCCCGGCCGTCGAGGCGATCCCCGCCCCCGACGTCGTGAACTCGTGGGAGGACCGGAAGATCCTGCAGGCCCTCACCTGGGCGATCTCCTTCATCGCTGTGCTCGTCGGCGGGATCGGGGTCCTCAACACGATGACGATGAGCGTCTCGGAGAGGACGCGAGAGATCGGGCTCTTCCTCGCCGTGGGCTGGCGGGCGGGGAAGGTGCTGCGGCTCATCCTCGCCGAGGGGGCGCTCCTCTCGCTCGCGGGGGGGCTCCTCGGGTTCCCGCTGGGGGTCCTCTGGGTCGAGGGGGCGAGCCGGCTCGTGCCGCAGTTCCCGATCGAGGGGGCCTTCGGGCCGGTGCTGTTCGCCGAGGCGGTCGCGCTCTCGCTCGCCGTCGGGCTCGCCGGGTCGCTCGTCCCCGCATGGACCGCCTCGCGGCTCGATCCGATGGAGGCGCTGCGGTACGAGTGAGCGCGACGCTCGCCAGCGCGGCGGAGGGTCTCCCGGGAGCACTCCGCGACCGGCTCCTCCGGCTCGACCCGGCCGCTCCGGAGGGCGAGCGGCTCTCGGGGGATGCCCGCGCCACGGTCGTCGCGTGGCCGGCGGCCGGGGGCGCGCCCGCCCTCGCCGTGAAGGTCTACCGCCGGAGCCCCTGGCTCCTCTGGACCCACCCGCCGGGAGCTTCGTCCCCCGCCGCGCGCGAGTTCGCGGCCCTGCGAGCGCTCGGGGCGCGCGGGGTCCCTGCCGTCGAGCCCCTCGCGGCGGTCGAGTGGCGAGCGGCGGGATTCGTCGCGGCGAGCGCGGTCGCCACGCGGCGGCTCGAGGGCTGGCGCGCGCTCGACGAGGCGCTCTCGCGCGACGCGGCGCGGTGGGACGCGCGCGCCTTCCGGCGGTTCCGGCGCCACGCGGCCGAGGCCGCGGGCGCGCTCGTCGGCACGCTGCACGAGAGGGGCCTCCTGCACGGCTCGCTCGCCGTGAAGAACCTCCTCTGCGGCCCGGTCCGGCCCGGCGCGAGGCCGGAGTTCCGGCTCGTGGACGTCCCACGGCTTCGGATCTACGAGGGGGACCTCCGGGGGGAGCCGGCGCTCCCCGACCTCCGGGGGCTCGACAGCCGCTCGTGGTGCTTCTTCTCGCGCGCGGACCGGCTGCGGTTCGTGCGCGCGTACCTCGGTCGCGACGCGGGTCGGGCCGGCCGCCGCCGCCTCGTCGAGGCGTTCTACGCGAGCCTCGGCGGGCCCGCGGCCGCGCGGCGTTACGAGCGGGCGCCCGGCCGGAGGCCCTACCACCGCGCGCTCCGGAGGCTCCTCCCGCCGAGGAAGGTCCACCGCCTGCGCGCCGCGTGGGCCGTGGCGACGGGCCGACCTTCCGCGCCGCGGGCGCCGCTCCTCCTCCGGCTCGATCTCTCGCGCGCCTCCCGGGAGGCGCGGCTCGGCCAGGACCCGCTCCCGAAGTTCCTGCGGGACCTGTTCGAGTCGCTGGGCCCGCACGCGGCCGAGGTACGCATCGCGGGGGCGCCCCCCGACTGGACGGCGGCGCTCGCGGCCGACGCGCGGTCGGCGGGGATCCCCGTGGCCGGCCCCGAGGGCGGAGCCGGCCCGCCCCTCCGAGAGCGACCGCCCGTCTGCGACCGGCCCTGGCGCGAGGCGACCGTCGCGGGGGACGGCTCCGTCCGCCCTTGCCCCGGGGCGCCCGAGGCCTACGGGTCCCTCCTCGAGACGCCCCTCCGCGACCTCTGGAACGGCCCGCGCTGGGCGGCCGCGCGCCGCACGCTCCTCGCGGAGAAGCCCGACCCCTCGGTACTCTGTGGCCGCTGCCGGGCCGCAGGGTTCCCGTACGCGCGCCCGGCGGGCGGAGCGAGCTAGAGTGCACCCGAGCGAACTCGCCAACTACAAGTCGGCCGAGGGCGCCGCGCGGTACAACGTCCGGTACGAGACCCACTTCTCGAAGCGGCTCTCGGACCGCATCGAGAAGCGCCTCCTGGAGGGGCTCCTGGCGCGGATCGGGCGCCAGGAGCTGCTCCTCGACGTCCCCGCGGGGACGGGCCGGCTCTCGGGGCTCCTCCGGGCGGGCGCCGCGAGGCTGCTCGAGGCCGACGTCTCGCGCGAGATGCTGAAGGTGAACCGCGCGAACCGGCCCGAGGGCGCGCTCGGACACCTGGTCGCCTCCGCGCTCTCCCTGCCGCTGCGGGAGCGGTCGGTCCCGTGCGTCGTCTCGGTCCGCCTCTCGCACCACCTCGAGGACGAGGAGCGCCGGTGGCACCTCGTGGAACTCATGCGCGTCGCCCGGGACTGGGTGGTCGTCACCTACTTCGCGCACGGGTCGGTGAAGAACTGGCTCCGGAGGGTCCGCTCGGCCCTGACGGGGCGCCCGCCGAAGAAGACCCTGCCCACGGCCGAGGTTCGCGCGATCGCCGGGAAGAACGGCTTCCGGGTCGAGGCCGACCGTCCGCTCGCCCGCCTCTTCTCGGGCCAGCGCTACGCGCTGCTGCGCCGCGCGGCGGCCGGGGGGAACGGCCGGTGAGCCCGGGGGTCGAGGGCGAGTCCCTCGTCCGCGTCTACGACGAGGGCGGGGTGCGGGCGCTCGACGGGGTCTCGATCGCGGTCCCGATCGGGGAGGCGGTCGCGGTGGTGGGACCGTCCGGGAGCGGGAAGACGACCCTCCTCGCGCTCCTCGGGACCCTGGACCGTCCGACCTCGGGCGTCGTCCGCGTCCTCGGCGATGATGCCGCCCGGGCGCGCGCCCGGGCGCGGCTGCGGGCCGAGACGATCGGCTTCGCGTTCCAGCAGCACCACATGCTTGCGGCGCTCACCCTCGCCGAGAACGTCGAGATCCCCCTCCACGGGCTCGGGGTGCCGGCGCGGGAGCGACGAGAGCGGGCCCTGCGGGCGCTCGAGGCCGTCGGCCTCGCCGACCGCGCGCGCCATCGGCCCACGCGGGTCTCCGGCGGCGAGCGCCAGCGCGCGGCCATCGCCCGCGCCCTCGTCACGGCACCGCGGGTGATCCTCGCAGACGAGCCCACGGGATCCGTGGATAGCGGCACGGGGGCGAAGATCATGGACCTGCTCCTGGCGCCCGTGAGGCTCGGCGACGCGGCGCTGGTGGTCGTCACCCACAACGCCGACATCGCCGCGCGCTGCGACCGGGTGATCCGGCTCCGGGACGGGCGGGTGGCGGATGGGGAGGCGGCGACGACGTGAAGAAGGCCCCGAAGCTCGACCGGCCCATCCGGCCCGAGGAAGTGGCCGTCATTTTCGGGGACCCATCGGACGCCCGGCTCCCGGTGCCCGACACGGTTCGTCCATTCGGTTCCCGTCCGTAATAAGTCAGGGGCGCCGTCAGCACCTCGGGAACGGGACCCGACGGCTATGGAATTGATAGAATCCACGCCATGAAGCGCGGCCGGAGGCTCCGGGAACTCCATGTCGTCATCGAACGCGACTCTGCCGGGTACTTCGTCGGCTCTGTGCCCGCCCTGAAGGGTTGCCACACACAGGCCAGGTCCCTCGACGAACTGATGATCCGCGTCCGGGAAGCCGTCGATCTCTGCCTCGAGGCCGAAGGTGACAAGCTGGAGCCGCTCGACTTCGTGGGCGTCCAGAAGATCACCGTCGGTTGATGCCTCAGGGGACGCGGCAGAATCGCCGTCGCACCATTATAGTTAAT
>JAKEIC010000182.1 GCA_022614695.1 Planctomycetales bacterium | reverse complement strand
GGTCCTCGCGGCGCGGCGGGCCGAGGCGCTCGCGGCGGCCGTCGCCGAGTGCCGGGCGGCGGGGGCGCCGTCGGCCGAGGGACGGGTCTGCGACGTCGCCCGCGCCGGGGACGTCGAGGCGCTCGTCCGGTGGACGGTCGAGCGCCACTCGCGGCTCGACGTGCTCGTGAACAACGCCGGGTTCGGGATCTTCGGGGCGTTCGAGGACTCGCCCGTCGAGGACCTGGACCGGATCGTCGCCACGAACCTCCTCGGGACGATGTACGGGATGCGCGCGGCGATCCCCGTCATGCGTCGCCAGGGCTCGGGCCATATCCTCAACATCTCCTCGGTCGCGGGCCGGATGGGGATCGGAGGGATGGCGGCGTACTGCGCGACGAAGTTCGCGCAGGTCGGGCTCTCGCAGGCGGTCCGGGCGGAGCTGCGGGGGACGGGCGTCCACGTGACGGTCGTACTCCCGGTCTCGACTCGGACCGACTTCTTCCGTACGGCGCTCAAGACCCCGGGCACGCCCGAGGTCGGGATGGCCTGGCCGGTCCACTCGGCCGAGAAGGTCGCGCGACGGCTCCTCCGGTGCGCCCGGAGGCCGAGCCCCGAGGTGATCCTCTTCTGGCCCGCGCGCGTCGGGGTCGCGCTCCTCGCGATGTTTCCGAAGCTCGCCGATCTCCTCCCCATGCGGGTGCCGGGGACGGGGCTCCGGAAGACGTGAGCGAGGTCCCCCCCGCGCGGCTCGGCCCCTGGGAGATCGGCGAGGAAATCGGCCGGGGCGGCTACGGCACGGTCTACCGGGCGCGCCACGCGCGGACCGGGGTCGTCGCGGCCGTGAAGGTCCTGATGGCCGACCCGGGCGTGACCCTCGGCGAGATGCGCCGATTCCAGCGCGAGATCGCGATCGCGAGGGTCCTCGACCACCCGGGCATCGTGCGGGTGCTGGACGTGGGGGAAGAGGGGACTGCGAACCGTTTCTGGTTCGCCATGGACCTCGTCGAGGGCGTCGCGCTCGACCAGGCGCTCGCCGAGGAGACGCTCCCCTGGCGCCGCGCGGTGGAGATCGCCCGCGACGTGGCCGACGCTCTGGCCCACGCCCACGGCCAGGGGATCCTGCACCGGGACGTGAAGCCGGGGAACATCCTCCTCGGGCGCAAGGCAGGCGACGAGGATGTTGCTCGTGACGCCCCCCGTAGGAACGCGCGAAGCGTGTTCCTCACTGACTTCGGCCTCGCGCGGCTCGTCTCCACCGGCTCCCGCCTCACCCGCACGGGCTTCGCGATCGGGACCCCCGAGTACATGTCGCCCGAGCAGGCGCAGGGGGAGAGCGACTCGCTCACGCCCGCGACCGACGTCTGGAGCCTCGGGTGCGTCCTCTACGAGGCGCTCGTGGGGCGGTCCCCGTTCGCCGACTCCTCCGAGAACGTCGTCGTCGAGAAGGTGATCCTCGCCGAGCCCGTGCCGCTCAGGCGCATCCGGGGGGAAGTCCCCCGGGCGCTCGACCGGGTGATCCGCGTCTGCCTCACGAAGTCGCCCCGGGCCCGCTACCGCGACGCCGCCGCGCTCCGGGACGACCTCGCCCGCGTGCTGCGGGGGGAACGGGTCCGGGCACGGCCCCCGTGGCGGACCTCGCGCCGCGTCGCCCTCGGAGCGCTGCTCCTCGCGGGGAGCGTCGGGGCGGGCCTCGTCGCGCGGGGGGGCGGGGTGGGTCCGCCTCCCGCCGCCCCGGCCGCGCCGCCGGCACCTGCCTCCCGGGCCGAGGCCCTCGCGGCGCGGGCCCGGGGGCTACGGGCGTCGGACCCGCGCGCGGCCGCGCGCCTCCTCGAGGAGGCGGCCGCTCTCGAGCCCGCTCGCCCCGCGTGGCGCGTCGAGGCGGGGCTCCTCCTCTGGTCCCTCGGGGAGGGCGCCGCCGCCCGCGCGCTCTGGGCGAGGGTCCCGCGCGCCGCGAGCCCCGAGGGACCGGCCGCGGTCTTCTACGCGGCGCTCGAGGCGTTCGGGCGGGGGGACCCCGCGGCCACGTGCGAGGATCTCGACGCCCTCGCCGCGCGCGGGGAGGGCCGCGTGGCCCGTCTCGCCGGCGCCGCGGCGCTCGCGGCGCGCGGACGATGGGCCGAAGCGAGGGAGGCGCTCGCCTCCCTCGCCGGTTGGGAGGCCTCGCTCCTCCGGGGCTACGTCGAGAGCGGGGACCCGGCCGGGGACCGAGCCCGGGCCTTCCGGGAGTACGGCGCGGCGCTCGAGGGGGAAGGGCCGGCACTGCCCTGGGCGCTCGCCAACCGGGGGGCGTGCCTGCACTCCCTCGGCGACTCGCGGGGCGCCCTCGCCGAGTTCGAGGCGGCGCTCCGGCGCTTCCCCGGGGACGTCCGGGCGCTGGTGGGCCGGGCGGCGGCGCGCGGGACCCTCGGGGACGCCCGCGGCGCGATGGAGGACCTGGATCGGGCGCTCGCGCTCGACCCGCGGGACCCGAGCGCGCTCGTGAACCGCGCCCACGCGCGCCGGGGGCTCGGGGACCACTCCGGGGCCCTCGCGGACCTCACGGCGGCCCTCGCGGTGGAGCCCGGGAACGCCGAGGCGTGGAACAGCCGCGGGACGACGCGCCTCGCGCTCGGGGACCCGGCCGGGGCCGTCGAGGACCTGACGGAGGCGCTGCGTCGGAAGCCCGACCACGCGCTCGCCCTCTACCACCGGGGGAACGCGCGCGCCGCGCAGCGCCTCCTGGCCGAGGCGGTGGAGGACTACACGGCCTCCCTGCGGGTCCGCCCCGGATTTCCGCCCGCGCACGTGAACCGCGGGAACGCCCGGAGCCTCCTCGGCGACGACGCGGGGGCCCTCGAGGACTACGACGCGGCGATCGCGCTCGAGCCCGGTCACGCCGAGGCGCACGCCAACCGGGGCGGGCTGCGGCTCGCCCGCGGGGAGGCCGCCGCGGCGCTCGAGGACTTCCGGGCCGCCCTCGCGCGGCGGCCCGACTACCCCCTGGCGCGCGAGGGCCTCGCCCGCTGCGAGGCCCGGCTCCGGGAGGGGCGGGGACGTTAGGCCTCCAGGCTCCGAAGTGCAACCTCCTCGCCTGCACTCCCCGTGGGGAGGGGTCCCCGAGGAGGAGCCTCGGCCACCCTGCACGTCCGGAAGGTCCCCGCGAAACTGCACCGGCGCCCCGGTGCGTCGCCGACGCGAGCGTCGGCGCGAAGCTCCTCCTCCCCGAGCCGTTGTCGCCCGAGGCCGAAGCGGAAGATCCCGCACGTCTCCATCCCGACCGAGGTCCTTGTCGCCGATTCCTTCCGGCTCGCGATCTCGAAGGGCAGAAGTCGTTGCGAATGAGCCGAGTTTCCCGGTGCCCCTCGTCGCCGCGGTGCCCCGAAGGCAGGGCGAGACGTTCTCGACGTGCCGCGGCGGCGAGGTCCGCTTACTCGCGCCCGCCCTCGGCCACGACGATCAGCCCCACGAGCATCTGGACGAGCCTCACGTTGAGTTCGCGGGCCCGCGCCCGCGACGCGGCGTCGCACGCGCCCCGGCGCTGAAGGCGGGTCAGGGCCGCGTCCACCTCGAACGCCTCCCCCCGGGCGATCCGCAGGACGCGCGCGCGGTCGGCGCCCGTCCGGCCCATCGCCTCGACGAGGTTCAGGTTCGCCGAGGCCGAGGCGCGCTGCGCCTGGTCGGCGAGCCCGGCGTGCCCGCGCGGCACGCGGCGAGCGATCGCGACGACCTCGACGTCGAGCTGATCCGAGACGCGGTAGGCGTCGAGACGCTCGTGGTCGAGGAGGACACCGGGATCCGGGTGCGAGCACGAGCACGTGCACGTGGGACGATGGACGGACACGATCACGACGATCTCCTTCCGAGGGGGTGGAATCGCGTCCCCTCACGAGATGTGGGGGACGCGATGGAGCCCCCGAAGGAAGGAGATCGTCGTCCGGCGTGACCGTGCGCCGTCCTCGTGTCCGTGTCCCTGGTCGTGCCCGTGCCCGTACTCGTGCTCGTGCTCGAATCGCCAGGCGCCCGTCCGCAGGCAAGGCCGCATCGGTCCGAGGCGGAGCCTGGATAGCTATTCTCCCAGGTACCAGCGGCCGCCGACCCGGACGAACTGGAACACTTGCCCGCCGACCCTTCCGGTCGCGCGGTCGCCCCGGATCCGGAGGTCGCCCAGTTCGCCCGCCACGGGCTTCGGGCCCATCTGCGCGAGATCGCCCGTCCCGTGCCGCCGGACGACTGCGAGCAGGCCCCGCCCGAGCCCCGGGAGGTCGCCGGCCGAGCCGAGGATCGGGCGCGCGACCGCGAGGGCGGCCTTCGGGTCCTTCCAGTCGACGACCGTGTCGAGCGAGGGCCTCTCCCGGATGCCGTGCTCGGCGAGCAGGGAGCCGAGCTCCCGGGCCGCGGGTCCACCGGCGGTCTCCGCCACGCCGGTGGCGGCCAGGAGCAGGTCCAGGAGGCACACGAGCCGGTGGTCGGGATCGAGCACGGAGACGACTCCCCCGACGTCCCCCTTCCGGCACGCCTCCGCGTAGCTTGCGAAGACCGCTTCGGGAGTCGCAAACCCTCCGGGTTCCGGCGTGTCGCCGGACGTCTTCGCGGGAGACCGCTCATCGGGGCGATCCGACGCGCTCGCCGGCGGACGCGCCGACCGGCCGCAGCCGGCCAGCGCGAGAGCCGCGAGCGCTGGGAGCACCCGCCTGGCGGCGTTCACGGGGACCGGCCCGCGGCTCCCCGACTCCCGCCCCCCGACGCCGCCAGCAGCGCCGCCGCGGCGGCCCGCAGGCGCGCCCGCTCGGCGAGGCGCCGGGTCCAGCGCTCGGGGATCGCGCGGGCGCCGTCCCTCGCGCCCCCGATCGCGCCGGCGATCGCGCCGACGGTGTCGGCGTCCCCGGCGAGGTTCACCGCTGCGACGAGCGCCTCCTCGAACGACTTCGTCGTGGCGAGGGCCCAGAGGGCGCACTCGATCGTGTCCTCGGCGAGGCCCGTGGAGCGCATCTGGAGCGCGGACTTCTTGCGGAGCCCGGCCAGGTCCGGGACCGAGGCCGAGGCCCCCGCGGCGTCGAGGGCCTCGACCGAGCGCCCGAGCGCCGCGTCGAGGTCGCGCCCCCCGTTCGCCATGTCGGCGACCAGGAGCGCCACGAGCCCGGCCGCCGCCCCCGCCCGCGGATCCCAGTGCGTGATCCGGGCGTCGGCGAGCGCCGCCCGGACGCACTCCGCCGGGCGCCCGCGGAAGCGGAGCCCGAGGGGCGCGGCGCGCATCGCGGCCCCGTTCCCGGCCGAGCGGCCCCCGACCTCGTCGTGGGCGCGCCGGGAGGCCTCCGCCGCGGGGACCCCCTCCGAGGCGAGCGTGAGCGCCGCGCGAGTGCAGACGCCCACGTCCGGCGGGTTCGTCCCGAACCAGGCGAGGTAGCGGGCGAGCGCGTCGGCGGGGTCGTGCGCGCCCTTGGCGGCGAGGCTCTCGGCGAGCGCGAGCGCCATCGCCGTGTCGTCGGTCGTCTCCCCGGGCCGGAGCCCGCGCGCGGGGGAACCCAGCATCTCGCGGACGATCCCGAGCTTGATCCGGGCCTGCTCGCGCCCGAGGAACTCGAGCGCCACCCCCAGCGCGTCCCCGCAGGCCAGCCCGAGGAGGCAGCCCTCGTAGCGTTCCTCGACCGTCGGCTCGGGCGCGGCAGGCGCGGCCATGGCGCCGGCGATTCTAGCTACGCCTGCCCCAGGAGCGCCCGCGCCAGCGCCGCGGCGAGCCACTCGAGCGTGACGGTCGCCGACGGCACGGCCACCGTCCGCCCGGCGAGCTTCGCGCGCAGCGCCGGCCCCGCCTCGGCCGCGAGCGCCGGGTCCACGAGGGCCGCGTCGTAGCGGTTGCGGGCCGAGAGCGCGGCGGCGATCGCCGGCGTGGGGGCGACGTGGCAGCGCCACCGGAGGCCGAGGAGCGCGTCGGAGAGCGCGTTGGCCAGGTCCTCCCTCCCGGTCACCACGAGGGCCCCCCGCGACCACGAGAGCGTCGAGGGCGTCGTGCGCGGCCGCCGCGGCGGCCCCTGCCCGACGGGGAGCCGCAGGCGCACCGACGTCCCCGACCCGAGGCGGCTCTTCACGGCGACCTCGCCCCGGTGGTCCGTGACGATCGCGTGCACGAGCGCGAGGCCCAGGCCGATCCCCCGCCCCGGCGCGCGCGTCGTGAAGAACGGCTCGAAGAGCCGGCCGAGGACCGCCGGGCCCATCCCCGGGCCGTCGTCCTCGACGGCGATGTCCAGCCACCCCCCCTCGGCGGATCCGGACACGACGATCGTCCCCTCGCCCCGGAACTCCTCGATCGCGTCGCAGGCGTTGCGGACCACGTGGACGAGCGCCTGGCGCAGCCGCCCCGAGTCCCCGAGCACGGCGGGAAGCCCCGCGGCGAGCCTCTCCTCCCAGCGGATCTCTCCCCCATTCCCTCCGGGGCCCGCCGGCGCGAGCCGCGCGGAGACCGCCTCGCGCGCCTCGCGCACGAGCTTGCCGGCGTCCACCGGCCTCACCTCGCCCGGCCAGCCGCGGGCGAGCGCGAGGAGGTCGTTCGCGAGCCGGGCGCAGCGGGACGCCTCGCGGTGAAGCGCCTCCACGTCCCCTCGCCACTCGGCCGGGGGTTCGCGGCGCAGCAGCAGCTCCGCGTAGCCGAGGACCCCGGCCAGCGGGTTGTTCAGCTCGTGGGCCACCCCGGCCAGCACCTCGAAGGCGGCGGCGAGCCGATCCCCCCGGCTCGCGAGCGAAGCCCCCGGGGCCGCGGTCGCCCCGGCCCGCGCCGGCGAAGCGCCCACGAGAGCGGCGCCGGTGGCAGGCGGGGTCGGGGGCCGCGGAGGCGTCACGCGTTCTCCCCCCCGAGCGTCTCGATCGCCTCGATCCGGAAGCTCCGCTCCCCCTCGGGCAGCCGCGCGCGGACGTCGTCGCCCGCCTGCCTCCCGAGGAGGGCCTTCCCGATGGGGGAGAGGTAGGAAATGATCCCGCGGGCCACGTCCACGTCCCAGGGACCGAGCAGCGTGTACGCCTCGCGCTCGCCGCCGGCCCCGAGCACGAGGACCCTCGTCCCGGGCTGCGCGCGGTCGGCTTTCACCGACGCGAGATCGAGCACGTGGACCTTCTCCAGCTCGGCCTTCATCTCCCCGGCGCGGGCGAGCAGGATCCTCTGCCGCTCGCGCGCCGCGTCGTACTCGGCGTTCTCGGCGAGGTCCCCCTTGGCGATCGCCTCCCCGAGCTCCACCTGGTTCTTCGGGATCTCCACGTTCATGAGCTGCGCGAACTCGGCCTGCCGCTTGGCGAACCCGGCGGCGGAGACGACGATCGTCCCGGGCGGGACGATCGGCTCTTCCTCGAGCGAGGGAGCGACCAGCGCGTCGGGGTGGTGCCGGGCCACCCAGCGCTCGACCTCGGCCTTGACCCGACCCGTGAGCCCGCGGCATCCGAGCACCGCGTGCGAGAGACGCGGCATCTCCTCCGCCGCGCGCCTCTCGAGGAAGGCGATCAGCGAGTCGGCGGAGAGCGCCTCGCGCCCGCGCCGGAGCACCTCCTTGGCCTGGGCGTCCCGGCCCCACTCGGCGTCGGCGCTCGCGTGGGTGAGGAGCTCGAGGGCGCGGGCGAGGAGGTCCGCCTCGTCCGGGAAGGGAGGACCGGCCGGGACCCGGCCCCCGATCACCTCGCCTGCGATCCAGAGCGTCGCCGCGGGGACCCGGGCCGACGGCGCCGCCGCCCGCGCGGCCGCCGTCCGGAAGAGGTCCCAGGCCAGCCCGCCGGCCGAGCGGCACGCCTCGGCCACGGCCTCGTAGGCGCCGGGGACGGAGGGCCGCTGGAGGACCCCGCACACGACCTCCCCCCAGTCCGCGGGCCGGGCCGCTCGGACCCGCCCGAGGAAGGCGGAGCGGTGCGCGGGATCCGAGAGCCCCGAAAGCACCTCGGTGGCCGCCGCAGGGTCCGCCGCGAGCGCGGCGAGATCCGCGGGAGGCGCACCCGCGCCCGCGGGGGCCCCCACCTCCTCGAGCGCGAGCGCCACGGCGGCGCGTCCCGCACGGTCGGAGGCCGCGACCCCGGCCGCCTCGGTCGCCACCTCGGCCGCGATCGCGGCGAGGAGCGCCGGCTCGGTGACCTCCCGGCGGCTCGCCCGCACCTCCCGGAGCTTGTCGGCGAGGTCCGCGGCCCGCCGCACCCGGGCGAGGACGTCCTCCCCGCGGGTGACCGGCCGCTCGCGCATCGCGAGCGGGGCGTTCGCCCCCGATCCGACCTCCACGAACGGGTCGGCCTGGAGCGCCTTCCGCGCCGCGCCCCAGAAGCGGGTCCAGTCGCCGTCGGCGACGAGGCGCGGCACCAGCTCCCCCTTCACCTCGCGGAGCGTCGCCTTCCCCCCCCGGTCGCGCAGGAGCCTCTTCACCAGGTTCGCCGGCTCGCGGGCCGCCTCCTCGCGGAGCTTCTCGGGGGCCGCGACCGCCAGCGCGTCGAAGGCGTCGGGAGGAACCCGCGAGAGGAGCCCGCCGGCGGTCCGGAGCGGGAACGCCCGCCCGGAGGCTCCCGGGAAGTCCACGACGATCTGGAGCCGGCGCGCGTCCAGCCTCGAGATCCGGCCGACGCCCCAGCCCCCGTTGTGGCGCACCACGTCGCCCGAGGCGAAGGCGAAGGCCGCGCGGAGGGCCTCGGCGAGCTCTCCCGGTTCGGGGGGGCCCTCGAGACGGAGGGTCTCCACGATCTCGCGCGCCTGCGGGTGCTCGCGCCACGCGACGGCCGCCGCCGAGGCGATCCGGTCGCGGAGCCCCGGCTCGGCAGGCGTGAGACGCGCGAGGATCGAGAGGACCTCGAACGTCTCCCGGCCCCGCCCGGCCGACTCGAGCAGCGGGGCGGTCATCCCGAGCAGGACCGCCGCCCGCTCCTTCTCGCCACGTGTGACGAGGATCTTGGCCGCGGAGGCGAACGCGGGGTCCGCGGCCTCTCCGGCCGTGAGGGCCTCGAGCCAGAGGTCCTCGGCGGCGGCGGCGTTCCCGGCCTCGGCGGCGGCGAGCGCCCGCTCCCCTCGGGTCATCGCGGACATGGGGTCGGGAGCATAGCGTCCCCGGGCACAAGTGCCTAGCCCGAAGGGGCGGCGGCGCCCCCCGTTTGACGTCCCCGCCCGCCATCCCCTACCCTCCCCGCACCATGGTCTCTCGGGCCTCCGTGCGTGCGCGACGGGCCGCCGCGATCCTCTGCGCGGGCGCCCTGCTCGCCGCCGGGACCGCCGCCCTGCGCTGCCGGAAGGGCTCGGGCGAGCCGACGTCCACCGGTCCGCACGTCCCCGCCGAGCCCCTGGTCCAGCCGACCGAGCGCCCGTTCAAGCTCGCGCGCGGGAGCGACCTCGCCTACCTCATCCACCCGTCCGGCGCGGGCGAGTGGGACCTCTACACGCTTCCGGTCCCGCCTCGGGTCGCGCTCTCGCCGCGCGAGGACGGGCTCGCCGAGGTCCGCGCGCCGGTCGGTCCCCGCGGCCCGGACGCGAAGTCCCTCCCCGGGCTCGACACCGAGTTCTCGGGGACGATGCGGACCGACGGGGTGGTCCGCGCGGGGGCCTCGCCCGGCTCGCGGCCGTTCTCCCCGATCTACGAGACCTTCCTCACCCTGCTCCTCCTCCGCCCGCCCGGGCATGGTTCGGCGCCCGTCGGGGAGCGGTGGACCGACGCGGCCCCGTTCCCTTCCCCCGACGGGCGCACGGTCCTCGCGGCGCTCCGGGTCGAGAGGCTCCCGGACAGGACCCTCGGCGACCGCCGGTGCGAGGCCTTCCGCTGGGAACTGGAGCTGCCGCTCCCGGGCGGCGGCCCGTTCGGCGACGCGAGGTCCCTCGACGCCGAGGGGCTCACGTTCTGGGACCCCGCCCGGGGGGCCCTGGCCGCGGCGGAGGTCGAGCTGCGCTTCTCGCAGGAGCTCGACTGGGAGTTCACGAAGTGGCTCTGGTATCGGGTCGTCGCCGAGGGGGTCCCGTACGAGGGCGCCGAGCTGGACGGCCGGTGGATCGCGGGGGCGCTCATGCTCCAGCCTGTGGACCAGGACCCGGGCCTCGACCGGAGGTGGGCGGGGGAGGACATGGGCCGCAAGCGCCTCTACGCGATCGGCCGGAGCGAGGAGCAGTGGAAGGTGGACAAGCGCGTGGACCAGGACGGGGACGGCCGGGGCGAGTACGGCTTCCTCTGCGAGTTGGCTGGGACAGCGAACCTGCGGACGCCGGGGGGGCGGCTCGGGGCGATGGTTCCCCTGCGGCAGTTCGGCCTCCACCCCTTCCACGGCAGGACCGACGCGCGCGGCGTGGTCGTGGCCGACGCCTACTGCCACGTCTGCTTCCTCGCGGGCGCGGGGGGGAAGGTGCTGCGGGAGGCGAACGGGGTCCCTCCCGACGGGGACCCGGCGAACGCGGACGTGCAGGAGGGGCCGGGGGGCTACGGGTGCTTCGCGTGGCCGAACGATCTCGCGGACGGCGAGTGGGCTTACTTCGTGAACTCCCCGGACCAGGTCTTCCGCGCCCCGGCCCGGGACCTCGGCTGGGTCGGGCCCGGGACGGGGCCCGACCCGCGGCTCACGCGGCCCGAGGGGGTGAAGTGGGAGGCGGTGCCCCTCGACCTCCCGGCCCCGCGGAGGAAGGTCCGGTTCATCGCCGCGCCGGGGCTCGAGGCCGAGGAGGAGGCGCTCGGTCTCGCCGTCACCGAGCACGAGTTCCGCGTCTGGCTCCACCAGCCCGACCAGACCCGGCTCCTCGCCCCGGAGACCCGGGCCCGCATCCTGGTGCTCGAGCGCCGCTGGCGCGACGCGTTCCGCGACCACCGCCTCCAGGCGGCGGAAGTCCGGCCGATCGTCGAGGAACTGCGGGAGATCATGGGGCGGTAGGATGCCCGCGTGCCCGCGCCTCCCCCGCGCCCCGAGACGGCGCGCTCTCCCGCGAAGACCCTCCCCCCGGGCGAGAGGATCGGGCTGATCGCCGGGTTCGGGCGGTTCCCGATCCTCTTCGCCGAGCGGGCGCGCGCGCAGGGGATCCCCGTCGTCGCGGTCGGCATCCGCGGCGAGTGCTCCCCGGACCTGGGGCCCCTCGTCGAGCGGCTCCACTGGTGCGGGATCGCTCGCCTCGGGAGGCTGCTCCGGCTGCTGAAGGCCGAGGGGCTCCGGCGCGCGATCATGGCGGGCAAGATCCACAAGGCGCGCGTCTTCGGGCCGCTGCGGCTGCTGCGGTTCCTCCCCGACTGGAAGACCCTCACCCTCTGGTACCGCCACGTCCGGGACCGCAAGGACGACACGCTGCTCGGGACGTTCGCGGAGGAGCTCTCCCGGGAGGGGATCGCCCTCGAGAGCGCGGCCGACTACTGCCCGGAGCTGCTCGCCCCCGAGGGGGTCCTCACCTACCGCCGCCCGACGGCGGGCGAGGAGAAGGACATCCAGTTCGGCTGGGAGCTGGCGAAGAGGATGGGAGGCCTCGACGTCGGGCAGACCGTGGCGGTCCGCGAGCAGGCGGTGCTGGCCGTCGAGGCGATCGAGGGGACCGACGCCGCGATCCGCCGCGCGGGGACCCTCTGCAAGGCCGGGGGGTTCACCGTCGTGAAGGTCGCGAAACCGGCGCAGGACATGCGCTACGACGTCCCCACCGTCGGGCCCGAGACGGTGCGCTCGCTCGTCGAGTCGGGCGCGAGGCTCCTGGCGATCGAGGCCGGGAAGACCTACCTCCTCGACCCCGAGGAGACCCTACGCGCGGCCGACGCCGCGGGGATCGCCATCGTGTCGCGGCGAGCGCCCGCGTAAAGCGGGCTTTACACGCGTCCGCTTTCGGACGCACCCGAGGCCCCGGCGCCCTCGGGGCCCCGACCGGAAGACCTTGCCCAAGAGGGGCTTCCGAGTATCCTAGGCGGAGGCCTCGCCTGGCGCGGGGCTTGCGGCAACGTTAACACTTTGGAGAACCCCCTGATGCGACCCGCGATCCTCCTCTCTCTCGCCGCGTTCGCCATGGTCATGGGAGGGGCGGGGATCGCCCCGTCCCCCGGGTTCGCGCAGGTGAAGCCCGAGGAGCACAAGCTCAAGGCCGGCGACCGGGACGCCGAGCTGCTCAAGAACGTGAACGCCGCCATCACGCGCGGCGTGGACTACCTGAAGCGGATCCAGCAAGGGGACGGCTCCTGGGCCAGCAACTTCGACGAGCACCTGCACGGCTGCTGGCGGAACGGCATGACCGCGCTCTGCCTCCTGGCGCTGCTCCGGTGCGGCGTCTCCCCCTCGAACGAGCAGATCGATCTGGGGTTCAAGTACCTCCGGGCGAAGTGGGACAACTGGAAGGCCGGCGGCTCGGTCCTCCACCAGGCCACCTCTTGGAAGCAGTACGAGGTGAGCGTGACGTTGATGGCCATCGAGGCCCGGTGGAGCCCGCCGCTGGCGTTCCTGCGGGAAAAGATCCAGGGGACCCCTCTCGCCGGGGGCGGCGGCCGCGCGGGCCAGGTGAAGGTCCCCCCCAAGGACCTCGAGTGGGTGAAGCAGCTCACCGCCTACTTGCACGACCACTACACGGTCGCCTCGAGCTCGATGGTGACGCGGAAGGTGGGGAAGTCCACGGTGACACAGCCCTCCGAGACGAAGGGCGCGTGGAGCTACCCGCGCAGCCAGAAGGCGAACGAGAGCGACCGCTCGAACACCCAGTACGCCGTGCTCGGCCTCCAAGCCGCCGACCGGTGCGGGGTCCCGACCGATGCCGAGATGTGGCGCGGCGTGCTTCGGAACTTCCTCGACTTCCAGCAGAAGAAGGGCGAGAAGCGGGTGCCTCGGATCGTCGCGTTCGAGGACAAGCAGAACCCTGGCTACATCATGTACAAGACCGTCGGCGGGGTGAACGACGAGGCGAGGGGCTGGGCCTACTACACGGGGCGAGACCCGGATCCGAAGGGCGACGAGTGGGGCCGCGCGATCGGGAGCATGACCGCCGTCGGGGTGGCCGTCGTCGCCCTCTGCATGGACCAGGTGGCGAGGGCGGGCAAGATGGACGGCTCCGACCAGAGGGATGGCCTCAAGGCGGTCGCCGACGGGCTCGCCTGGCTCGACGTGAACTGGGCCGTGGACAAGGTCCCCTTCCAGGAGCCGGACCACCCGGCCAAGTACCTGTACTATTACCTCTATGCGGTGGAGAGGGCGGCGGTGCTCACGAACTCGCGTCTGATCGGCGCCCACGACTGGTACCGCGAGGGGGCGGAGCACTGCCTCAAGTCCCAGTCGGGGGACGGCTCGTGGACCGCCGACCACGAGGGGCAGCAGGCCTCGACCTGCTTCGCGCTCCTCTTCCTCACGAAGGCGACGATCCCGCTCCAGATCAACGTGCACGTCACCGGAGGGCACTAGGAGGGACGATGAGCACACACCGGATGATCGGCCTCGGCGCGGCGATGGCGCTCGCGATGGCGGGCGGCGGGCCGGCCTCGGCGCAGAACGGGAAGGGGGAGGGCGGCCGCGAGCAGGAGGAGCGGGTGAAGCTCGGGCAGCTCGACGACGCGCTGAAGGCGCGGGTGAACGACTGCGTCTCGCGCGGGGTGGAGATGCTGCTCGGGCAGCAGCTCCCGGACGGCTCGTGGGAGGACCCGTGCTACACGCGCGCCGCCCACAGCGGCCACGGCCCCTTCCCGCACGGCGTCACGTCGCTCGTCCTCTACGCGTGCCTGAAGGGCGGCGCCAACCGCTTCGACGAGAGGATCGAGAAGGGGTTCAAGTTCTTGAAGGACAAGTGGGACGGCTGGAAGGCCTCGGGCCGCGTCCCCCACGGCCCGGCGGCGTGGAAGACCTACGAGGTGGGCATCACGATCATGGCCCTCGAGGCCCTCGGGATGTGGAAGCCCGGCAAGGGCGTCGAGCAGCACGGGACGGCGGTCGTGGGCGGGAAGCTCAAGAAGGACGAGCTCGACTGGGTGAAGGAGCTGCGCGACTACCTGATCGAGAACGTCGCGTTCACCCGGCAGGAGACGACGGGAGGCGCGAAGGCGGGCGTCGTCGAGAAGAGGGAGGTCTGGTCCTACCCCTCGACGGCCCGCATGATCACCGACCACTCGAACACGCAGTACGCGGTGCTCGGCCTGAAGAGCGCGGCGCGCCTCGGCTACCCGAGCCCCGGCCCGATCTGGATCGGGATCCTCGAGAACTTCCTCTACACGCAGGAGGAGGCGGGGCCCCGGGTGAACCGGGTCCTCGTCGCGCCGCGGAAGCCGAACGACCCGTACGTGCCGCAGATGGCGACGCAGGCGGGGATCACCGACACGGCGCGGGGCTGGGGCTATAACGGGAACATCAAGCCCCCCGCCGCCGGGGGGGGGCAGCAGATCGCGACCGGCTCGATGACCACCGTGGGCGTCGCCTCGATGGAGCTCGCCTGGTCTGAGATCCAGAGGATGGCCGGGCAGGGCGACAAGGACGCCCGCGGGGCGCAGGACAAGTACGCCCGCGACTACGACCGGTCGGTGAACGACGGTCTCGCATGGCTGGCGCTCAACTTCTCCGTGACGGAGAACCCGAAGTATCCCGGCAACTGGCACTACTACTACCTCTACGGCCTCGAGCGGGCGGGGGTCCTCTCGGACCACACCTTCATCGGGAAGCACGACTGGTACGGCGAGGGCGCGAAGTACCTGGTGACCGCGGGCCCGCCGTGGCCCGCCGGCAGCGACGGCCCCGTCTGCGCCAACTGCTACGCGATCCTCTTCCTCTGCCGGGCGACGATCCGGGTGAGGGGCGGGATCACGGGGCACGGGCCGAGGTAGTCCGCGGGGCGGCGGGGGCGCATCTCCGTTCGCGTTCAGCGCGGACGGCCTCGAGATCGCGGACGGCAGCCCGCGCCCTGGGATTCCGAGCACGAGCACGAGCACGAGCCCTAGCACCGGGCTCCTGCCTTCGCCCGCGAAGGACTCTCGGGACAAAGTTCGGTCCTCCGTGTCTCCGTGACTCCGTGGTGAAGAACCCCCTCCGGGCCGCTCAGCTTGCCATCGGCCGCATCCCGAGGGTCGCGAGGAGGGCCAGGTCCTCCGACGGCTCCGGGTTCGGCGTCGTGAGGAGCTTCTCGCCCATGAAGATCGAGTTCGCCCCGGCGAGGAAGCAGAGCGCCTGCAGCTCCGGGCTCATCTCCGTCCGGCCCGCGGAGAGACGGACCCGCGCCCTCGGGAGCAGGATCCTGGCGGTCGCGATGGTCCGGACCAGCTCGAAGGGCTCGAGGGGCGGGCGCTCGGCGAGGGGGGTGCCCTCGACGCGGACGAGCGCGTTCACGGGGACCGACTCGGGCGGCGGATCGAGCGCGGCGAGGGTGGCCAGCAGCCCGACCCGGTCCTCGCGCGACTCGCCGAGCCCGAGGATCCCGCCGCAGCAGACGACCATCCCCGCCGCGGCCACCCGCGAGATCGTCCGCAGCCGGTCCTCGTAGGTCCGGGTGGTGATGATCTCCCCGTAGTACTCCGGGCTCGTGTCCAGGTTGTGGTTGTAGGCCGTGCAGCCGGCGGCCTTGAGGGCGCGCGCCTGCTCGTCCGTGAGCATCCCGAGCGTGCAGCAGACCTCGAGGCCCGTCCCCGCGACCGCGCGCACGAGGTCGAGGACCTGCCCGAACCGCCCGTCGGCCGGCGCCTCGCGCCACGCCGCTCCCATGCAGAAGCGCGTGGCGCCCGCCGCCTTCGCCCGCTCGGCCTGGGCGCGCACCTCGGCGACGGGCAGGACCCCCGTGACGGCGACCCCGGTCCGGTAGTGCGCGCTCTGGGGGCAGTAGGCGCAGTCCTCGGGGCACCCCCCGCTCTTCACGTTGGAGAGCGTGCAGAGCTGCACCGCCGCCGGGTCATGGTGGGCGCGGTGGACGCGCTGCGCCTCGAAGAGGAGGTCCGGCAGCGCCCGCTCGTAGATCGCGCGGACGGCGGCGCGCGACGGGGCCGGCATCGAGACGGCTACTTCCTGCCCCCGCCTCCGGCGTCCCGGCGGTCCAGCTCCGAGAGCAGGTCCCTGGCCGGCCGCTCGAAGTCCTTCTTCTCGAGATTCAGCTCCTCCTGGATCCAGTCGCGAGCTTCGGCGGCGTTGCCCTTCGCCATCGCGATGGCCGCGCGGAGCCAGTGGAGCCCCGCCTGCTCGTCCTCCTCCGACGCCTCGCGCGCCCGCTCGAGGTCGGCGAGCGCCTCCTTCACCTTGCCGGCCAGCGCCTTCGTCACGCCGTGGTAGATCCAGGCCTGGCGGCGCATCGGCTTCGGGACGTTCCCCTCCTGCTGCGCCGCGGCAAGCTGCCCGAGGATCCGGACGAGCCCGTCCGACTCGCCCTCGAGGTTCCTGAGGTCGCCGAGCCGCCGGTGGATCTCGAGCCTACGCAGCACCAGCTGGACGTACCGCGGGACCACCTCCGGGGGGCGATTTGGGTTCGACAGCTCCCGTTGGTAGGCGTTGGCCATCCAGTCGTAGTCCTCGAGCGCGCCCCCGAGGTCGTCCTGCTCCGCGCGGAGATCCGCCCGCATCTGCCGCGCCTGGAGAGGCGGGGCCTGCCCCCGGCCGCCGCCCGGCTGCGAGAGGACCCGCGTGAGGCTCTTCTCGGCCTCCGCGCGCTGGCCGAGGATCCTCTCGAACTGCGCGGCGAAGTAGTGGATCTGCCCGACTGTCGCCGGGTCGGAGGTGCGGTCGAGCGTCTCGCGGCAACGGGCGAGCCACTCGGCAGCCTTGGCCCGGAGCTCCTGCCGCCCGGGCTCGTCCGAGGTCTTGCGTCCGATCTCCTCCACGAGGGCCTTCCCCAGCTCACGGACGCGCTTCACCTGCGCGTCGAGCCTCTCGGCCGCGGCCGCGGCGCGGGCGTCGCCGCCCGGCGTCTTGTTCTCGGCCTGGTACTGGGCGAGCGCCTCGTCGGGCCGGAGCTTCTTCTCGAGGCAGAAGCCGACGACGTAGGCCGCCCCGCGGGGGGGGACGAGCTTGCCCGCCATCGCCTGGGCCGCCTTCAGCGCCTCGTCCACCTTGCCGGCGGACGCGAGGGCTTCGGCGAGGCGGACCTGCGCGTTCGTGTCGTCGCGATCCAGCTCGGTGGCCTGGGCGAGCGCCGCCGCGGCCTCCTCGGCGCGTCCGAGCCGCAGGAGCGCCGCCCCGCGTCCCGCGGCGGCCGGGGCGCACTTCGCGTCGGCCGCGACCGCGGCGTCGAACTTCGCGAGCGCCGCCTCGGCCTGGCCGAGCCCGAGAAGGATCTCCCCGCGCTCGGCGAGCGCGGCGGCCGACCCGCCCGCCGCCGGCTCGGCGTGCGAGAGGGACTCGTGCGCGGCCGCGAGGTCGCCCGAGAGACGGGCGGTCTTCGCCGCGATGAGGTGGGCCTCGGGCACCGCCGCGGCGCCCATCTTGTCGAGGTAGCTCGTAATCGCCTGACGCGCCGCGTCTATCCGCGAAGCGCCGAGGTTCGCGCGCGCGTCCTCGAGGTCGGAGAGCGCCGACGCGGCCCCCGTCGCGGAGCCCCCCTTGCCGCCGGTGCCCGTCGTCCCGCCCGTCGCCCCGCCCGCGGGGCCTCCCCGGGGGAGGAGCGCCAGCGCCACGAGGCCCGTCGCGACGGCCGCGAGCCCGGCCCCCACGAGCGCCGCCTGGCCGCGGTTCTCCTGGGCCCATGCGAGTGAGCTGGTGATGAGGCTCCCGCCCGCCTTTACGTTCTGCCCCTTGCGGAAGCGCTCCAGGTCCTCGGCCATCGCCAGCGCCGTCGCGTAGCGGCGCGTCGGGTCGGGGTGGAGGCCCTTGAGCACCACCGACTCCATGGCGACCGGGATCCTCGGGTCGAGGGCGCGGGGCTTGGCGAGGCCCGCCTGGCTGTCGCTCTTCCCGCCCGCGCCGCTCCGGAGGGGGAGCTGGGCGGTGAGCATCTCGTAGAGGACCGCGCCGAGGGCGTACACGTCCATGCGGCGCGGGTCGGAGGGCCGGGACGAGCCTCCGGCCTCCTCGGGGGCCTGATAGGGCGTCGGCTCGCGCGAGGGTCTCCGCGGGACGCCGAGCCCGAGAAGCACGACGTGGTCCCCCGAGCCGAGCGAGATGTTCCCGGGCTGGACGGCCCCGTGGCGGAGCCCCTTCTCGTGCACGGCGTGGAGCGCCCGCGCGACCTGGATGCCGAGCCTCGCGACCCGGTCCACCGACATGCGCATCCGCCCGGACGCGCCGCCGATCGGCTGCCCGTCGTCCCACTCGGACGCGACCCAGAGCGGGCCGGCGTCGCCGCCGGCGGGGCCCTCGAGCCTGTGGTCCACGACCCGCGCGAGGTTGTCGTGGAGGATCGACTGGCCCGTCTCGGCGACCTTCCTCCAGGCCGAGAGCGCTGCCGCGTCCGAAGCCGTCTCGTCCGAGAGCACCTTGATCGCGACGCGCTGGCCGTTCTCCTTGCGGGTCGCCTCGTAGACGGTGCCGGCCGAGCCGCGGGCGACCTCGCGGTGGAGGACGTATCCGGGGACGATCTGCGCGGGCGGCGGAGCGGCGGCCGGGGCCGCGCGCCCCGTCCCGAGCCCCCCCGTCCCGAGCCCGGTCGAGGGGCCCACGGTCGTCGGAGGCCCGGAGAGCCCCGCGTCGAGGCGCGTCGGAGGGCCCGCAGGCGACGCCGCATCGATGCGCGTCGGGGGGCCCGACGGGAATGCCGCGTCGAGCCTCGTCGGCGGGCCCGTGGGCACCGGGGGCCCCGGGGTCGAGGAGGGGACCGTCGTGGGAGGCGCCCCGACCGTGGTGGGCGGAGGTCCCCCCGCCGGCGCGGCCCCGCCCTCCGCGGGCACGGCGATCACCTCGCCGCACTTCCCGCACTTCACCTTCTGGCCCGGGGCGCGGCCGCGGGCGTTCAGCACCGCCCCGCAGCCGGGGCAGTCGAGGAAGAGGCCGTCTCCCGGCCCGTTCATCTCAGGAATTCCCCGAGCCGCCGCTGGTCCGCCTCGGTCATCTCGAGGAAGTTGATCCCGAACTTCACCGGCTCCCGCGACGAGAACCGCACCACCTCCCCGGTCCCGACGAGGTCCGCGAGCGGCGCCTCGCTGAGGGTGAGGCGGAGGAGGAAGGGCGTCACGGGGAGGCCCTTCCCGTCCATCGTGACCTGCTGGAGTTGGGCGCCGTGGAGCGAGATGTCGTGGACGACCGCGGTCCCGGTGCCCGCGACCTTGCCTCCGCTCTGGAGCAGCTCGAGGCGGGCGGCGATCCGGCACTGGCGGCGCTCGTCGCGCCGGCGATGGATGTTGCGGAGCCGGTGGAAGTCGTATCCCAGCTCCTTCGCGAGCTGGAACACCTTCTGGACGGTCTCCGCGCTCGCGCGGTTCGTCGGGAGCTGATTCAGGATCTTGGTGACCGTCGAGCGCGCGAGGCCGAGTCGGCGCGCGATGTCGTCGTGGCTGATGCCCTTCTTCGGCACGCGCTAGCCCCCGCGGCGAAACGCCGCCCCGGAAGTCTATGCCACATGTGGAGGATGTCAACCGGCGTCCCCCGCCCCTGCGCGCCCGGCCCGGCCCGGCTAGAATCCCCCGGAGGCCTTGTGGACACCGAGCCGGCGACCGGGACCGCGAGGGTCGAGTTCGCCCTCGCGCTCGCCGGGCCCGCCGGGAGCGGGAAGACCGAGTTCCTCCGGCACCTCCTCGGCCGTCTCCGCCGCGGCGCGCGGGGCGGGCTCATCTCGTTCCCCTCGCCGGACGGGCCGACGCTGCTCTACGACTTCCTCCTCCTGGACGTGGGGGCGATCTCGGGGGTGGAGGTCCTCGGGGAACTCTACGCGCTCCCGGGACGGGACCGGTTCTGGCTGGCTGAGCGGATGATCCTGCAACACGCCGACGGTGTCCTGTTCGTCGCCGACGGCTCGGGCCAGGACGGGGCGGGGAGCGTCCGCGCGTTCCGCCGCGTCCGGAAGGTGCTCGAGGGACGCGCGGAGGCGGGGGACCCGGTGCCCCTCGTCGTGTTCGCGAACAAGCGCGACCTGGCCCGGCAGGACGAGCCTCTCCCGCTCGCCGGAGAGGCGGGCGGGAGCGCCGGCGGACCGCTGGGGGAGATCCCCGTCGTGCCGGGCAGCGTCACCCGGGGCGAGGGCGTCCTCGAGGCGCTCAAGATCGCGACGGCGGCCACCCTCCGGGGGCTGGCCGGCCGCGGGGCGAGGGCCCCGGGGTCGCGCCCGGGGGTCCGCGCGGACGGGGAGGGAGACGGCCTCGCGGACGTGCGCCGCGCCGGCGAGATCTACCTCCGCACCTTCAGCTCGGTCGCCGCCGTCTACTCCCCCCACTCCGACCGCTACCTCGCGGAGGTCGTCACGCGGCTGAAACTCCTGGATGCCGACCGCGTCGCCGAGGCCGTGGCGGTCCAGAGGACGGCCGAGATGGCCAAGCTCCCGATGCGGCTCGACGAGATCCTCCTCCGGCGGGGCTTCCTCGCGGAGGAGGACGTGCGCACCGCGCTCCAGGTCCAGGCCCACGGCGAGGTGATCCACGAGGAGATCCTTTACGGCAAGATCGCGATCGAGTCGGGCTTCACCGACTTCGCGAGCGTGAAGCGCGCCATCGCGACGCAGAAGAGCGTGGACTTCCAGGTGGCCCTCGGGCCCCTCCTCGTCGCGGGGGGCCAGCTCTCGCGCCGGCAGCACCGCGAGATCCTCGTGGCGCTCGCCGAGGCCCACCGGGGCGAGCTCGAGCGCGAGGGGGCGGCCGAGGCGGGGGCCGAGAAGGGGGGCACGACGCAGTTCCTGAAGGTCATGGCGCGCGGGCGCAAGACCGCGGCCTACTTCGGGAACCTCGCCGTCCGCTACGGGTTCGTCACCCCCGAGCAGCTCGAGAGTGCGCTCGAAGTCCAGCGGCTCAACCGCCGCAAGGGCGTGGACAAGTACCTCGGCGTGATCCTGCAGGAGGAGGGGTTCCTCAGCGAGCGCCAGGTCGAGATCATCTGCCAGTCCCTCCAGGGCGAGATCGTGAAGAACCCGATCGAGGGCTACAAGATCGAGGCGGAGCTGGGCCGAGGGGCCATGGGGCTCGTCTACGCCGCGCGGCAGATGAACCTCGACCGGATCGTGGCGCTCAAGGTCCTCGACCCGCGCCTCGCGATGGACGACACGTTCATCGAGCGGTTCCAGACCGAGGCGCGCGCCGCGGCGCAGCTCAACCACCCGAACATCGTCCAGGCCTTCGACGTCGGCCGCTCCCGGGGCTACTACTACTTCGCGATGGAGTACGTCGAGGGGCAGACCGTGAAGCAGATCCTCGAGGAGAAGGGCGCGGTCCCCCCGCTCCAGGCGCTCGACATCTCGATCCAGGTGCTCCGCGCCCTCGCGCACGCCGAGGCCCACGGGCTCGTCCACCGCGACGTGAAGCCCGCGAACGTCATGCTCACCCCCGAGGGGATCGCGAAGCTCTGCGACCTCGGGCTCGCGAGGCGGATCGGGGCGGGCGACGAGGCGGAGAAGATCGTCGGGTCCCCCTACACGATCGCGCCCGAGCAGATCGAGAGGCGGCCGGACATAGACTCCCGCGCCGACGTCTACGCGCTCGGGGCGACTCTCTACCACATGCTCGTCGGCAAGCCCCCGTTCGAGGGCAAGACCGCCGAGGAGATCTTCGTGAAGCACCTGACGCAGAGGCCTCCCGACCCCTCGGAGGCGAACGCGCAGGTGCCGAAGAAGTTCGCGCCCATCCTCAAGAAGATGATGGAGAAGGACCGCGACGAGCGCTACCCGAGCGCGGCCGAGACGCTGCAGGCGCTCAAGGACCTGAAGCGCGAGCTCGAGGGCGAGGCGACCGGGGCCTCCGAGGGCCTCGCCCGCTCGATCACGCGGAAGATCAAGACGGTGATCCTCCGGCGCACCGAGCCCTAATTCGCCGAGAAGCCCGCCTTCGGGAAGCGCTTCTCGAGCGCCTTCAAGCGGATCGCCCTCATCCGCGCCTCGATCTCGGAGACGAGGGACTCGAGGCGCTCGCCGGTGTCCAGCGTCTCGAGGATCGCCTGCCGCCGCCGGAGCGACAGGTCGAGGAGCGAGGCGCAGAAGTCCACGGCGTCGCCGAGTTCGGTGAGGGTCCCGAGCCGGTCGAGCGCCGCCTCGGTGTCGCCCACGCAGTGGGCGAGGAACTCCCGGAAGAGCTTCCCGAGGCGCTCGCGCCCCTCCGCCTCGCGGGCGGCGGGCGCGGGGGGAGCGGCGAGGTACGAGACCTCCGCGACGAGGTAGGGCTCGGCCCGGTCCACGGCGCGGATCCGGAAACGGCGCTCGCCCCGGACCAGGATGTTCATCCGTCCGTCGCGCGCGGGCCCGACGGGCTCGTGGTCCACGATCCGCCCGGCCGCGCCGACCTCGTGCAGGGGCCGCTCCGTCGCGTCGGCCTCGGGGCCGCCGTCCCGCGTCAGCACCATCCCGAACACGCCGGTCCCGTCGAGGCAGCGCCTCACCATGAGGCGGTAGCGCGGCTCGAAGATGTGGAGGGGGATCACCGCGGTCGGCAGGAGCACCACGCTCGGCAGCGGGAAGAGCGGGATCCGGGTCGGGAGCGCCGCGTCGTCCACGGCCCGGATGCTAGTCCGCCGGCCGCCCGACAGCAACGGCCAGACAGAGCCTAACGGGGGCGGGTCTTCCGCGCCGCGTCCCAGCGGAGGAAGGCCTCGATGAATGGGTCCAGCTCGCCGTCGAGGACCTTGCCGGTGTTGCTCGTCTCGACCTCGGTCCGGACGTCCTTGACGAGCTGGTAGGGCTGGAGGACGTAGCTCCGGATCTGGCTCCCCCAGGCGATCTCGCCCT
This sequence comes from Planctomycetales bacterium, assembly GCA_022614695.1. Taxonomy (GTDB): domain Bacteria; phylum Planctomycetota; class JAKEIC01; order JAKEIC01; family JAKEIC01; genus JAKEIC01. The sequence goes on along the minus strand of JAKEIC010000182.1, from coordinate 12,443 downwards.
TCTCGCTGTAGGTGGCGGCCAGGTCCCTCTCGCGCTCCATCTCCTTCACCCTCTTCAGCCGCACCATGAGGATCTTCATCGCGACCTTGCGGTTCCGGTGCTGGCTCCGCTCGTTCTGGCACTGGACGACGATGCCGGTCGGGAGGTGCGTGATCCGGACGGCGGAGTCCGTGACGTTCACGTGCTGCCCGCCCGCGCCCCCGGCGCGGTAGGTGTCTATCTTGAGGTCCTCCTCGCGGATCGTCACCGCCTCCTCGGGATAGTCGGGCATCACGTCCACGGACGCGAAGGAGGTGTGGCGACGGGCGTTCGCGTCGAAGGGCGAGATCCGGACGAGCCGGTGGACCCCGGTCTCGGCCTTCAAGTAGCCGTAGGCGAAGAGGCCCGCGACCCGGAGCGTCGCGTGCTTGACGCCCGCCTCGTCGTTGCGGAGCTGGTCCACCAGCTCGGTCTCGTACCCGCGCCGCTCGCACCACTTCGTGTACATGCGGAGGAGCATCTCGGCCCAGTCGGCCGCCTCGGTGCCCCCCGCTCCCGCGTGGACCTCGAGGTAGCAGTCGAGCCGGTCGTCGGCGTCCGAGAGGAGCCGCGCGAACTCGAGCGCGTCGAGGCGCTTGCCGGCGACGGCGGCGTCGCGGCGGAGCGTCTCGACGGAGGCCGCGTCCGAGTCCTCGGTGATCTCGAGGAGCTCGCCCAGGTCGCGGAGCTCCTTCTCGACCTGCCGGAGGGGCTCGACGAGGGCCTTGAGCGCTCTCAGTTTCCCGACGACGACCTGCGCGCCCTCGCGGTCGTTCCAGAACCCGGGGTCCGCCATCCTCTTCTCGAGTTCGGCGAGGGCGGCGGACTGGCCGGCGAAGTCAAAGCGAGTCCCGGAGCTTCGCGAACCTCTCGGCGAGCGCGGCGTGGGTCTCTCGCAGTTCGCGGGGGGACATGGGGACGGTTCCTTCCGGGCCGGGACGATAGCGACGGACGTCGCGGGGCGCAAGCGGCTCGACGAATCAGGCGCCTGCTACTCGCAGGATGAAGAACCCCGTCGTCCGGAGCCCGCCGGGCCCCTCCCGGAAGAACCCCAGCTCCCTCCGGACCGGGTCCACCACGAGGGCCGCCTGCCACGGGAACGGGAAGAAGCGGGTGTGGAGGAACCGGTCGGCGTCGGAGAGGAAGACGCCGTAGCCCGGGTGCGTGTGGTGCCAGCCGACGACCGCGAGGGAGGGGTCGAGGGCGTCGCGCGCCTTCTCGAGGGCGGCGAACGCGTCGTGGGTGAAGACGACGTGGGCGGGGCCCCCCTGCGCCGCCCCGGCCGGGAGGAAGGCCGTCAGCTCGGCGAACTCCCGGCCCTCGTCCACCCCATGGAATCCGAGGAGGAGTCCGCCCACCTCGCGGGAGGTGTCCGCGCAGGACCAGTCCGAGGCGGCCTGGAGCGCGCCGGCGGCGACGAAGAGCGGCCGGTCGTCCTCGCGGGCGTCGCCGCGCCGCTCGGCCGAGATCCCGGGGCGTCCGAGCGGCCAGGGTCGGGACTCGGGCGGCCGGACTTGGAGGTTCCCGAGCCGGATCTCGGGCAACTCGTCAGCCACGGAACACGATGTCCGGGGGCGGGGACGGCTCCGCCAGGAGTGCGGAAGGGGCCGCCCGCGCGGCGGCGACCCGGTCCCGGAGCGGCCGCGGGTCGAGCGGGAACCGGTACTCGCGCTGCGCCGAGGCCCAGCGCGCCGCCTCGAGGTTGTAGGGGGACCGGACGTCGTAGTTCGCGTAGCGGATCATGTCCCAGAGCATCGCGCACATCGCGTCCATGGTGAGGCCCGGGGCCCAGTGGGTGGAATAGCCCCCGAGGCAGACGGCGCCGCCGGCGGCCACGTTCGGGTGGAACACCGGGGTCGTGACGCGCAGGTCCGGGCGCTGCCGCGGGTACTCCGGCCCGAGGGTCACCTCGATCCGGTGCTCGCGGCGCACCACGACGCGACCGTCGACCCCGCGCTCGAGCCCCGACCCCCGGAACGAGAGCGCGTATCTCTCGGGCGCCGCCCCGGGACCCTCGAAGGAGATGATCGTGCTCTCTCCCGCGAGCCTCTCGAGCGCCTCGCGGTCGGCGCGGAGCCTCCGGTTGCGGGGGGAGGGGGGCGCGGTCACGCGGACCTACATCACCTGGTACAGCCTCACCGCGCCCTCGCGGCCGCGGAGTTCCACGGGGCCGAGCGCGCGCGCGGGGACGGCGCCCCCGAGCGCGTCGTAGACATCGCCCGAGACGAGGATCCGCGCGTCGCGGGCCTTGGCCTCGGCCTCGAGCCTCGCGGCAACGTTCACGACGTCCCCGAGCACGGTGAACTCCATGTGCCTCGGGTCCCCGAGGCTCCCGGCGATCACGGGGCCGGCGTTCGCGACGACGACGACCCGGAGGGGCTCTCCCGTCGCCCCCACCCACCGGGTCGAGAGGGTCTCGACGCGCCTCTGCATCTCGAGGGCGGCGCGGACGGCCGCTCCCGCATGGTCGGCGAGCCGCTCGGGCACCCCGAAGACCGCCAGGAATCCGTCCCCGAGGAAGCGGTTGATGCTCCCGCGCTCGGCGAAGATCGCCTCGGCCATCTCGGCGTAGTACTCGTTCAGCAGCTCGAGCACCTTCTCGGACGGGAGCCTCTGGGAGAGGCGCGTGAAGCCGCGGATGTCGGCGAAGAGGACGGTGGCCTCCCGGCGCTCCCCGCGCGTGTGGAACCGCTCGGGGTCCTTGAGCAGCGCCTCGGCGAGGTCGGGCGCCACGTAGCGCGAGAAGAGCTCCGAGAGCCGCCGGTTCGCGTCGGCGAGCCGCCGGTTCCCCTCCGCCATGTGGACCGCGCCCGCGATCTGGTCCACGAAGGTCCGGAGGACGAGCACGTTCTCCGGGGTGAAGGACTCGCGTGTCGTGCTCTCGAAGTTCACGACCCCGAGGGTCTTCCCCTGGAACTGGATCGGGACGGCCAGCTCCGCCACGACGTCAGGGTTGATCGTCACGTAGTCGGGGTCGTTCGCCAGGTCGGTGACGAGCTGAGTCTCGCCGGTTTTCACGGCCCGTCCGACGATCCCTATCCAAACCGGCATGCGTGTCCCGCGTGAGACGTTCAGCGGGATGTTCCCCTTGAAGGAGACCAGCTCCAGCTCCTCCCCCTTCTCGTCGAGGAGGACGACCGCGACGAGGGAGAAGCTCAATCGCCCGTAGAGGTAGTCGAGCACCCGGTCGAGGAGGGCGTGGACGTCGGTCGCCTCCATCGCCGCGCGCGACACCTCGCTCATCATGCGGAGGTGGTCGGCGCGTCGCCGGGTCTCGCCGTAGAGCCGCGCGGAGGCGATGGCGCCCGCGACCTGCTCGGCGACCGTCTCGAGGAGGGGCAACTCGTCGTGGAACGCCGCGGGCTCGAGGCTCTCGAGGTTGAGGACGGCGATGACCGTCCCCCCGTACTTCACCGGCACGCACAGCTCGCTCCGCGCGCCCGGCATGGTCTCGACGTAGTTCGCCCGCGTCCGCGCGTCGTCGAGGAGGATCGGCTGGCCCGTCGCGGCGACCTCCCCCACCACCCCGCTCCCGAGCTCGCGCCCGTAGCCGACCGTCACCCCCGTCTCGACGCGGCTCGTCACGGCCTCGCAGACGAAGCGGTTCGCCTTGTAGTCCACGGTCGCGCAGGCGACGAACCCCCAACCGAAGCTCTCGGCGAGCGCGTCGGTGATCCTCTGGAGCATCGGCCTGAGCTCCAGGTCCTGAGTCGCGATGCGCGCGATCTCCGCGAGGATCGTCATCTGCTGGGCGTAGCGGCGCATGCCGTCGAGCGCCTTCTGCCGGTCGCGCAGCAACTCCGCGTTCTCGAGCGCGGCTCCGAGCCGGTCCGCCGCGATCTCGAGGAAGACGCTCCGGTCGCGGAGACTCCCGGGCGTGCGCGTCTCGCAGTTCAGGACCGCCACGACGCGGCCGCCGGCCCGCACGGGCACGGCCAGCTCCTCGACGATCCCGGGGACGACCTCGACGTAGTGGGGGTCGGCGCGGACGTCCTCGATGTAGATCGTGCGTCCCTCGCGGGCGCAGAGCCCCACGAGCCCCGCGTCGAGCGACTGGGTGTCGCCGGGCCGGACGCCGATCTCGTACTCGGCCGCGTAGCCGAGGAAAACGAGCTTCCGGCCCTGGGCCTCGACCAGGACGAGCGACACGAGGTCGAGGTAGAGCGAGTCCTTGATGAGGGCGGTCATGCGCCGCGCCAGGTCGGCGAGTTCGAGCTCCTCGACCGCGATGCGCCCGATCTCGTCGAGCGCGAGCATCAGGTAGGCCTGCGGCCCCCAGCGGTCGCGCGGGGCCGCCGCGGCCGCCGCGGGCGCGGCGGGCGGGGGCGAGTCGGCGGGGCGCTCCGGCGTCATGGCGACGGCGACCTACTCTACCCGGTCGCCGCGAGAAGCCCGCCCGCGCCCGCGACGACCTCCGGATAGACGATCAGGTGGTCCCCGGCCCGGACCCCGGCCCCGTCGAGGGTCTCCTCCTCGCGGAGGCGGCGGCCCCCCTCCTTGTGATCGAGCGAGTAGGCGACGGCCGTCCCGTCGGGCGCCGACACGGGGAGGTTCATCTTCGTGACGACACTCGGGAGGATCCGGGCGACGCTCACCCCTCGGGCGATCATCGCCTCGACGCTCTTCGCGCCGGTCTGGTCGAGGAAGACGACGCGGATCTCCTGGCTCATGGTTCCCTCCCGTTCCCGCCGTTCGCCCCGTTCCCGAGCAACGGCTCCCGGTCCCCCGCGAGGCAGAGGTACTCGGCCGCCCCGTCCTCTCCCGCCACCCGCACGACGTCGTAGGGCGCGACCCCGAGGTCTGCGAGGGTCTCGGCGGCCCACGGCGACCCGGGCCCGACCTCGGCCACGACCTCGGGCTCCCGCGCCCCGCCGCACCCCGGGCAGGCCGCGGCCCGCCCCTCTTCGTGGACGGTCCTCCGGAGGCGCCGCACCGGGTCGCGCCGCCCGCACGCGACGCAGGTCGCCGCGGCGACCCACTCCCGGCCGAGGAGGAGGCGCGCCCGGGGCCCGAGGCGCGGCGCGGCCTCGGCGAGCAGCTCGCCCGGCGTCGCGCGCGCCGCCGCGACCGGGAGCCGCCGCGCCGGCGGCCACGTCTCGTGGGCCGAGCAGTCGGGCCGGGCCGGGAGCCTCGTCCGGTAGAGCGTCGGCCCGCGGCCGTTCCAGACGAGCGCGGTGCCGGCCGCGTCGCCGTCCCCCCGGAGGAGCCGGAGCGCCTCCTCCACCTCGAACGCCGCGACCGCCGCCGCGGCCATGGGCGTCGTCGGGATCCGCCCCTCCGCGGCCACGGCGCGGCCCACGAGCCCGCACGGGGCGCGCGCGGCGAGGAGCTTCCAGTCCGTGTCGGTGAGCCCGCACTCGTAGCAGGGGCCGTCGGGGGGGCGGAAGACGCGCACCGTCCCCGAGAGGTCGCCGAGGGCCCCGTCCACGAGGGGGACGCCCGCCCGGAAAGAGGCGGCGTTCAACGCCAGACGCGCCTCGCGCGAGTCGAGGCACCCGAGCGACGCGTCGCACTCGCGGAGCGTCCCGAGGCCGAGGCCGCCCGAGACGTCCGCGACGAGGGGGACGGCCGCGACGTCGGGGTTCAGCTCCCGCAGCCGCTCGGCCGCCACCTCGGCCTTCGGACGTCCGGCGTCCCCCGCGCGGAAGAGGACCGCGCGGGAGAGGTTGCTCGCCTCGACGCGGTCCCGGTCGAGGAGGAGGAGGCGACCCACGCCGAGGAGCGCGAAGGTCTTCGCCACCTCGTTCCCGAGCGCGCCGACGCCCGCCACGAGGAGCGTCGCGCGCCGGAGCCGCTCGAGCGGCAGGTCCGGGAGGAGCCGCAGCCGCGCGTACCGGTCGTCGTCCGAGATCCGGAGGGACACGGGACCCCGGGGCGGATTCTACAAGCTGGGGACAGCGCCGGGGCTCTGTCCCCCGGCTGAGTCCCCCTATAATCCCCCCGCCATGGCCCTCGACGAGAAGGCGATCCTCTCTCGCGCTCGGGAGATCCTCGGTATGGAGGCGGCGGCGGTCGGCCGGGTCCGCGAACGGGTCGGGGACGCCTTCGTCCGGATGGTGCGCGCCGTGCTCGAGGGGAAGGGGAAGGTCGTCGTCACGGGGGTCGGGAAGTCGGGGCTCGTCGCGCAGAAGGTCGCGGCGACGCTCTCCTCCACCGGCACCCCGGCCGTGTTCCTCCACCCCGTCGAGGGGCTCCACGGGGACCTGGGAGTCGTCCAGAGGGGCGACGTCGTGCTCGCGCTCTCGAACTCGGGGGAATCCGAGGAAGTCCTCGGCCTCGTCTCGGCGGCGAAGGAGCGCGGCGCGCGGATCGCCTCGATGGTCGGGCGCGAGGGCTCGACGCTGGGCTCCCTCTCGGAGATCGTCCTCGACGCCTCGGTGGACCGCGAGGCGTGCCCGCTCGGGCTCGCCCCGACGGCCAGCACGACGGCCGCGATGGCGCTCGGCGACGCGATCGCCATGGTCCTCGAGGAGGCCCGCGGCTTCACGCGCGAGGAGTTCGCCGCGATCCACCCGGGCGGCACCCTCGGGCAGCGGCTCGCGCACCAGGTCGGCGACCTGATGCGGCGGGGCGAGAAGATGCCCGTCGTGACGCAGGAACGGACCCTCCGCGACGCGGTGGACGAGATGACCGCGAAGGAGTCCATCGGCGTGACGCTCGTCACCGAGAAGGACGGCCGCCTCGTCGGGATCGTGACGGACGGCGACCTCCGCCGGCTCCTCCACGCCTCGGCCGCGCTCGACTCCGACCTCGACGCCCCGGTCTCGAAGTTCATGTCCAAGAACCCGAAGACGATCGAGGCCGACGCCCCCGCGAGCGAGGCGCTCCAGCTCATGGAGGCGAAGGGCATCACCTCGCTCGCCGTCGTGGACGGCCGGAGCCGCGCCCTGGGCCTCATCCACCTCCACGACATCCTCGGACGCGGGAAGGTCCGCCTCGGGGCGGGGCCCGGCTCGCCCGAGGCGCGGGCGCCGAAGAAGTAGCCCCTGGAGCGGGTCCTTCGCCCACTCGGGTGGCCTTCTACGACCGCATCGCCGCCGCGTGGGACCGGGCGACCGGCTCCGCAGGGGGTCCCTTCAAGCGGCTCGTCCTCAACCCGATCATCGAGGAGCGGCTCCCCGCTCTCGACGGGCTGAGGATCCTCGAGATAGGGGCGGGAAACGGCTACTTCGCCCGGTGGCTGCTCGAGCGGCGTCGCGGGCAGAACCCGGCGAGTCACGTGGTCTCCGAGGTATCGGCCCCCCTGCTCGCGATCGCGTGGGCACGGCACCGCGCTCCGGGAGTCCGCTACCTCCGGCTCGACGCGGGGCGCCGCTGGCCGTTCGCGGCCGCGGAGTTCGACCTCGTCCTCGCCACGATGGTCCTGAACGAGGTCGGCTCGGGGGCCCTCCGGAACGCGCTCTCGGAGTGCGCGCGGGTGCTCGAGCCCGAGGGGCGACTCCTGGCGACCGTCCTCCACCCGAGGTTCGTTCACGCGCTGAACCGACGCGGGCAGATCGGGCGGCGCGGACCCGGACGAGCGCCCACGACGATGCCCGGCCCCGAGGGGCTCCGGCTCCCCGTCGTCCCCCGCGAGATCGAGGAGTACGACCGTGCCCTCCGCCGCGAGCGCTTCTCCTTCGAGAGGGTCGAGGTCGCGCCGACGCCGCAGGTGCTCGCGGAGAAGCCCGGCCTACGGTCGGCGGGCCGGGGCCCGCTCGCGCTCGTCTACGACGCCCGGTCCCGGGGCGCCTGACCGAGCCTATCCGCCCCGCCGGCAGCCGCATCGATCCGAGCAGCCGCAGAGGGAGTTGTCGTGGCGGCCGTCCGGGCCGCGGCAGTTCATCCCCGTGCAGACCTTCGCGTCGGGGATGGCCGCCTCGACGGCGGCGACGACGAGGACCACGCCGAAGAGCACGCCGACGGCCACGAGGACCCCGGCGCCGTTGCCCCCCCCGGACCCGAGGTTCAGGGATCCCATGCTCCACGAGCCGCCGTCGCGGGACGCGATCTCGTCGCTACAGCGGCTCGCGCAGCCGGGCCCCGCCGCCAGGGCCGCCGCGAGGAAGCCCGCGACGACCCGGGGGCCGCGCCGCCGCGCGCCGGAGGATCCCATCGCCGGCCATCCTACCGCTCACCGGCTCAGAAGAGCCTGAGGATCACGTCGAGGACGGGCATCTTGTACTGGACGAGCAGGTAGTTGAAGTCCACCGAGAGCGCGCGGAGCACCGGCGGCCGCGACTTCTCGGCGAAGTTCCCGAGGGCCGCGATCGCGATGGCGCGGTACTGCGCGTCCTTCTCGGCCCAGTAGAACTCGAGGAGGTGGCGCGTGACGCCCAGCTCCCGGAAGTAGCCGAGGGCCAGCAGGGCCGCGGACTGGACCACCTTGTTCCGCTCCCGGAGCGCCGCGACGAGGGACGGGATCGCGCCCCGGTCCCCGATGTTCGCGAGCGCCACGGCGGCGGCCCCCTTGAGCCCCGGGTCGTTCTCCTCCTCGAGGATCTTCCGGAGGTCGGCGACCCCCTCGCGGTCGGCCGCCCCGAGGAGGCCGAGCGCGATGATGCAGTAGCCCCGGAACACGAGGTCCCGGTGCTTCTTCGCGCACTCGAGGATCTTCTTCCGGCTCTCGGCGTCGCGCATGAGCCCGAGCCCGATCGCGCAGGCCGACGCGACCGGGTTCGCCGCGGAGGAGGAGGCGGCGCCCTCGCGGAGGAAGACGGTCCGGAGCGGCGGGGCGCAGCCCGGGTCCTTCGCGCCGAGGATCCCGAGGGCGAGCGCGCCGAACCCGGCGACGCGCTGGCCTCCCGTGAGGAGGGTCCGGCGGGCGGCCTCGGTCGCCGCCGCGCGGTCGGCGGTCTCGCCCCGCGCCTCCACCCAGAGCGCGAGCGAGACGAGCGCAAGGCCCCGCGTGGTCTTGTCCTTGTCCAGGTCCGAGGCGCGCAGCAGCGCGCGGAACGGGTCGGAGCCGCCGAAGCGGTGCAGGCAGAGGGCGGCCGACTGCCGGACGAGGTCGCTCTTTTCCGAGAGCAGGAGGTCCCGGAGCAGGTCCGCCACGGAGACGTCTTCCACCTTCTCGCGCCCGCCGCGGCCGAGCGCGCTCGCGGCCGCCGCCCGCACCTCCTCCTCGGCGGAGGGGCTCCGGGCGAGGCGGAGCAGGGCGGCTCCCGCGCGCGGATCGGGCACGAGCCCGAGGACGAGCGCGGCCGCCGCGTGGATCTCGGCCTCGTCCTCGCGGGCGAGGACCTCCTCGAGCGGCCCGACCGCCGCCCCGTCCCGCAGGAGCCCGAGGGCGACGACCGCGTGGACCCGGAGCCGCCTCTCGTTCGACTGGTCCATCACGATCCGCAGGAGCGCCGGCGCCGACGGGAGCGACCGCATCACCCCGAGTCCGAGCGCGGCGCACTCGCGCTCGTAGCGGTGGGCGTCCTTGTCGGCGAGGAGCTTCCCGAGCGCCTCGGCCGACTCCACGACCTCGGCCTTCCCGAGGGCGAGCGCGGCCGCCGAGCGAGGGTCGTGGTGCTTCTCGCGCGCGAGGGCGTCGAGGAAGAAGAGCCGGAGGACGTCCACTTCCGAGGCCTCCGGCCGGACCGCCTCGGTGCTGCTCCCGCGCGGCGTGAGGGTCCGGGCGTCCGTGAGCTTCAAGTACCGCCACTGGTTGAAGGCCCACCAGCCCTCCCACGTCTCGCGGGAGGTGCTCGTGGCGCCGGCGCTCGCCCCGGTCGGGCCCGCCGGCCCGCCGGGGAAGGGAGTGGCCGGTGGCGCGCCCGTCGGCCACGGAGTCGGGTGGCCCCCGCCGTGGGCGAGGGCGGGGGCGGCGGGGACGACGGCGAGGAGCCCCGCCCCGAGGAGCGTGCCGAGCCGGCGGGCGAGGGGGGCGGCGGTCACGTCTCCCTATCCTACAGGCGACCTCAGTACAGCCTCAGCGCCCGCTCGAGCGCGGAGAACCGGCCCATCACGAGGAGCGGGTTGAAGTCCGACGCGATGCGGAGGAGGAGGGGCGGCCGCGAGGGATCGGCGATCGTCCCGATCGCCGACACGGCCGCGGCGCGCAGGACCGGGTCCTTCTCCCGGTAGTAGTGGTCGAGGAGGTCGCGCGTCGCGTCGAGGTCGCGGTAGAAGCCGAGCGCGATGACGACGGAGTTCCGCAGGAACGCGCTCTTCCCGCGCAGGAGCGCCGTGAGCGCCGGCGTGCCCGAGCGGTCGCCCAGGCCCGAGAGGCCGATGGCCGCGGCCCCGCGGATCGCCGGGTCGTTCCCGTCCCCGAGCGCCTCGCGCAGGGCGGCCGACGCGACCGCGTCGGCCGACTCGAAGAGCCCGAGCGCGATGCAGGCATAGGCGCGCACCTTGGCGGAGTACCGGGGCCCCGGGTCGGGTCCGGCGCCCCCGCCGAGGACCTTCGCCCGGAGCGACCGTCCGGCGCGCTCCTCGCCGCCGTCCGCCGTCGCCGTCCCCGGCGCCCGCCGGACGATCTCGGCGATCGCCGCCCGGCTCTCCGGGTCGCGCGCGAGCCCGAGGGCGACCACGACGGCCGCGCGGGTGTTCTCCGACCGGGAGCCGGCGAGCGCCTCCCGGAGCGCCGGCAGGGCCGACCGCTCGCCGGCCCGAGCGAGGAGCCCGAGCGCGAGGGCCCCGAATCCCGACTCGCGGTCGTCGCCCGCGCGGAGGACCCGGGCCGCGTGGAGGCGGCACCTCTCCCGCGCCTCGAGCCCGCTCCCGGCCGCCGTGGCCCGGGCGAGCGAGAGGAGGGCGAACCCGCGCGTGGGGGCGTCCCGATCGCCCCACGCGGCCTGGCCGAGCGCGGCGATCGCCTCCGCCCCGGCGACCCGGTGCATCACGAGCGCGGCCGAACGGCGCACGTCGGCGTCCCGGTCCCGGAGGAGGGCGGCGGCGAGGAGCGCCCCGGCCGTCGTCTCGCCGATCCGCACGTCACCGAGCTTCCCCAGCGCCGTGGCCGCCGCCGCGCGCACCTCGTCTCGGGTCCCGAGGTTCGAGAGCCTCCGGCCCAGCTCCTCCGCGGCCGCGGCGTCCCCGATGAGCCCCAGCGCCGTCGCGGCGGCGAGGTGGACCTCCGGCTCGTCGTCGCGGCCGAGCACCCGGAGAACCGGCCCGACCGCCGCGGCCTGGCGCAGCAGGCCCAACGACAGGGTCGCGTGGACCCGCACGCGGACCGGGGCGTCCGGGTCCATGGCGATCCGCAGGAGGACGGGGGAGGAGCCCGACGCCCCCATGAGGCCCAGGCCGAGGGCGGCCTGCTCGCGGGTCTCCGACTTCACGCGGTCGGCGAGGGCGCGCATCTCCTTCTCGGTGTGCACGTGGGGGACCTCGTCCTCGTCGTGCTCGTGGGCCGAGAGCGCCGGCCCGCTCGCGAGGAGCGCCTCCAGCTTCTCGGCGGCCTCGGTCGCCCCGAGCTTCCCGGCCATGATGGCCGCCGCCCCCAGGATCGGGGGCGAGGTCTCCCGCGAGAGGACTTCCAGGGCGAACCTCGAGGCGACGAAGCGCTCGCCGGCCTCGGCGGCGCCGCTCCCCGATCCGGTGACGGTCGCGGGCCGCGGAGCCCGCATGAACTCCCATTGGTTGAGGAACCACCAGCCCTCCCAGGTGGCGAAGGCGTCGCGGACCGCGCGGGTGTTGGCGGTTCCGCCTCCCCCGGTGGTGGCCCCGGCGGACGCCGGAGAGGGCCAGGGCGTGGAGGGCGACGCCCCCCCGCCGCCTCCTCAGGGGAACCCGGAGGCGGGCCTCTCCGCCGCCGGGAGGTACGCGAGCGTCAGCGAGACGGCGACCACGAACCGGGTCCGCATGCGGGCCTCCCCGGGAGCCCCCGGCCCCCCTCGTTCCCTCCGGTCACTGCGAAGCGTGTTCCGCACGGGCCGACCGCCGGGGAGGAGCCGGGGGGAGGCGAGTGTCGCGCGCATCCGACGGGCCCTCGCCGGGTTGTGTGCGCCGGTTCGGCCGTTTCCAGCCCCGCGAGGTTCCTTTACGCGGCGACTCGGTGACCGGTCGGTCACGCGGGAGCCAGGAGTGTCCTTCCCCCCGTCGGTGCCCCCGTCGTAGACTCGCGGCCTCCCGCCCCGCGAACCATGGCCGAGGACACCATCGTCTTCCGACTCGCGGCCCCGCCCGAGGCCCTCTGGCCCTACGTCTCGGCGACGGGCCGCCTCAACCGCGAGGTCGGTCTCCCCGCCCTCAACTACAGCTACGCCCCGCGTCCCGAGGGGGGGACCAAGCTCGTCGCGAAGACCCGCAAGCTCGGCCTCGCGATCGAGTGGGTCGAGGACGCGTTCGAGTGGGTGGAGCCCGAGTGGTATCTGGCGACGCGCCGATTCCCGAAGGGGCCGATCGCGCTCACGCACGTCGGCGCGAAGTTCCGGCCCGACGGCGGCGGGACCGAGGTCACGCTCCACCACGAGACGGACACGCGAGGGTTGCTCGGCGCCGCTGCGGTGTGG
>JAKEIC010000181.1 GCA_022614695.1 Planctomycetales bacterium | reverse complement strand
GGAGGCGTTCTGGGCCGCGATGGAGGGGCGCCCGGAGAAGGAGGCGGCGGACGCGATCAAGGAGCGTGTGTCCCTCGAGCCCCACGCCGGGATGCCGGTGTGGGAGACCCTATTGTTCCGGGACCCGGCCCGCGCCGGGCTCGCCTCGCGGATCCTCGAGTCCACGAAGCGGCGCAAGCACCCCGACTACGCGCCGGGCTTCGCGAGGCTCGAGGCCTGGCTCGCGCGCCACCAGGGCCGCCCGGACGAGGCGCGGGCCGCGCTCGATCGCGCGCTGGAGGCCCTCGGGTCCGTGGACGAGATGAACGCCGTGCCCTGGAGGCGGGAGATCGAGGAGCTGCGGGACTCGTGGCAGCGGCGCTAGCCGCGTGAATGACGCCGACCAGGCGGTATGATCGCCCGCCGCGATGGGGCCCGAGTTCCCTGACCAGCTGAACCTCGCTGACTGGTTCCTCGACGCCCGGGTTCGGGAGGGGCGCGGGGAAAAGGCCGCGATCCGGACCGACGACGGGGCGCTCACCTACCGCGAGGTCCAGGCCCTCGCGAACCGGTTCGGGAACGTGCTGCGGAGCCTCGGCGTGCAACCCGAGCAGCGCGTGATCATCGCGCTCCCCGACATCCCCGAGTTCGCCGCGGCGCTGTTCGGGATCGCCAAGATCGGGGCCGTCGTCGTGATGGTGAACCCGTACCTCAAGCCGGACGAGGTCGCGTACTTCTACGAGTACACGCGAGCGGCGGTCGCGATCGTCCACCCCGAGACCTTCCGGGCCTTCGCCGGCGCCGCCGTCGGCGCTCGCCACGCCCCGCAACTCCTCCTCGTCGGCGGCGAGGAGGCGGGGATGACGTCGTTCGCGGACGAGGCCGAGGGGGTCCCCGACGCGCTGGAGACGTTCCCCACGCACCGCGACGACGCCGCCATCTGGCTCTTCTCGGGCGGCACCACGGGACGCCCGAAGGCCGTCGTCCAGACCCACGGCTCGTTCGCGAACACGACGGAGCTGTACGGGAAGGGCTTGATCGGCTACCGCGAAGGGGACGTGACCCTCTCGGTCCCGAAGCTCTACTTCGGCTACGCGACCGGATCGAACCTCCTCTTCTCTTTCTCGGTCGGCGCGACCACGTGCCTCTTCGCGGAGCGGTGCACGCCCGAGGCGATCTTCCAGAGGATCCGCGCGCACCGGCCGACGATCCTCGTGAACGTGCCGACGATGATCCACCAGATGGTCTCCCACCCGGAGGCGAAGGCCCAGGACCTCTCGTGCCTACGGCTCGCGACCTCCGCGGGCGAGGCGCTCCCGGTGGAGCTCGACCGCCGCTGGCGCGAGACCTTCGGCGTGGACCTCCTCGACGGGCTCGGGACCGCCGAGATGTGGCACATCTTCGTGAGCAACCGCCCCGGCGCGGCCCGGCCCGGGACGCTCGGGCAGGTCGTCCCGGGATTCGAGATCCGCGTCTGCGACGACGAGGGACGCGAGGTGGCGCCCGGGGAAGTGGGGGCCCTCCGCGTCCGCGGCCGCTCGCGCGCGATCGGCTACTGGCAGAACATGGAGAAGACCATGGCCGCGTTCCAGGGCGAGTGGTACGTGACGGGGGACCTCGTCTCGCGGGACGCGGACGGGTTCGTCACGTACGGCGGCCGCGCCGACGACATGCTCAAGGTCTCGGGGAAGTGGCTCTCCCCGCAGGAGGTCGAGAACGCGCTCCTGAAGCACCCCGCCGTGAAGGAGGCCGCCGTCGTCGGGGTGAAGGACGCGGCGGGCCTCGTGGTGCCGCGCGCGTTCGTCGCGCCGAAGGAGAGGCGACCGAGTCTCGCCGACGAGATCCGGGGCTTCCTCAAGGAGAAGCTCGAGTCCTACAAGGTCCCGCGCGAGATCGTCCTCATGGATTCCCTCCCCCGGACCCACCTCGGCAAGGTGGACCGGGGGAAGCTGAGGACGGCATGAAGCGCCTCGCCAAGAGTTACTCGGACTACCTGCGCCTCCCGGAGCTGCTGCGGCTCCAGCGGACTCTCACGTCCGCGCGCGACGAGCTGCATTTCATCGTCGTCCACCAGGTGTTCGAGCTGTGGTTCAAGCTCTCCCTGAACGAATTGGAGGCCGCGCGGGCCGGGATCGGGAAGGACGATCTCCCCCGCGCCGTCCACGCCCTGCGGCGTGTCCACGAGGTGGTGAAGCTGCTCACGGCGAGCTTCCCGGTCCTCGAGACGATGCGCCCCTACGACTTCCTCGAGTTCCGCAACCGCCTGCAGCCCGCGAGCGGGCTCCAGAGCCTCCAGTTCCGCGAGATCGAGTTCCTCTGCGGGCTCCAGGACCGGCGCTACGTCGCCCTCTTCGGCCGGAACGGCGAGAGTCGCGGCCGCCTCGAGAGGCGCGCCGCCGAACCCACGCTCTGGGACGCCTACGTCGCGTGCCTGCGCCGCCACCGGCTCCTGGCCGGGTCCGACCGGGCGATCGTGAAGTCGGTCGTGAAACTGCTCCGCTCCCCCGATCGCCACCCGCTCGGGCCGCTCACCGAGGCGCTGGTGGACCTGGACCAGGGGTTCTCCTCCTGGCGCCTCCGTCACATCTCGATGGTCATGCGCATGATCGGCTCGAGGCCCGGCACGGGGCAGCAGAGCGTCGGGAAGCTCGTCGCCCGCGGCTACGAGCAGATGGGGGAGGGGGGCGTGGACTACCTGAAGACGACCCTCGGCAAGGTCTTCTTCCCGCTCCTCTGGGAAGCCCGTACGATGCTCACCCGATAGGAGAGTCTGCCCGCATGTCGATCTCCCGCGCCACCGCCTTCCGTGGGTCCCTCAAGACCCCGACGACCCAGGTCCACCCGCGCAAGTGGCGGCGCGAGTTCCCGATCCTCGCCGATTCCACGTACCTCATCAGCCACTCGATGGGGGCGATGCCGCGCGGGGCCTACGACTCACTCCAGCAGTACGGCCGCGAGTGGGCGACGAGAGGGATCCAGGCCTGGGACGAGTGGGTGCCGCGGCTCCGCGAGACGGCCGACCTGATCGGGTCGCTCTTCGGCGCGCCCCCGGGGTCCGTCGCGATGCACCAGAACGTCTCGACGCTCCTCGCGATCGTGATCTCGGCGATCGTCCAGCCGGGCGGCCGCCGGAAGGTCGTGACGACCGACCTGAACTTCCCCTCCCTCCACTACAACTGGCTGATGCAGGAGCGCCTCGGGCTCCGCCTCCACGTGGTGAAGAGCCCCGACGGGATCGAGATCCCGACCGACGCCATGGTCTCGGCGGTGGACGGGGAGACCCTCGCCGTCCTCGTGGACCACGGGATCTTCCGCTCGGGCTACCTGCAGGACGTCGGCGCGATCGCCCGCGCCTGCCGCGAGAAGGGCGCGCACTGCATCGTGGACGCCTACCAGACGGTCGGCTGCGTCCCGATGGACGTGAAGGAGTGGGGGGTGGATTTCCTGATCGGCGGCAGCCACAAGTGGCTCTGCGGCGGGCCCGGGGCCGCCTACCTCTACGCGCGGCCGGACCTGATCCCGAGCCTCGAGCCGCGGATCTGCGGCTGGTTCTCGCACAAGAGGCCGTTCGCCTTCGAGATGACGATGGACTTCGCCGACGACGCCATGCGCTTCGCGACGGGCACCCCGAACATCCCGGGGATCATGGCCGCGCGTGCCGGCATCGAGATCGTCTCGCAGGTGGGGGTGCCGAGGATCCGCGAGCGGTCCGTGAGGCTCACGTCGCGCCTGATCGAGCTGGCGCTGGAGGACGGCCTCACGGTCCGGAGCCCCCGCGACGACCGCTACCGGAGCGGCGTCGTGTGCCTGGACTTCCCCGGGGCCGACGCGGCCGAGAAGGAGCTGCTCCGGAAGAAGATCCAGGTGGACTACCGCCCGAACTGCGGTCTCCGCGTCTCGCCCCACTTCTACACCGAGGAGGACGAACTGTTCTCGATCCTCCCGGAGATACGGAAGATACGGAAGAGGCGGTAGGAGCGCTCGGCGGGCGCGATCGGATGCCGGATCCGGGAGACTGGCGGCTGGCGGGGCAAGAGCGATACCTCAAGGGTGTCGAGGTGTGCCGTTGGACCTATCGCCAGGATCCGAAGAACGCGAAATGGGACCACGATCACTGTAGTTTCTGCTGGGCCAAGTTCTCGCTCGACGGGCGCCCTCAGACCTTGCGAGAGGGCTGGTCCACACTCGACGAGTACCATTGGATATGCGACCGCTGCTTCGCCGACTTCAAGGAACTCTTCGAGTGGCATGTCGTGGATGCGCCGTCGCGGCTCACCTCGTAGTTCTGTCTGCCAGTGTCCTTGCTGCGAGGGACCGCGTAGGGCGACGCCCGGGATCGGAGCGCTCGGATAGACGCAGTCAGTGGACCGAGATGCACCCTACGGGCAGAATGACTGGCCTTCCCGGAGGTCCGCATGCCATCCCTTCGTCTCGCCGCCCTCGCGGCCGCGCTCATCGTCCCGGCCGCGGCCGATGCCCAGGAGCGCGAGGCGCTCCCGACCGCGATCACGAACGTCCGGATCCTCTCGCCGGGCCGGCCGGCGATCGCGAAGGGGACGATCCTCCTGCGCGACGGGCTCATCGTCGAGGTCGGCGCCGACGTCGAGATCCCGGCCGACGCGACGGTCCTCGACGCGAAGGGGCTCGTGGCGCTCCCGGGGTTCGTGGACGCGTGCGCGGGGCGCACGGTCGCGCCGCCGGACGGGGCCGCGGGGGGGTGGGACGCGACGCCGCCGTCCACGACGAAGTCCGTCCTCGCCGCCTCGCCCGAGGGGTTCCGCCGCGGGATCCGGCCGCACCTGCGCGCGGCCGACCTCGTCCAGCTCGACGAGAAGGCGGTCCGGGACGCGCACCGGGCCGGCTTCGCCGTGGCCTGCGTCCCGCCGCCCGACGGACTCCTGTCGGGCACGTCCGTCGCGCTCTCGCTCTCGGGCGCCGACCGGCGCGCCGCCGTCTTCCGGCCCGTCGCGGCGCTCCACGCGAGGCTCGGGGGCGTCGGCGGAGGCTATCCCGGGAGCCTGATGGGCGGGATCGCGCACCTGCGCCAGGTCCTCCTCGACGCGCAGTCCCACCGGGCCCGGTGGGTCCATTACGGCGGACGGGAGGACCGGCTGCCGCGTCCGCCGGCCGATGCGGCCTACGACGCGCTGCTCCCCGCGCTCGAGGGGCGGCTCCCGGTCGTCTTCGCGGCCGACTCCGCCCTCGACGTCCGGCGGGCCCTCGCCTTCGCCGGGGAGTTCCGCCTGGACGCGCGGATCGCGGGGGGTCTCGAGGCCTGGAAGCTCGCGGAGCTCCTCACCCGGGGCGACGTCCCGGTGCTCCTCTCGATCGCCTTCCCGGAGGAGCCGAAGAAGCCGGGCGACCCCATGGAGAAGGGCAAGCCCGAGGGACCCGAGGAGGCGAAGCCCGAGGGGGAGGAACAGTCCCCCGCCCCCCCGTCCGAGATGCCGTCCGAGGGCGCGCGGCCCCGCCGGCCCCGGTCGGCGCCCGACTGCTGCGACGGGGACGCCGCGGGCCTCCCCCGCGAGGACGAGCCCGCCGCCGCGGCCGCCGAGGAGGTCCCCGAGGAGGGCGAGCCGGCGCGGGTCCGGGAGGACCGCCGCCGGAAGTGGGAGCAGACCGTCCGGGGCGCGGCGACGCTCGTCGAGGCCGGGGTCCGCGTCGCGATCACGACGCGCGGGCTCAAGGGCGAGGGGGACTTCGTGAAGAACCTCCGGAAGGCGATCGGGGCGGGCCTCCACCCCGACCACGCGCTGCGCGCCCTCACGGTCGAGCCGGCGCGGCTCCTCGGCATCGCGGGGCGCGTCGGCGAGATCGCGCCCGGCCGCGCCGCGTCGCTCGTGCTCTGGACCGGGGACCTCGCCGACGAGAAGGCCGTCGTCCGTCACGTCTTCGTGGACGGGCTCCGCTACGACTACGACAAGCCCGAGCCCGCGCGGCCCGTGGGGACCGGACGGCGCGGCGCCGCGCGCGGGGAGGGGACGCCCGCCCGCGGGTCTGCGGACCTCGCGGGGACCTGGAACCTCACCGGCGAGGGCGAGGGGGAGGCGATCACCGCGACCCTCGAGGTGGCGCGCGAGGGGAACCGGTGGAGCGGGACGATCCGCAGCCGCCTCGGCGAGACGGGGGTCCCCGAGATCTCCGTGGACGGCCGCGACGTGAGCTTCTCGATCACGATCACGGTCGGGGACCAGACCTTGGACATCGAGTTCCGGGGGACCCTCGGCGCCGACGGACGCACGATGGAGGGGACGGTCCGGACGGGGCAGGGGGAGAGGAAGTTCAAGGCGGTGAAGGAGGGGCCGAAGGAAGGGGAGGACCGATGAGGGCGCGCTCGCTCGCCGCGGCGCTTGTCCTGCTCGCGGGCGCCCGGACTGGCCCCGCGCAGGACGCGCCGAAGCCACCCCCCGAGCCCGAGCCCGAGACCGAGCTGGAGTCCGACCGGGTCCCCAAGACGAAGACCAAGGAGAACGTCCTCCTCCGCGACGCGACGGTACACACGGTGGCGAAGGCCGGCACACTCGCCCGCACCTCGATCCTCGTCCGGAACGGCCGGATCGCGCAGGTCGCCGAGACGGTCGAGCCCCCCGAGGGCGTCACCGTCATCGAGTGCCGGGGACTCCACGTGACGCCCGGCATCGTGGACTGCCACAGCCACATGGCAATCGAGGGAGGCGTGAACGAGGGGACGCTCGCGATCACGGCCGAGTGCCGGATCGGGGACGTCCTCGAGCCCGACGACGTGACGGTCTTCCGGGCGCTCGCGGGAGGGGTGACGGCGGCGAACCTCCTCCACGGGAGCGCGAACCCGATCGGGGGCCAGAACGCGGTCGTGCGGATGCGGTACAAGGCGTCGCCCGCCGAGATGCTCTTCCCGGGCGCCCCACCGGGCATCAAGTTCGCCCTGGGCGAGAACCCCAAGCGCGCGGGCGGCCGCGGCGAGGGGGCGCGGTTCCCCGGGTCCCGGATGGGAGTCGAGGCGGCGATCCGCCGCGCCTTCGTCGAGGCGCGCGAGTACCAGGCGGCGCGGAAGAAGTACCGCGACGCTCGCGCCGAGGGCGAGTCGGCCCCCGAGCCGCGCCGGGACCTCCGGCTCGAGGCCCTCGTCGAGGTCCTCGAGGGCAAGCGCCTCGTCCACTGCCACTGCTACCGCGCCGACGAGATCCTGATGATGATGCGGGTGGCGGAGGAGTTCGGCTTCAAGGTCGCGACGTTCCAGCACGTCCTCGAGGGCTACAAGGTCGCCCAGGAGATGGCGGCCCACGGGGTCGGCGGGTCCACGTTCTCCGACTGGTGGGCCTTCAAGATGGAGGCCCTCGACGCGATCCCCTACAACGCGGCCCTGATGCGCCGGGCCGGGGTCCTCGTCTCGCTGAACTCCGACTCGGGCGAGCTGGTGCGGCGGCTGAACCTCGAGGCGGCGAAGGCGATGAAGTACGGGGGGCTCCCGCGCGACGAGGCGCTCGCGACCGTCACACGGAACCCGGCGCTCCAGCTCGGGATCGGGAACCGGGTCGGGACGATCGAGCCGGGCCGGGACGCCGACCTCGCCATCTGGAACGGGGACCCGCTCTCGGTCTACTCGCGCTGCGTGATCACCCTCTTGCTCGGGGAGGTCGCCTTCGAGAGGCCGGGGGAGCCGCTCCCGGCCGTGGTGCTCGCCGCGCCGTCCCAGGAACTCCCCCCGTCGCCGTCGCCGGGCCCGGGGCCGTTCGCGCTCGTGGGCGCCACGGTCCACCCGGTGTCGGGACCCGCGATCGAGGGGGCGACCCTCCGGATCGCGGCGGGGAGGATCGCGGCCCTCGGGGCCGACGTGCGACCGGCCGCCGGCGACGAGGTCGTGGAGGTCTCGGGCCTCCACGTCTATCCCGGCCTGATGGACGCGGGCGGCTCCGTCGGGCTGCGCGACGTGGGCTCGGTCCCGGCGACGCACGACCTGGTGGACCCCGGGAACTTCCAGCCCGACCTCCGCACCGCGATCGCGTTCCACGCCGACTCGGACGTCATCCCCGTGACCCGGGCGAACGGGATCACGTCGGTCGTGGCCCGCCCGCAGGGCGGGGTCGTCTCCGGCCAGTCGGCCCTCGTCCGGCTCGCGGGCTGGACCTGGGAGGAGATGGCGGTGAAGGACCCCCTCGCCCTCCACGTGCGGGTGCCGACCCAGGCCCGGCGCGCCGCCGGGTCGCGGCGGCCGACGGGGGACGAGGCGAAGGCCGAGTCGGACCGGGCGTCCGGGGTGACCGAGCGCCGCCGGGAACTCCGCGACCTCTTCCGGCGCGCGGCGGACCGGGCGCGGATGCGGGCCGCCGGCGCGGCGCTCGAGCCCGATCCTCCGTTGGATGCGCTCGAGCCCTACGCGACGGGCCGCGGTCTCGTCGTCCTCGAGGCCGAGACGGTCGAGGAGATCCGGGCCGCCGTCGAGTTCGCGGGCGAGGCGAAGCTCCGCGCCGCGATCGCGGGGGGGACCGAGGCGTGGAGGGCGGCGAACCTCCTGCGCGAGAAGGGGCTCCCGGTCCTCGTGGGCCCCGTCCTCGCGCTCCCCCGACGCCGCTACGACCCCTACGACGCCGTCTACGCCAACGCGGGGAAGCTCCACCGCGCGGGCGTCCGGTTCTGCTTCCGGAGCGACGACGCCTCGAACGCCCGCAACCTCGGGATGCACGCGGGGATGGCAGCCGCGTTCGGGCTCCCGCGCGACGAGGCCCTGCGCGCCGTGACCCTCTCGCCCGCCGAGATCCTCGGCGTGGCCGACCGGTTGGGCAGCCTCGAGCCGGGCAAGGAAGCGGACCTGATCGTGACGGACGGCGACCCTCTGGAGCCGAGCACCCACGTCCTCCGGATGTGGATCGCGGGGCGCCCGGTGGACCTGCGCAGCAAGCACACGGACCTCTACGAGAAGTACCGGCGCCGTCCGGGCCCGCCGAAGCCCGCGCCGAAGCCGGCCGCGAAGGCCCCGGCGAAGCCCGAGGGGCCCGAGGGGAAGAGGGCCGGCGACCCACCGGGTGGCGCCCCGGCGAGCCCGAAGCAGGCCGCCGCCCCGCCCGACCCCCCGCGCCGGAACCTCCGGGACATCCTCCGGCCCATCCGCCTGAAGCACGACCTCCCGGCGATGGCGGCGGCCGTGGTCGTCCCGGAGAGGGTGCTCTCCGTCGGCGTGGACGGCGTTCGCCGACGCGGGGCGGAGAAGGCGGTCACGGTCGAGGATCGGTTCCACCTCGGGTCCTGTACGAAGGCGATGACGGCGACGCTGCTGGCGAGGCTCGTCGAGGAGGGCAAGCTCGCCTGGGAGGCGAAGCCCGCCGAGACGTTCCGGGACCTCGGGGAGATCCACCCGGGCTGGGCGGGCGTCACGCTGATGCACCTGCTGACGCACCGGGGGGGCGCCCCGGAGAACCTGGACGCCGACGGGCTTTGGGGGAGGCTCTGGAGCCACCCCGGGACGCCGACGGAGCAGAGGAGTGCGCTCGTCGAGGGCGTCCTGCGCCGCGCGCCCGTGGCCGGGCCCGGCGCGAAGTACCTCTACTCGAACGCCGGCTACGCCATCGCGGGGGCGGTGGCCGAGCGTGTGACGGGGAAGTCCTGGGAGGACCTGATGCGCGAACGGATCTTCGGGCCGCTCGGGATGAAGTCGGCCGGGTTCGGCGCGCCGGGGAGGCCCGAGGCGCTCGACCAGCCCCGGGGCCACACGGCGGCGGGGAAGCCGGTCGAGCCGGGGCCGGGATCGGACAACCCGGCGGCGATCGGTCCTGCGGGGACGGTCCACGCGACGATCGCCGACTGGGGGCACTTCATCGCGCTGCACCTGCGCGCCGGGCGCGGGAAGCCCGCGCTGCTCCGGCCCGAGACCTTCGTGCGGCTCCACCGTCCTCCGGACGGGGCGGACTACGCCGCGGGGTGGGGCGTCACGACCCGCCCCGGAGCGAAGGGCCCGGTCCTCACGCACGCGGGGAGCAACACGATGTGGTACGCCGTCGCGTGGCTCGCGCCGGAGAGCGGGTTCGCCGTGCTCGTCGCGACGAACCAGGGCGGCGACACGGCGGCGAAGGCTTGCGACGAGGCCGCGGGAGCGGTCATCCGGGAACACGGGGATCGGAAGTGAGCCGGCGAGGACCCGGAACGGAGGACTCATGACCCGAGGAATGGCCGGTGTTCTCGCCTGCGGGATCGCCGCGGTGACAGGGGTGGCGGCCGCGGGGGAGGGAGACGAGCTGCTCCCCGCGATCGAGAAGCGGGTCGCGGCGTCGGCCGACGCGTCCGTCTCGGGCGCGCGGCGGGAGGTGGCGGCGATGATCGAGAAGACGCTCTCGGAGTGCGCGCCGGCCGCCGGCGAGGGAGCCGCCGCGACCGAGCCCGCGCTCCGGCGAGTCGGGGGCTATCTGGGGATGTTCATCCGCGAGAACCCCGGAGGCGGGATCCTCGTCGAGCGCGTCCAGCCCGGGAGCGGCGCCGAGGCGGCGGGCTTCCGGCCCGGGGACGTGGTCCTCGGCTCGCGGGGCCGCAAGGTCCCGAACGGGGACCAGTTCATCCAGGCCCTCTGGGGGGGCCGGGTCCGGAGCCTCGACGTCCGGCGGGCGGCCGAACAGATAGAGCTGCCGATCTCGACGAAGGAGCTGGACGCCCACCCGGCCGTGGGCGAGAAGGCGCCGGAATTCGAGCTGCCGGCCTCCGACGGCTCCTCGCGCTTGCGGCTCTCGGCCCTTCTCGCGAAGGGCCGGCCTGTCGTGCTGGTCTTCGGCAGTTACACGTGACCCCCCTTCCGGCAACAGTCGGGGACTGTTGCGGAGCTGCACGGGGAGTTCAAGGATCGGGCCGAGTTCCTGATGGTGTATGTCCGGGAGGCTCACCCCTCGGACTCGAACTGGGCCGACCCGATGCTCAAGCTCGCGGACCCGAAGAGCCACGAGGCGCGTCGCGGGGTGGCCCGGCAGTGCTCGAGCGCGCTCAAGCTCGAGATGCCGACCGTCGTGGACACGATGGAGGACACGGTGAGCCTCGCCTACAACGGCTGGCCCGAGAGGATCTACGTCGTCCGCCCGGACGGCGTCATCCACTACCGCGGCGGCCTCGGCCCGTTCGGCTTCAACCCCCGCGAGGCCCGCGACGCGCTGGCGGGGCTGCTGGAGGGGAAGTAGCCTCGGAATGTGATCCTGGCACGCGGATCTTCCGGTGGTGCGGGCGTTGAGGGAGGGTCGATCAGGCCATCGTCGCGCCTTGCCATTGCGGTGGCTCTTCTGTTCGTCTGCTGCGGAAGGAACACGTCAACCGTAATGGCACCGGCAGCAGGGCCGGTCTCGCCGCCAACCTCGTCGGTCGCGCCGTCAGACGGCTTTCAGTTCCTCTGCCAGGGGAAACTGGTCTCGGCGGAGGTCGACCGGGCTCTCTACGGGCAGCCCAGCTCAGGTGGATTCGGCCTTCGGTTCCGGGTCAGGAACAAGACCGCCCGCCGCGTCGGCCTGGATCGGCGAGCGTTCTGGGGTGTGCTCTACCCGTTGCAGTGGGGCTTCTCAGCCTCCCGGACGCTCGACGAGATCCGCGGACGCAGGCCGATCCTAGAGGCCCTGTCGGAGTCCGCAAGCGCCGAACTCCGGCAGGCACATCGAGACGGCAAGCTGACGTTCATCGATCCGTTCGGGTTCGCGGACTACTACCGAGCTTCTAACGGAGCCTGTATCCCCCGCACCCCGGAGGTCGGCTTCCTGCACCTCACTATCTACGGGAGGGTCTCCGCGACGGACGGTGAGATCGTGGACGATATCCTCCCTGCAAGTGACGCGACGTTGGCTGATCTGGGATGGTGGCTCATTCTTGAGGCCCCCCTGCGCTGGAAGGCGCCTCCGGCCGAGGGCTGGGTCGTTCGTTGAGCCGGATCGCGCGAGACGAGGAGGGCCATGACCGTCGCAGCGGCGACTGGGGACTCGAGTTGCTTGATGCGATATGACCAGTCCTGTAGACTGGTCATATGCCGACGCTGACCGCCACGGAGTTCAAGGCCAAGTGCCTCGCGATCCTGGATCGGATCCAGAGGACACGGGAGACCGTGATCCTCACGAAGCGAGGGAAGCCGGTAGCCCAGGTCGCGCCGGTCGCGGGAGACCGGCGCGGGCGATTCCCGCAGCACGCGCTCCGCGGCAGCGGCCGGATCGTCGGCGACATCGACTCCCCTGCCATTCCGCTCGAGGAGTGGAACGCGTTCCGAGGACGGAAGTGACTTACCTCCTCGACACCCAAGTCCTGACCCGGTGGCTCCTCGAGCCGCGGCGGCTCTCGCGACGCCAGCGAGGCATCGTGGATACGGCACGGCCCGAGAGACCGCTCCTGGTCTCGGACATGTCGCTCCTCGAGACCGCCCGGCTCGTCCGAGGGGGTGGGATCGCCCTCAACCGACCGCTGCGGGAGTGGCTGGAGGAAGCTGTGGCCCCCCCGCTCGTCGAGGTGAAGCCGATCTCGGCGGCGATCACGGTCGAGGCGGTAGACCTACCCCCGAGCTTCCCGAAGGACCCCGTGGATCGAATCGTCGTCGCGACCGCCCGGATCTACGGCGCCACGCTCCTCACGTCGGACCGAGCCATCCTTTCGTCGGGGCTCGTCCCGACGATCGCCTGAGGAACGGTAAGATCCGGTCCTCGTGACGCGCCCGCGAAGGCGTTTCCGTTTCGGCCATCCGGCGCTCCTGGTGGTGTCCATCGCCGCCTCCGCGGCGGCTCACGCGCAGTCCCCCGAGGACGACCCCTCCCTCCTCGCCGCCTTCGAGCGGCGGCTCGCGGGGGCGCGCGAGTTCCACGAGGCGCGGGAGAAACTCCGCGCCGAGGAGCGGGCGGGGCTCGAGGCGCTCGCACGGGAGTCGCGTGGGGCCGACCGGCAGCTCTGGGAGCTGGACTTCCGGGACCTCGCTCTCCCCGTGCTCGGGCGCGAGGCGACGCTCGCGGTCCTCGAGAAGTCCTGGTGGGACCGGCCCGGCGCGGGGAGGCCCGACGTCCTCTGGGACGCTCGCGCGGCGTCGTGGCGACGCGAGTGGGGCGGGCGCTGGGCGGCGCTCGCCGCGCGGGCGCGGGCCTCGGGCCGCGAGGACCTGGCCCGTGCCGCCGCGCGCGAGGCGACTGTGCGCGACCCGGAGCGGGCCGACGCGCGGGCTCTCCTCGGCCACGCGCGGGCAGGGGCCCGCTGGGTCCCGGCGTGGCGCGCGGGGGGTGAGGAGCCGCCCGCGACGGCCGCCCCGCCCGGCCCGGGCGACCGGCCGGCGCTCTCTTTCGACGATGCGCCCGAGATCCCGTGGGAGCGGTTCCGTGTGAAGACCGACCTCCTCCCCGACGCCGCCCGCGACGCAGGGGTCCTCTTGGATCGCGCGGTCGAGTGGGCCCGCGAGGTCCTCGGGGCGCGGTTCCCACTCGAGCCCGGCGCGCCGATCCTCGTCCGCATCTTCGCGAACCGCCGGGGCTACGAGGATCGCCTCGGCCGCGACCTCCCCGACCGCTCGGCCGACCTCAAGTCCCGTCCCGCCTTCTACGATCCGCGCACGCGGATCGTGTGGGTGAACTTCGGGAGCCCCTCCCGGAGCGTCGCGGCGCGGGCCCTCGTCCACGAGACGGTCCACGCCCTCCTCGACGCGACGCGCGGGAGCGTTCCCCCGCCCGACCGGGGAGCGTTCGCCTGCGAGGCGATCGCCCTCCACGCCGAGGAGGACGCCCTCGCCCCGGCCTGGGACCGCGGGGTCGCCGACCGGGTCTGGCTCGCGCCCGCGCTCCGGTCGGTCCGGCGCGCCGGCGGCTGGCGTCCGCTCGGCGAGATCCTCGGGGCGGACCTCGGCGGCCTCTACGCGAGCCCGGGCTACGAGGGGTTCGCGTACGGGTCGGCGCTCGCGCGGTTCTTCCTTGCGGAGGGGGCGGACCTGCGCCGTCGCGAGGCCTTCCTCGAGTGGCTTGGCCTCCTCTACCGGGGGCGGGGGACTCCCGCCCGGCTCGAGAGGCTGCTGGGCGCGCCGATCGCGTCGCTCGAGGCCGACTGGACGCGTCTCCTCGACCGGCTGGCGGGGAACCCGTGAAGCTCACCCCCGAGATCGTCGCGCGGTTCCCGCGACCCGGGGCGTCGGCTCCGCAGAAGATCGCGTTCGTCCCGGGGAGTCGCCGGATCGCGTACCTCTTCAGCGGGCGCGGGGACCTGGCGCGGGACCTCTGGGAGATGGACCTGGCGACCGGCGAGAAGCGGATCCTCCTGGCAGCCGCGGGGGGAGGCCCGGGGGCGCGGCCCATGTCGCGCGAGGAGGAACTCCGCCGGGAACGGGAGAGGCTCCGGGAGAGCGGGGTCACGCACTTCGCGTGGGCGGACGACGCCCCCGCGCTCCTCGTGCCTCTCCGGGGGGACGCCTGGGTGGACGGGCGCGTCGTCGCCCGCGGGCTCGCCTCGCCGCGCCTCTCCCGCGACGGGCGGCTCCTCGTCTTCGTGCGGGAGGGCGAGGTCTGGGCGATGCCGCTCCCGGAGGGGCTGGAGCGCCGGCTCACCTCGGGCGCCGCCGCCGGCCTCACGCACGGCCTCGCCGACTACATCGCCCAAGAGGAGATGGGCCGGCCCGAGGGGCTCTGGATCTCGCCCGACGGCCGCTTCGTCGCGTTCGAGGAGGCCGACGAGCGGCACGTCCCGGCCTACCCGATCGTCCACCAGCACGGGGACCGCATGGAGATGGAGGCGCACCGCTACCCGTTCGCCGGCGCCGGGAACCCGCGGGTGCGGCTCGGGGTGGTCCCCGTCGCGGGCGGGCCGCCCGTCTGGATGGACCTCGAAGGCGACGAGTACCTCGCCCGCGTCTCGTGGGCGCCCGACGGGCGGCTCCTCGCCCAGACCCAGACCCGGGACCAGCGGCGGCTCGCGCTCCGCGCGCTCGACCCGGCGACCGGCCGCGGCCGGGTCCGCCTCGTCGAGGAGTCGGAGCTCGGGGTGAACCTCCACGACGACCTGAAGCTCCTCCCGGGCGGCGAGTTCGTGTGGGCCTCCGAGCGGACGGGGCTGAAGCAGCTCGAGCTGCGCCGGGAGGAGCGGCTCGTCCGCGCGCTGACGGCGCATCCGTTCCCCGTGGACGCGGTCGCTGCCGTCGCGGGCGGGCGCGTCTTCTACGAGGCGAGCGGAGGGGAGCCCACGGAGAGGCGGGTCTTCTCGGTCCCGCTCGCCGGCGGGGAGCCGGCGTGCCTCACCCCGGAGCCGGGCTGGCACGGGGGGCCGCGCTGGACGGCGACGACCGCGGTCTCGCCCGACGGCTCCTGCTTCGTGGACGAGCACGAGAGCCGGACGATCCCGCCCACGATCCGGGTCCGCGCCGCGGACGGCCGGGTGATTCGCGAGGTCCACGCCCCCGGCCCCGTCCCCGGTCTCCCGCCTCCCGAGATCCTCTCCTTCCGCGCGCGCGACGGCGAGACGGTCCGCGCGATGCTCTACCGGCCGGAGCGGCTGCCGGCCCCCCTCGTCGTCCACGTCTATGGCGGGCCCGGAGTCCAGCTCGTCCACGACACCTGGCTCGCGACGGCGGACCTCCGCCCGCAGTTCCTCGCGCAACAGGGCATCCTCGTGCTGAAGGCGGACGGCCGAGGCTCGGCCCGCCGCGGGGTCGCCTGGCAGGCGCCGATCGCCGGGTGCACCGGCGAGGTCGAGCTCCGCGACCAGGTGGACGGCGTAAGGCACGCGACCGCGCTCGGCCTCGTGGACCGCGGCCGCGTGGGGATCTACGGCTGGAGCTACGGGGGGTACATGACGCTCATGGCCCTCGCCAAGGCCCCGGAGGTCTTCCGGGCGGGCGTGGCCGGCGCCCCTGTGACGCACTGGGACGGGTACGACACCCACTACACCGAGCGCTATATGGGAACACCGCAGGCGAACCCGGACGGCTACCGCGAGTCGTCGGTGCTCACGCACGCTGGGAAGATCCGCGGGAAGCTCCTCGTGATCCACGGGATGCTCGACGAGAACGTCCACTTCCGGCACACCGCCCGGCTCGTCGAGGCCCTCAACCGCGCCGGGGTCCCCCACGAGCTGATGCTCCTCCCGGGCGAGCGCCACATGCCGCGGGACGAGGCCGTGATGGCCGCCGAGGAGTCCCGGATCGCGGAGTTCTTCGAGCGGACTCTCTAGTACCACCTCCGGGCGTAGGCTTGGAACCGCTGGAGCGCGGCCTGACGCGCCCGGGCGTCGAGGCCGGCCCAGCGGGGGCTGGCCTCCCGGAGCCCGCGGAGGAGCCGAACCTCCGCGACCTGGTATGTGGTCCAGCCGAGCTCCGCCCTCCGCGCCGCACGGGCCTCGGCCGCCGTGTGGGCCTCGGCGAGGAGGGCGTGGACACCCTCCCGGATCGCCGGGTCCTGGCACTCGAGGAGCGGGAGCAGGCGCACGAGGCCTTCGGCATCAATCAGGTGCACGGCGATCATCACGGACGGCGCCGGGTCCCCCGCCAGGATCCGCCGCGCGTTGTAGCCGACCGCGATCGCGTCCACGGGGGCGACGAGATAGGCGTAGACCGTCAGGGCGAGCGCCCAGAGCTGGTGCCGGACGAGCCAGACGAGGTCGCGGTCCCGGGCGATCTTCTGCAGGACCAGGGCGAAACCCGCGACGACGGCCGTCGTCCCGAACAGGCCCACCACCCGCATGCGAGTCATCCCGTTGAATCCCACGTAGATGAACAGGCGGTTGTAGACCGCCAGCGCCAGGAGCAGGTTCTCCGCCGACCAGACCCACGCGAGCCTCCGCAACCTCGGCGCGCGGGGATCGGCGCGCGTCCGACCCGAGAAGACGACCGAGAGCAGGGCCGTCGCGAGCGCGAGCGCCAGGGTGAGCCAGGCCGCCCCCTGGTGCGCGTAACCGGAATAGTTGAACCCCGCGGGGAACTCCCGGAACCAGAGGGTCCCGAACTCGAACGCCAGGTAGACGGCGAAGAGCCCGATGAGGCCCAGGAGCGTGTTGCGGAAGACGGGGTGCCAGTCCACGGTGCCGGGCAAGCCCGTCTCACCGGGCTTCTCGGGTCGGGTCTCCGCCGCCGGGAGGAAGGGAGCGCGACCGACGAGCGGGCGCAGGAGCCCGAGGGCGACCCACGCCACGACGAACCAGAAGACCACCTGGCCCGGCCGGGGGGCCCGCTCGACCACCCAGTCCCGGAGACCTTCGAGGAGTCTCTGCGCGTTCTTCCCCAGGGAGGCAAGCAGGTCGGGGTTCGCCAGCACGAAGAGGAGCCCGAACCCGGCGAGGGCCGCGATCGGCAGGGTCGTCGCGAGCCAGCGGTCGCGCGAGATCCTCGGGGCCGGGACCCGGAGCGACCGGCCGATCCGGGCGAGCCCCAGGTAGCCCGCCTGGACGGTCTGCGCGGCGAACACGGCGGTCTCCAGGACGTGGGGACGGAGGCCCGCGAGCGTCATCGCGAATCCGATCAGCAGTGCGGCCCCGAACACCACCGCGCCCTCGGAACCACACCAGAGGAGCCGCCCCGCCAGGAGGAGGAGAAGGGCGCCCACGACTCCCATGCCGCCACGCAGTCGCGGGCCGACCGAGCCGAGGAGGAGGAGGAGCGGGGCGACCGCCACGAGGAGGGCGGCGCCGGCGAATCCCCTCCCGCGGTAGATGGTCACGTCGGCGAGCGCCACCAGGAGCGCCACCGCCAAGGCGCCGCGCCTCCCGAGCGGCGGCGGGGCCTCGGGCTCGGGAGCCCCGGCCCTGCGCGTGCCGGCTCCGCTCGGCGCCCCGACCCCGGCCGCCCCGCCCCGCTCCGGCTCGCCGGTCATCCCGCCTCCCGGTCCCCTTCCGCCGTCGGACCGGCAGG
>JAKEIC010000180.1 GCA_022614695.1 Planctomycetales bacterium | reverse complement strand
TGCGGCGAGGTCCCGCCCGCGTCGTCGGTGATCTTCACCGACCCCCCGATCGTGAGGGTCCCCCCGCTGATGAACTCGTTCGAGAACCGGTTCCACACGAAAGTCCGGTCCACGGTGAGCTGCGAGCCCGTCCCCATCCGGAGGGTGGGATTCGTCGCCCCCGCGATCCCGCCGTTCGTCGAGATCAGGTCTCCTTGACCGGCAGGGGTGGCCCCCTGCCGCCTGACCCGCATCGTCCTGCCGTTCAGGTCCAGCTCCCCGTGCCAGAGGTCGGCGTGGGAGCAGAAGATCGACGTCGGGTTCGCCTGGGAGAGCACCGAGACCCAGATGTCCGCCCAGGAGTTGCCGTCAGAGATGCGAACCGTGTCGGTGCCCCCCGTGAGGCCGGCCGTGTACATCCCCACCGCCGGGGTCCCGCTCTGGGTCAAGGTCGCCCCCGACGCGTTGTTAAGGATGGAGTAGATGTAGGAGCCGGTCCCGCCGGTCGCGGTGAACCGGAGCACCGTCCCGCCGAAGACCGAGGCCTGCGAGGGCGAGATCGCGATCGGCGGCGGGAGGACCTTGTAGTACCCCGTGTAGGTCGTGGGGCCCTGACTGCACTGGACGTTGTCGGTCACGTTCCCCGTGTTGCCCGCGGTCCAGATAGCCGTGGGGCCCGAGCCCGTGAGCCCTCCCTTCGAGGCGTTACCCGAATACTGCCAGTTCGGGGAGCTGCCGAGCCCGGTCGTCGTGATGAACAGGGTCTGGCCGGGGTCGAAGCCGTTCCGGCTCTTCCCCGCGCCGGTGTTGATGTCCCAGTACGCCCAGAGCGGGTAGACGTAGGTCGTCGTGGTCCACACGTAGACCCAGGCGATGTCCACGTTGCCGGCGCTGTCGGCCACGCGGATGCGGTCCTGGACAAAGGCTCCCGTCGGCCCCGCCGTGTAGAGGCCGGTCCCCGAGACGGATCCCCCCGAGCCGTTCTGCAGCATCGTCCAGGACACGCCTCCCACCCCGCCCGTCGCCCGGAACTGCATCTGCTGCCCCGGGTAGATGTAGTAGATGTAGCGGGGGCGGATCTCGAGCGCCGTGGCCCCGGAGGACGAGACGACGTTCACGGTCGCGCGGGCGATCTTGCCATTGGCGTCGCGCACCTGGACCGTGTCCACCCGGTTGCTCGTGTTTCCGGACGTGTAGACGCCGCTGCCCGCGTTGATGGAGCCGCCCGAGTTGTTCACCGTGATCGAGTAGGTGTAGGGGGTCGTCCCGCCCACGGCCGTGAACGTCTGCGAGGTCCCGCTCGTCATGGTGAGGAGGATCGGCGAGATCTCGATCGAGGCGGCGAGCACCCGGTTCCCGCTCGCGAGAGTCTTCAGGACCTGGAACGTCCCGAAGTCGTCGTTGGCGTCGGCGAAGAGGATCGTGTCCACGGAGCCGGCGGTCGAGTTCGTGAAGATCGTCTTCGCACCCGGCGCCGCGATGTAGGAGTTCCCGGTCGGGGGTGTCCCGATCGCCTTGTTGATGATCGCCTGAACGGTGACGCCCGGCTGGTCCTGGACCCGGACCGTGTCCGGCAACGAGGAGGTGGCTCCGGCGGAGTAGTTCCCGCCGTTCGAGCAGGTGGAGCCGCCCCCGTTCACGAGGAGGCTGTAGACGTAGGGGCTGTTCCCTCCCGCGGCGGTGAACGTGTACGAGGCTCCGGGGAGCCAGCCCTCGAACTGCGTGGGGCTGATGGTGAGGTTGCTCGGGAGCGCCGTCGTGTAGAAGTAGAAGTAGCCGGTCGCCGTGAGGCTGGTGACCGTCCCGTAGTTCCAGAGGCTGTAAGAGGTGACGCCCCCGGTGACGCCGGCATTCACGGTCACAGAGGTGCCCGTGGCGCTCGTCCCCCCGTTCAGGGTCGCGCCGCTCGGGTTGGTCGTGAAGGACCAGGTCCCGCTGTTGCTCGGCCGGGTGTAGGTCTGGGTGTCCCCGACGCGCAGGTGGTACATGTAGTAGGGTGTCGGGTACGTGTAGCCGTAGAACGTGTTTCCGTAGCTCCAGAGGTAGGCGGTCCGCGTGGTGCCGGTGCCGTCCGAGAGCGTGATGGTCGCGGCGGCCGTGGTCGTGGCCGACCCGCCCGACGCGGTGTACACGACGGTCTGACCTGAGGTGGCGGAGATGCTGCCGACCCCGGTGCGGGTCCAGGAGTACGTCCCGGAGCCGCCGAAGGCCCGCAGGTTCACCGTGGTGCCCAGGTCGCCGCGGAGGTAGTAGCAATACCCCGGCGGGCTGATCCCGGCGAAGCCGGGCGACATCGAGAGCGTCCCGAGCGAGAGGCCCCGGTAGCTCACGACCGCGTCCACGAACTGCTGCGGGTTCGCCGAGTCGGTCACGCGGACGATCGCCTGCCCGGAGCCCGTGGCCGGCGCCGTGTAGGTGGCCGCGGCGAGGGTGCCGCTCCCTGTGACGATCGAGAACGTGTAGGGCGACGTGCCCCCCGTCGCCTGGAAGGTGACCTGGCGCCCGTTGTAGAGGTCCGTCACCTTGGACGGGTGGATCTTGATCGTCACCGACGCCGAGTGCCACTTCTCGCCGATGAAGACGAGCACGTTGCTCGCGTTCGGCGAGAGCAGGCTCCCGCCGTCGTCAATCGAGACGTTTCCGAGCGGGGCTTGCCTCGTGAGCTGGGGGACTCCGGTGATGTTGCTCGGGGGGATCGTCCCCTGTCCCAGGACCCGCAGCGTGGACTGGTCGGAGGCGCTCGCGAGCCCGAGGTTGTAGACGCCCGCGCCCGTCACCTGCAGGTTCCCGTTCACGTCCACGACCCCGAGGGACCCGTCCGCGGGGAGGTTGGTGGGGATCTTCGTCTGGGTGAACGTCCCCCCGCCCGAGACGAAGACGTTGCCGCCCCCGCCGTTCACGGCGCTCCGGTTCCCCATCACCGAGAGGGCGGAGTTGTCGATCGTGAACAGCGTCCCGAGGCCGCCCATGGCGAGGTTTGTCTGGCTGGTGATGTTCACCGTCGAGGCCCCCCACTGGTAGCTCGCGAGGCCGATCTGGATCGAGTGCAGGCCCCAGACGCTCCCCGGGTTCCCGCCGCTGGCGAGGAACCGGAAGTCGTCGAAGACGTTCACCCCGCCTTGGTGGATGACCGTCGAGTTGGTGGAGGTCCAGCCGGCCGTCGTGCTGCCCGGGGTGGTCCCGCCGACGAGCCCGCGCCAGTCGGAGGCCGGCAGGAACGCGTTGCCTCCCCCGGCCGCCGACTGCACGAGGACCACGGGGAACCCGGTCGCCCCGTGGTTCCCCGTCTGGGTGATCCAACCCGCGGAGCCGGACTGCGGGATGGCCGTCGTGTTCTCGAAGGAGAGGTCCTGCCCGACCTGCAGGAACGCGTTCGTCGGGTTGTTGGGCGACCCGGGGACGACGATGTCCACGCGGGCCGTCCCTCCGACCATCAGGTTCCCGATGATCCAGAAGGTGGGCGCTCCCCCGTTCTGGAGGGCGGCGGGGATCGTGGGCTGCCCGTAGAGGTTCAGGCGCGCGTTCCCCGTCATCTGGACGGCGGTCCCGAGGGACGCGGAGCCGTGGCTGCCGGTCGGGATCTCGACGAGGGCGCCCCCCGCCCAGGTGCAGGCCGGCCCGCTGGTGATCCGGAACTGCGGCCAGGTCCCGATGTTGTTCGTGCTCACCCCGTCGTTGATGAGGAACGTGGCGGCGGCTCCCCCCGATCCCACGTGGAGGGGGCCCTGCATGAGGAGCCGATACCCGTTCAGCGTGAGCCGGCCCCCGATCTCGATCCGGGACTCGAACGAGAAGATCTCGAGATTCGATCCGAGCGTGTACGAGCCGTTCACGTAGACGCGTGGCAGCGCGTCGAGGCTCGGGGCGAAGGATGGGCCGTCAATGTTGATGGCGCCCGCCTGCGAGAGCGCGTAGGGCGACGAGACGGTCCCGCCGTTGAGGATGAGGCAGATCCCGGACGTCGAGTTGCCGTCCGGGGCCGTGTGTCCGTGCGCCCAGGCCATCCCTCCGCCATGGCCGAGGTTGTTCCAGCCCCAGGAGAACCCGCCCATGGGCTGGCTGGTCCGGCTCGTGATCGCGGAGCCGTCCGTGCGGACGGGGCCGTTCGCCTGGATGAACGTCGTGGAGTTGAGCTGGTTGTGGATCTGGCCGCGATTCAGGATCGAATAGCCGGTGGGGCCGATGTTGGTGCAACGGACGCCACACTGGAACGTGCCGGTCGTCCCCGGGTTCCAGCGCTGGAGCCTGCCGCCCGGCCTCACCTCGAGGGAACGGATCGTGTACGTCTGGATGGCGGTCGTGTTCCCCATCTCGACGACGTGGCTCGCCATGATGATGATGTCGTCGGTGTTCCCCGGGACCCCGCTCGACCACGTGGCGGCAGTCTCCCAGGGACCGCTCTGCACGCTGTAGTTGGTCGCTGCCTCCGCCGGGGACGCCGAGCCGAGCAGGACCCCCAGTGCGGCTCCCGCGGTCAGGGAGAGGAGGCGAGACAATCCGTACGTCATAGATTCACCCCCGGCCCCGCGGAGGGGCCGACCGAGAAAGGGATGGCCGAGGTGGAACAAGTCCGAGACTGGGTGCGGTGAAGAGCAACTCGCATTCCGTCCGCGCTTCGGGAACCTCTGGGCGCGTGTTCACGCGCGCCCCTGGTTGTCCAGATAAGCCATTACTGCAATTCAGGTTATGCCCATGCCATCGCAGCTGCTCGATGTCCGGAATCCGGGCGCCTCCCCGGCGCGCCCAGATCCGTAAACTTGGGTTTACTCGTCCGGTCACTCAGTTATCGCCCCAGGCAGCGGCGGGCTCGCCGGGCCACCTCCGGACAACCGCCGTGTGTCCGCCTCCGACCCCAAGACCACTAGGGTGTCCCCGCGCCGGAATACCCAGTCCGGCCTCGGTACGACACGCTCCTCGCGTCCCTCCGCCGCCGGTCGGGCGGCGGCGAGTACGGTGATTCCGTAGGAGCCGCGCAGGTCCGCCTCCCCGAGGGTCTTGCCTTCGAGCCACTCCGGGAGCGAGATCTCCTCGATCCGGTGCTCCGGCGGGAGGGCGACGTACTCGGCCCCGGGCGCCCCGGGCGCCCCCACGCGGGCCATGAGGCTGTCGCGGCGCAGGATCTCGTGGTCTATCGCGCCGAGGAGGTCCCGCCGGGTCACGATCCCGAGGAACCGCCGCCGGCCGGGAGACTCGAGGACCGGGAGGTGGCCCAGGTCCCGGAACCAGAGCTTCTCGTTCACGGTCACGAGGGAATCGTCGGGGTAGACCGCGGGGATCTCTTGGACGATGTCCTGCGCAAGGACGATCCCGGCCAGCGCCGAGGCGTCGGCCCCCATGAGACCCTTCACGTCGTGGAGGTCTATCACGCCGCGGAAGAGTCCGTCGCGCCCGCCGACGTAGAGGTAGGTGCTGCGGGTCTGCGCGAAGATCCGCAGTACCTCGGAGAGGGGAAGGTCCTCGGGGACGAGGGGGACGTTCCGCCTCATCACGTCCGTCACCCGGAGGTTCCGGAGAGCCACCTCCTCGGACTCGCCCGCCCAGGAGATCCCGCGCCGGCGCAACTCGCCCTCGTAGATGGAGTCGCGATGGAAGAGGTGGGAAGCGGAGATCGCGACGAAGACGGGGATGATGAGGGCGAGGACGAGCCCCCAGTTCCCCGTGAGCTCGGCGAGCATCACCATCGAGAGGAAGGGGGCGTGGGTGGTGCCGGCGAGGAGGGCGGCCATCCCCACCGCCGCATAGAGGGCGGGCGAGGCCTCCCCGGGCGGGGCGAGCGCCGCGGCCCCCTGGCCGAGCGCGGCCCCGAGCGCCGCCCCGAGGACGAGGGTCGGGGTAAAGACTCCGCCGGGGGCCCCGGAGCCTATGGTCGCCGAAGTCGCGACGAGCTTGCCCAGGAGCACGAGCAAGGCGAGGACCCATCCCTCGGCCGCCCCCCGCATGAGGAAACCCGTCGCCGCCTCGTAGCCGTTGCCGTAGACGTGGGGGAGGCCGAGGCCGAGGAGCCCGACCGCCAGCCCCCCCGCCGCGAAGGCCGCCGGAGCGGGCAGGCGCAGCCTCCGCACGAGGAGGGCCGTGCCCCGGAGCGCGTGCATGAAGCCCGCGGCGAGCGCGCCGCCCGCCACGGCGAGCGCGAGGAGGCCCAGGACGTTCCAGGGGCTCCCGAGCGAGAGGTCGGGTCGGGCGTAGAGCGGCTCCGCGGAGCCCAGGAGCCGGAGGGCGAGGGTCGCGGAGGCACCTGAGACCGCGCACGGCAGCACGTAGGCCTGGTCCCACCGGACCAGGACCTCGACGGCGAAGAGGGTCGCGGCGAGAGGCGTGTTGTAGGCCGCCGCCATCCCGGCGGCGACTCCGGCGACGACGAGCGTGCGGGCCCTCTGGCGCGAGAGCCGGAGCGCTCCCGCGACCTTTGCGGCCAGAGTCGTCGCGAGCTGGCACTTCGGGCCCTCGAGCCCCGCCGAGCCTCCGCTCCCGATCACGAGCCAGGCCCCGAACGCTCCCCGGAGGGACGCCCGGAGCGAGAGCCTCCGGTCCCCCCTCGCGAAGAGCTCCATCACGTCGGGGATGCCGGAGCCCGCGTCGCCCGGGCGCGCGCGGGAGAGGCGCGCGAGGAGCGCGATCGCAGCGGCGGCGGCGAGCGCGCCGAGGACCGGCGCCGCGACGCGGCGCCAGGCGGGGGCCTCCCGGGCCGCCGCGAGGAGGTCCGTGGTGCCGAGGTCGGAGCCGAACGAGAGCGCCGAGAGGGCGCGGGTGGCCTGCTGGAACCCGATCCCCACGAGCGCGCCGCCGACGCCGACGGCGGCCGCGAGCCCGAGAAAGAGGAGATTCTCGTCCGCCACGAGCCGCCGCAGGGGGTGGGACCGGCGAAACCCCGGCGCGGCGGGCGCTTGCACGAGAGCGGCGATCTTAGGGCCGGGCTCCGGCCCTCACAAGCGGCGGGCCGGTATCATCTCCGCTCGGCATGGCCGGCCGGGACGACGACGCGCGGGACCGGGTCGTCGGAGCCCTCGTGAGCCACCGGGGGACGCACGTGACCCTCCACTTCCGGGACGGGGAGGTCACCCGGTCGCAGATCCTCTGGGTGGACGACCACCTCTACCACTGCTTCTGCCACCGGATCCTCGAGACGAACCGTCCCGAGAAGCACGGCGGCGCCTATCAGGCCGACACCTCCTGGGTCTGCGCTTTCGACCGCGTGGAGCGGGTCGAGCCCGACCCGGAAGGTCCCCCGGCCTGGAAGCCGGTGGGCTGATCGCCTAGCGCGCCAGCCCCGCGTAGAGCGGGAACGACGCCGGGTCCGCGCCGAGCCCCTCGAGCAGCGCGAGGACGGCCGCAGCGAGCGGAGGGTCCTCGCGCGGGTCCGGCGCCGCGGGGCCATCGCCCCCCGCGAGCAGCGCGCGCAGCGCGGCCCGGACGAGCGGCCGGAGGTGCTCGGGCTCGGCCAGCGTCCGGATCTCGGCGTGCCACTCGGCGAACCCGGGGTAGCGGCCCACGTCGCCCCCGTCGCTCTCGGCGAGCGCGCGCGCGGCCGCCGGGTCTATCCGCTCGAGGAGCCGCGCGGCGTAGCGCTCGGGCTCGCCCGAACGGCGGACCGCCTCGCGCTCGGTCTCGACCCAGCCGGGCCAGGCGGGGTCGGCGACCTCCCGGTCCGGCTTGACCCCGTTTCCGTGGATCGCGGCGCCGTCCGGGGCGAGGTGGACGGCGACCGGGAGACGGAGCTGCGTCCGGCCGCCGGTGGACCGGAGCGGGAAAACCTGGACCTCCTGGTTCTCGCCGAACGTCTTCGAGCCGACCAGCGCGACCCTCCGGTGGTGGCGGAGCCCCGCGGCGAGGAGCTCGCCCGGCCCGGCGGTGCCCGGCCCGACGAGGGCGACGGTCGCCGGAAGCGTCACCGGCCCGCCCTCGGTCTTCCACTCGCGCGTCGCCGCGAGGGCAGGATTCCGGCCCCGGCTCTTGTAGACCACGGCGCCGCCTCCGAGGAGCACCGCCGCGGTCTCGAGGAGGTGCTCACGGGAGCCGGCCGAGAGCGAACGCAGGTCGAGGACGATCGCCCGGGCGCCGGCCTCCGCGAGAGCCGCGAGCGCCTCCCGAAGCTCCCTCGCCGTGGCGGGGCCGAGGTCCTCGATGCGGACGTGGCCGATCCCTCCGGGGAGGAGGTGCCGGGACGCGGCGGGAGGCGGGAGGACGACGCGCGCCAGCGTGACCTTGTGCCAGCGTAGCCAGCGCGGCTCCTGCTCGCGGTAGAACTCCACCTCCACCGAGGTCCCGGGCTCGCCCCGGAGCCAGCCCTCCACCGCGTCGGCCTCCTCGGGGACCCCGTCCCGGCCCACGACGCGGCGGTCCCCGACCCGCAGGATGCGGTCGCGCGGCCGGAGCCCCGACCGCTCCGCCGGGCTTCCGCCCCTCACGCTCATCACCACGGGGAGCCCGTCCCGCTGCCCCAGGCGGAGTCCGACCCCGGCCGGGCCTCCCGCCGCGGAGCCGGCGCCCGGCGGCCTCTCGAGGTAGGCCGAGGCCGGGTCGAGCGCGCGCACGATCCCCTTCACGGCCCACGCGAGCACGCGCTCGGCCTCGACGGGGTCCGGGTAGTGCTCGAGGATCTTCTGCCGCAGCTCCTCGAGCACCTCGTCCCCGGCCACGGGGATGCTCTTGGCGCGGGCCTCGAGCGCCGAGAGCCTCTCGGCGGTCATCTCCCGGTCGAGCAGCGCGGCGGCGAGGCGGCCCCGCGGCGTCGGCTCGCCGCGCAGGCGCTCGAGGAGGGACCGGGCGGCCGCGACGTTCCCGCACTCGCCGAGGGCGAGCGCGGCGCGCGCGGCGACCTCGGGCTCCTCCGAGCGCAGGTACTGCTTCAGGTCGGCGCTCGCCGAGGGCGTCCGCGCCGCGTGCCAGAGGGCGACCAGGAGGGGGATCTTCACCTCGGGCTCGAAGGTCTCGTGCAGGACCGGCGGGAGGTCCCCGGCGATCCGGTTCCGGGCGGCCTCCCCCGAGGGGCCTGCGAGCCGGACCGAGAGAGCGGCCAGCGTCTCCGCGGCGGGCACCCGCACTCGCATCTCGCCCGCGGCCGCGAGGTCCAGCGCGCGGGAGGCCGCCGCCTCGGCCTCTCCCAGCTCCACGAGGGCCCGCAGGGCCGCGAGGGTCCGGCCCGGGCGGCCCGAGGCCGCCGCCTCGCGCAGGGCCCCGAGGGCGGGGGGACCGAACGTCGAGAGCCGATAGCCCACCCGGGACGGGGCGTCCGGGTCTCCCGCGAACGCCCGGTCCGCCTCGTCGAGGAGTTCCGCCACGCCTGCGGGGGGCGCGTCCTGGGCCTGAGGCGCGTCCTGGGCCCGCGCGTCCGTCCCCGCCAGGAGCGCCGCCGCGCAGAACGCGACGGCGAGGGACGGGATCCGACCCATCACGGGGGGCACGGGCGGGATGGTAGCGGTGGGGCCGAGGCCCCGCTATGCCTTCCCCTTCAGCCTCACGGGGATCCCGGCCACCATCCAGTCCACCGCGTGGACGCGCGCCGCGAGGGCCCGGTTCACGCGACCCAGGTAGTCGCGGAACCGGCGGCCGAGCGCGTGCTCCGGGACGACGCCCTGGCCGACCTCGTCCGAGACGACGATCACCTTCGCCGGCCCGTCCACCGACGCCTCGGCGATGTCGTCGCCCTCGGCGAGGATCTCGTCCGGCGGCGTCCCCCCCACCAGCAGGTTCCCCACCATCGAGGTGACGCTGTCGAGGACGAGCACGTCCGCGGTGGCCGCGAGCATACGGAGGAGACCCGCCACCTTTCCCTGCGGCTCGAAGGTCCGCCACTCGGCCGGCCTTTCCTTGCGGTGGACGTCAATCTTGGTCCGCATCTCGGGATCGGAGGGGGACCCGGTCCCGATGAAGACCACCCGGCCCCCCAACGCCTTCGCCCGCTCGACGGCCACTCGGCTCTTCCCGCTCGCGGCGCCCCCGAGGATCAACGTGGTCTCCGCCATCGGGTCACCTCCTCAGGGTCGCCGCGGCGGGGCTGGCGACCGAGACCTCGCCCCCCTCGAGAGCGAGGGCCACCGCCTCCCCGGGCGGGACCAGCCGCGCTCCGAAGGCGGACGGATCGCGCCCCTCGGCCTGGCAGAGGAGGAGCCCGATGGGGCCCCCGTGCGTGACGACGGCGACGGCTCCCGCCGGGCTCCCGGCGGCGAGCCGGGCGAGACCGGCGCGGACCCGGGCCAGCACCTCGGCGCCCGACTCGCCCGAGGGCACGCGCGCCCCGAGCGGGTCGGCCATCCACGCGGCCCACTCCCTCGGCCAGCGCGCCTGGATCTCGTCGGCCGTGAGCCCCTCCCAGTCTCCGAACCGCATCTCGGCCCAGTCCGGGTCGGCCCGGGGGGCGAGGCGGGGCCACGCGCGGGCCGCGGTCTCGCGCGACCGGCGGAGCGGGCTCACGACCACCGAGTCCACGGGGTCGGAGGCGAGCTTCCGCCGGAGCCGGTCCGCCTGGCGCCTCCCCTCGGCCGAGAGCGGCGGGTCGCTCGCCCCGCAGAACCGTCCCGCGTCCGAGAGGGCGGTCGCGCCGTGGCGCACGAGGAGGAGCCGCAGGCCCACCCGTGAGATCCTAGAGGGGGGCGCCCCTACTCGTCCACCGGCGCCGCCAGCTCCTCCTGGAACTTCGTCTTGCAGACGGGGCCGCAGAAGGCGAAGTGGTTCCAGGCGTCGCTCTCCGTCGCGTAGCGCACCCGGGCGCCGCAGCGGATGCAGACGGCGTCGGAGGGGAACCCGGGCGGGCGCGTCAGGGCCGCCGGGACCGACTCGGCCGGAGCGGGGGGACTCGCGGGAAGCGGATCCAGCGATGCCATTTCACCCATCTTTTCGGCCCTCGGCGACCCCCGCTTGAGACCCCCCGGTCCGGTCGAGGCGGCACGAGATCGCCTGCCG
Source organism: Planctomycetales bacterium (assembly GCA_022614695.1). GTDB lineage: Bacteria > Planctomycetota > JAKEIC01 > JAKEIC01 > JAKEIC01 > JAKEIC01. Next base: position 193 of record JAKEIC010000180.1, on the reverse strand, counting down.
GCGGACGGCGATCCAGCGGTAGGCGACCCGGGCGAGGGGCCGGGCGGCGCGGAGACCGAGGAGCGCCCCCAGCGCCCGCCACCCGAACCCCAGCCGCCGGAGGACCCTCGGGAATGCGTCGGCCCCCGCGAACACCCGGCCGTCCGGGAGCGCGAGCTGGAGCGCCGAGAGGCAAGTCTCGTCGGGCATGGCC
>JAKEIC010000015.1 GCA_022614695.1 Planctomycetales bacterium | reverse complement strand
GGCTCGTCGAGGAGCAGGACCGCGGGATCCCCGGCGAGCGCCCTCGCGAGGGCGACGCGCTGCTGCTCGCCACCCGAGAGCTCCGCCGGCTGGGCGCCGCCCCGCTCGGAGAGCCCCACGAGCGCGAGCAGGTCCCGGACCTTCCCGGCCCGGATGTCCCGCGGGACGCCCCGGGACGAGAGCACGAAGCGGAGGTGCCCCTCCACGGTGAGGTGCGGCCAGAGGGCGAGGGACTGGAACACCATGCCGATGCGACGATCCCGCGCGGGCACGCGCGGGGCGGGGTCCGAGAGGACCGCCTCCCCGAGGAGGACGCGTCCCGAGTCCGCCGTCTCGAGCCCCGCCACGATCCGGAGGAGGGTCGTCTTCCCGCACCCCGACGATCCGAGGATCGCGGTGAACCGCCCGGCCGGCGCCTCGAGCCACGCCCCCGCCAGGGCGGTCCGGCCGCCGAAGGACTTCCGGAGGTCCTCGCAGCGGATGGGCTCAGGCATGGTCAGGCGACCTCAGGCTTCCGGGCCATCGCGATCGCCCAGGCCGCCGGCGGCGCCGCCGTGAGAAGGGCCAGGACGATGCAGGCCGCGCAGACGATCTCGTCCCGGCCGAAGTGGATCGCGTTGAAGACCCGGACCTGGACCGTCTCCCACCCGGGCGGGGCGGCGAGGAGGGCCGTATCCAGGTCGGTGAGGGCGAGGACGAACACGAGGACCGCGGCGGCGCCGATCCCCGGCAGCAGGAGCGGCGCCCCGATGACGAGCCCGCGCCGGAGCGGGGAGGCGCCGGCGAGCACCGCCGCGTCGCGGAGCTCGGGGGCCACGGCCCGCGCGGCCACGGCCACCGGCCGGACCGCGAACGGGAGGGACCTCACGAGGAGCGCGAGCGAGAGGAACGAGACCGTGCCGTAGAGCCAGTCGAGGCCCGGGCGGTTCCAGACCTGGATCATCCCGGCGGCCGTGACGGCGGCGGGGAGCGCGAACGGGAGCAGGAGCAGCAGGTCGAGGGCGCTCCCCTCGCGCCAGCGGCCGCGGGCGAGCAGCACCCCCACAGGGAGAGCGACCGCCGCCGCCGCCGCGGAGGTCATCGCCGCCGTCGCGAGGGAGTGGCGGAACTCGAGGCGCATGTCGGCCAGCGCCTCCGGGAAGCGGGCGAGCGTGCCCGCCTGCCAGGCGAGCCCCAGGAAGGGGACCCCGACCGCGAGGAGGAGGAGCCCCCAGGAGGCCGCCGCCGCCGGCCAGCGCCAGCTCCCGAGCGGCAGCGGCCTCGCCGGCCGGAACGCGGTCCCGACCACCGCTGCCGGGCGGCGTCTCTCGAAGGCGCCGAGCACGGCCAGAGCGCCCGCGGCGGCGAGGAGGAGCGGGACCGACGTCGCCGCCGCCCGCGCCACGTGCTCCCCGGTCTGGAACGAGGCGAAGACGTCCTGGCTGAACACGACGTACCGCAGGAGCGAGGGCGCCGCGTAGCTCGAGAGCGCGAAGAGGAAGACGAACGTCGCGCCGGACGCGGCGGCGGGGAGCGCGGCCCGCGCCGAGAGGAACGCGAGCACGCGCGCCGGCCGCGCGACGAGGAGCCCCGCCTCGTCGCCCGCCGCGTCGGTCCTGAGGAGCGAGACGCGCGCGAGGAGCGTGACGAGCGGGAAGTACCCGAGCGAGAGGACGAGCACGCTCCCCGGGAGCCCGTAGACCGGGAGGAGGGGGGACTCCCCGGGCGTGAACGAGGCGCCGCGCACGGCCCGGGTGAGGAGCCCGGTCGCTCCGCCGAGGCGGATCCAGCCGATCGCGGCCGCGTAGGTCGGGAGCACCAGCGGGACCGCGTAGAGCCACCCGAGCGCGCGCCGGCCGGGGAGGTCCGTCCGGGTCGTGAGCAGCGCCAGCGGGAACCCCAGGAGGAAGGCGACGAGTGCGCTCCCGGCGGCCACCGCGAGGGACTTCCCGAGCAGCTCCCACTCGCGGGCCCCGCCGAGGACCCCGGCGTAGTGGTCGAGGCCGAGGCGCCTCTCGCGGGAGAGGACGACGGGGGTCCCCGGCGGGAGCTCCGGGACGCCCGCGGGCCAGCGCCCCGCCTCCCGGCTCTCGAGGTCGAGGGTGACCTCCACCCCGTCGGGGCCCGGCGCCGAAGCCACGACGGTCGCCCGCCGGGGGCCCGGCCCGTATCCCTCCGGCGCCTTCGGCCAGACCGTCCCGGTCCCGTCGCGCCGCACGAGCGCCTCCACCTTCGCGCCGGGGCGGAGATCGAGCTTCGCCGCCTCGTCGGCCCGGATCCGGACGGTCCGGATCGTCTCGAGGTCCACGACCCCCTCGCGCCCCCCACGACCATGGGGGCCGTCCCGGACCTCGGCGAGGGTCCCGCGGTCGCCCTCTCCTCCGGCGGGACGGACGATCCTCTCCTCGACCTCGACCGAGCGGGCGAGGACGCAGGCGACCGGGGCCAGCGCGAGCAGGAGAAGGGGGGCCAACGCGAGCAAGGCCGCTCGGCTCATGGCGCGCCTACTTCACGAAGGCCTGCCGCATCTCCTCGATCACCTCGGGCATCCGCTGTCCGACGGCGTCCCAGTCCACGCGGAGGCGCCGGATCTCGCCGAGCCGCATCCGGAACCCGGCCGGGACCGCAGGGGGGAGCGCGACGTCGGCCCGCACCGGGATCTGGACCGAGTCGCAGGCGGCGAGCCTCGTCTCGACCTCCCTCCCGAGGAGGAAGTCCACCAACACACGCGCCTCCTGGGGGTGCGGGCAGCCCTTCACCACCATGACCGTGTTCGGCAGGACCGGCGTCCCGAGCCCGCCCTCCTCCTGGTCGGGGTAGACGACCCTCACGGGGCTCCCCTTCTTCACGGCGACGTGCGCGTCGTCGGTGTCGGTGAGCCCCGCCGCCAGCTCGCCGCTCGAGACGGCCCGCATGACGGCCCCGTTGCCCGGAAGGACCACGACGCCGTTCTCCCGGAGGCGGCGGAACCAGTCGCGCGCCTTCTCGTCGCCCCGGGCCACGAAGAGCATCGCGGCGTGCGTGGCCGTCGTGCCGGCGACGGGCGCCGCGATCCCGACCTGGCCCCGGAGGCGCGGGTCCGTCAGGTCCTCGAGCCCCTTCGGCTCCTCCCCCGGCTTCACCCGCTCCGTGTTCACGAGGATCACGCGGGCGCGGGCGGCGAAACCCGTCCAGGTCCCGTCCGCGTCGAGGAAGTCGTCCGGGATCCCCGCCGCTGCGGGGGACTTGTAGGGCTCGAGGATCCCCGCCCGCCGCAGCCGCAGCGAGTTCCCCGGCTCGTTGTTCCAGAAGACGTCGCAGCGCGGGTGGTCCTTCTCCTGCAGAAGGCGGCCCGTGAGACCGACGGACTTGTCCATCTCCTCGTCGGTCAGGAACTCGACCCGGATGCCGGTCCGCTTCTCGAAGTCGTCCTTGATGGGGCGCGAGTACTCGACGTCGTGGGCGCAGTAGAGGACGACGACGCGGCCGGAGGGGACGGGACCCGGGCCGTTCGCCGGCCCGCGCGAGAGGAAGACGACGAGGACGGCCGCGAGCCCGGCGAGGACGAACGCGACGGCGGCGCGCGCCGGGTTCACCCTACTTCTTCTCCTCCCGATACTGGATGTGGCACTGCGCGCAGGCCCGATCCAGGGAGTCGCGCGCCGTCCGGAGCGCCCCGAGGTCTCCCGCGGCCGCGGCGCCCGCCGCCTCGCCGGAGAGCCTCGCCGCTTCGCGGAGCCGCGCCGCGAAGTCCGCGGAGGCCCGGTGCTCGGGCTTCTCGGGCTCCACCGCCCCGTACAGCCGCTCCATCCGGCGGGCCGGCTCGAGAGCGTCGGCGGGCTTGCGGTCGTCGGCCGCGAGCATCACGCGGTCGAAGTCCTCCTGGATCTTCTCCATGGCGGCGCCGATCGGCACGCGTTCCGCGGGCGGGCCGTCGTTCCGGGGAGGGGTGCCCTTGCAGCAGAGGGTCGTGGCGAGGGATCCCGCTCCCGCGAGCAGGAACAGTCCGAGGGCGAGGCGTCCCCGCATGGGGGCGGCATGGTATCGGGGTCGCCGGAGAGCGTCCATTCGCGGGCCACGCCCCGGGGAGCGCGAGGGGCGCAGCCCCTCGCTCAGCGGATTACCTCCGCCTTCGTCGTCGTCGCCGCCGTAGCCACGTCGCGGAAGAGCCCCGGGTACTCCCGGCTGCAACCGCGCGCGAGCATCTGGCCGCGCGCCCATTCGGCGCTCCGGCCCCGCAGGACGACTTGGAGCAACGCCGTCATCGCCGAGGCCCGGTGTCGGCCCGCGTGGCAGTGGACGTAGTAGGGGCCGGGATAGGTCTTCATCGCCGCGAGGTACTGGTCGCGGACGGCGAGGGGGATGCCCGAGTAGGGGATGGGCGTGTGGACGTAGGAGAGTCCGAGCTTCTTCGCGGGCGCGTACGGGGGAATGTCGTCGTCCACGGAGACGATCGTGCGGACCCCGAGGGCCTTGATGGCCTGGAGCCCCTCCTCGCCCTGCGGCGCGGCGCCCTGGAAGAGGTCCGGCTCGAGGTGGATGACGCGCCGCAGGCCCGGAGCGTCGGGGAGCCGCTGGCCGACAAGCGCCGGCGGGACGTCTATGCCGCCGTCCACCGGCCCCGTTGGCCCGGAGGCGCACCCGAGGACGGCGATCGAGATCAGACCGGCGGTGGCGGGGATCCTCATGAACTCACCTGGCGTGCACGACTCGCTTCGCAACGGACATGCCGAAAGCACTCCGGATCCCCGATCGCAACATGATACGCGCTAATGAGTTGCATGCCAGGGTCGCGGCAGTCCAGCGTCGCGATCGCACGATCACGTGCCTCGGGTGCGGCCCCGCCGTAACGGCGTGGGACACGACTGACCTAAAACATGAGCGTCGTGGGCCTTGTGGCGTGGTCCGTGAGGAGAGACGACGTTACGGGCGGGTGCCGTCCGTCCGGATCTGGACGTCCGAATCCCGACGGTCACATGGACCTCCTGTGGTAGATGTACCACTCGAGGAGGAGCAGCAGAAACGCGAGGAGGATCGCCTGCCGCCACACCTCCCGGCGGCCCTCGGGGACGGCCCGGATGGCCGCCACCTCCTTGCCCGGGAGCTTCAGCTTCTCGACCGGCGCGATAGCCGACTCGGCGGGGTCGCAGAGGTTCGCCGCCACGGACCGCGGCTCACGCTCCCCCGAGACGACCTCGTAGATGCCGGCGCGCTCGGTTCCCGCGAAGAGGGGAAGACCTCCGCCTCCGACCGGGACGGCGTGGAGGGTCCCACCCGGATCCCGCACCACGCACTCGGAGACCCCCGGGAGGGGCCTGAGCAGCAGCGGCTCGGCGGTCCTCTGGTGCTCGCCGCGGGAGCGTTCCCCGGCGCCGGAGAGCCACTCGACCGCGTTGGCGACGAACAGGGGGAACGAGGAGCGCAGCACCCAGTCCGACTGGTCGAATGGATCGAACGACACGAGCACGGCGCGCGTGCGGCCGCGGGCGAGGGTCGCGACCAGGGGCCCCTCCTCGGCTTCCACGAGGACGTGGGCCTCCTCCGGGAGCTTCCACTTTCGGGCCTTCGCGATCTGGACGGTCGAGAGCCCGCTGAGGAAGCGCGCGACCGGGTGGGTCCGGTTCCAGTCGAGGAGGGTGGGGAAGGTCACCTCGCCCTCGTCCTCGAGGCCCGGGAAGGGGAGGCTCCCCCCCAGGACGAGGAACGCCCCCTCGCGCAGATCCGTCCCCGAGCAGCCGTCGAGGACGACGACGTCGGGGACCGGGTCCCCGGGCCCTCCGGCCGCGTAGGCCTCGGGCGACATCCGGCGGACGACCGTCTGCGCCATGAGCGCGAGGGCGCGCTCGGCGCCGAGGAGGGCGTGCTTTCCCGCCGACACGAGGAGCACCTGGGTCTCCGGCGGGGGCCGCAGGAGGGTCCGGACGGCGTCGTCCGTGGCGAACGAGTCGCCCGCCGCGAGCCGGCACTCGACGAGGCCGACGGCCGCGGCCGGGACGGGAAACACGGCCGAGGCCTCGCCATCGGGCGCGACCGCGACCGAGCGCGCGTCGAGCAGCGTCCCCGCGATCCGGCACTCCACGACCGCCGAGACGGCCTCGGGGCCGTAGTTCTGGACCCGGACGAACACCTCGGGACCGGCTCCGGGGTCGGGGGGGGCGCGGACCTCGATCCCCGTGAGGCCCACGTTCCTCCGCTCCTCACCGACGAGGACGAGCCGGACCGGCGCCTCGGCCTCGGGCGGGATCTCGGGGAGGGGGCCCACCGCCCCGTCCGAGATCAGGATCACCTCGGGGTTCTCGCGGCCCTTGAGCGCCGAGAGGGCGATCGAGAGCGCCTCCCGCGCGTCGGTCCCCGTCTCCCGGGCCTGGACCCGGCCCAGGGCGTCGCGGAGGAGCGGAGCAGTCCCGGTGAGGGACTGGAGGACCTCGGCCCGGCTGCCGAAGGCGAGCAGCATCGCCTCGTCGCCGCGCCCGAGCCCCGCGATCGCCTCCTCGGCCGCGGCCTTCGCGCGCGCGATGCGGGGGACGCCCCGCTCGACCACGGCCATGCTTGCCGATACGTCCACGAGGATCGCGACGCAGCGGCCCGCCTCGCCGAGCCCCACGAGCGGCCGGGCGAGCGCGAGAGCGATCAACCCGATCACGAGGCACTGGAGCAGCAGGAGGAGGCTCTTCCGGAGCCTCTGGAACGGCGTGTTCACCCGGAGGTCGTGGACGCTCCGCCGCCAGAGGAGCGTCGAGCCAACCGTCATCTCGCGGCGGCGGAGCTTGAGGAAGTAGAGGAGCACCACCGCGGGGACCGCGAGGAGCCCGAGGAGGCCGAGGGGGACGAGGAGGCTCACGCGAGGAGCCCCACCGACCGGAGCGTCTGGTGGAGCAGCGCCTCCACCGGCTGGTCGGTCGTCACGAGGATCGGGATGGCGCCGCGCTCCAGGCAGAAGCTCCGGAGCCCGCCGGTGAGCGCGGCGAGGTTCCGGCCGTACGCGGCGCGGAGGTCGGCGCTCATGGTCACATCCTGGTGGTCCTCCGTCTCCGAGTCCTTGAGCCGCATGTCTCCCACGACCGTCGGGTTCGCCTCGTCGGGGGCGAGGACCTGGAGGCAGACGAGCTCCACCCGCCTCGAGAGGAGGGCCCGCAGGGCCTCCTCGTAGCCGCCCGGGTCCATGAAGTCGGAGAGCAGGACCACGAGGCCGCGGCGCCGGTGGCGGACGGCGTAGGCGCGACAGGCGTTCTTCAAGTCGGTCTTCCCCTTGGGCTCCACCGCCTCGAGGAACCGGAACAGCCGGAAGACGTCCCGCCGGCCGCGCGCCGAGGGCAGGAGCCCCTCCAGCCCCTCCCCGAGCACCCCGACCGTCACCCGGTCCAGGTTCGCGAGCGCGATGTAGCCGAGCGCCCCAGCCACGCGCGCCGCGTAGCGGAGCTTCGTCCCGGTGGCCGCACTCCCGTCCCCGAACCCCATCGAGGCCGAGGCGTCGAGGAGGAGCGAGACCGACAGGTCCTCCTCCTCGACGAACAGCTTGAGGAAGAGCCGGTCGAGCCGGCCGTAGACGTTCCAGTCAATGAACCGCGGGTCGTCGCCGAGGGCGTAGTCCCGGTAGTCGGCGAACTCGACCGACATCCCGCGCGACTTGCTCCGCCGCTCCCCCTTCATCCGGCCTGCGAAGAGCTTCTTCGAGACGAGCGTCAGCTGCTCGAGGGACTTCATGAAGTCGGAGTCGAAGAGCGGGGCGGGCACCGACGGCTCCCCTACTCGGCTTCGCGCGGGACCGCCTCCGCGATCGCGTCGAGGATGCGGTCGGGCGGCACCTGCTCGGCCTCGCCCTCGAAGTTGAGGATCAGGCGGTGGCGGATCGCGGGCTTGAGGCCCGCCAGCACGTCGGCGAACGAGACGTTGTACCGCCCCGCGAGGAGCGCCCGGACCTTGGAGGTGAGGACGAGCGCCTGCGCGCCGCGCGGCGACGAGCCGTAGCGGACGTACTTCTTCACCGGCTCGGGCGCCCCCGGCGCGTCCGGATGGGTCCCGAGGACGAGCCGCACGGCGTAGTCGCGCACGTGCGGGGCGACGACCACCTCGCGGACCACCTTCCGCATCTCGCGCACGCGCGGCCCGTCCGTCACCTTCCCCGGCTCCGGATCCGCGCCGCGGGTCGTCCGGTCGAGGATCTCGTTCAGGTCCTCGCGCGGGGAGGTGCGGACGAGGAGCTTCAGGAGGAACCGGTCGAGCTGCGCCTCGGGGAGGGGGTAGGTCCCCTCCATCTCGAGGGGGTTCTGCGTGGCGAGCACGAAGAAGGGCTCCTCGAGGTCGTAGGTCGTGCCGCCCACGGTGATCCGCTTCTCCTGCATCGCCTCGAGGAGGGCGGACTGCGTCTTCGGGGTCGCGCGGTTCACCTCGTCCGCGAGCACGATCTGCGAGAAGAGGGGACCCTGCGAGAACTTGAACGTCTTCCCCCCGCGCCCGTCGTCCACGACGAGGGTGGTCCCGAGGATGTCGGCGGGCATCAGGTCGGGCGTGAACTGGATGCGCGAGAACTTGAGCTCCAGCACCTGCCCGAGGGTCCGCACGAGGAGCGTCTTCCCGAGCCCGGGGACGCCCTCGAGGAGGACGTGGCCGCCCGAGAAGAGCGCGATGAGGGTGCCCTCGATCACGTCCCGGTGGCCGACGATCACCTTCTCGATCTCGGCACGGACCTGCCCGAACGTCTCCCGGAACCCCGCCGCCCGCTGCTCGGGGGACGCGCCGACCGCCGTCGCTGCCGTCGCCTGTGTCATGGGAGCTCCTTACTTCCCCCCCCGCCCCTTTGGGAGGGCCCGCTTCTTTGCCTCGAGGAGGCGTTTCGTGTACGCCGCCGCCCCGTCGCCGCCCGCCGGCGCCGGCGCGCCGGGCTTCGCCGCGGATCCGCCGGGTCTCGCGACGGGCGCCCCCCCGGCCGGAGCCGGGGCTCGACCCGCGAGGCCCGCCGTCGCCGCCGCCGCCTTCTGCGCCGCCGACGCGAGCCACTCGGGGGACTGCGAGGAGGCCGCCGGCGCGGACGGCGCGGCACCGATCGTGAGGGGGGCGGCCTCGGCGTTCTCCGGGGGCGCGGGGGCGGGAGCCCCCGCCAGCGACGGATCCGGTCCTCCCGCCGCGACGGGCTCCGCCACCCAGCGGCGCAGCACGGGAACCCTCGACACGAATCGCCTCACGGGCTTCCTCACGTCCCCGACCACCACCCGGCGGAAGAACACGTCCATGAAGAACAGCACGAGCGCGACGACGAGAAGAGGAGGCCAGAGGGGCCAGGGCGCGCCGAACGGGGGCATCTCCTCCACGAACACCGCCCCCCCCTCCGCGAGCGAGAGGACGCGCCCGTCGGTGATCTCGGCCACCTCGCGCAGGAGAGGCTGGTTCTCGGACCGCGCCGCGTACTCGGGCGAGTAGTTCACCGCGAGCCCGGCGAAGAGGGCGCCGCGCTGCCCGTCTCCCTGGAACGTCGCGTTCATCAGGTAGACCCCGACCTGCGAGAGCGGCACCTCGCCCTCGTAGCGGCCGGGCCCGGTCTGGCGGAGCTTCGTACCGACCGACGAGGCGTCGGGCGCGAGCCCACGCGTCTCGACCGAGAGGCCGTTCACGAAGCCGCCCTTCGAGTCGAGGGCATCCAGGACGATCTTCCCCTGGTCCCCCTGCGACTCGACCGTGAGC
>JAKEIC010000179.1 GCA_022614695.1 Planctomycetales bacterium | reverse complement strand
GGGCAGGAGGGGATCTACCGCCACGTGTGCGAGGTGGCGCAGGCGGCGGGGGAGCTCCCGATCATCCTCTACAACATCCCCTCCCGGACGGGCGTCTCGCTCGCGCCCGAGACCCTCGCGCGCCTGACGAAGGTCGCGAGGATCAAGGGCCTCAAGGAGGCGAGCGGGTCGCTCGCGACGGCGATGGACTTCCAGGACGCGGCCCCCGAGGTCGCGCTGATCTCGGGGGACGACGCCCTCACGCTCCCGATCCTCGCCATCGGCGGGACCGGCGTGATCTCGGTCGCGGCGAACGTCGTCCCGGAGGAGATGGTCTCGCTCGTGGACGCCGGCCGCCGCGGCGACTTCCCCGCGGCCCGGAAGATCCACCGGAGGCTCTCACCCCTCTTCAAGGCGCTCTTCGCGGAGACGAACCCGATCCCCGTGAAGGCGGCGATGGAGCTGCTCGGGAAGTGCTCCGGCGAGGTCCGCCTCCCGCTCACACCGGCGACACCGGAGACGCGGGCGAGGCTGGAAAAGGTCCTGGGGGAGATGAAGGTCCTGAAGTAGGGCCTTCCGCGACACCGGAAGCCGGTCTCGCCGACCGAGCAGATCCTGGCGGAGCTCGCACGGGACCGCCAGGACCGGTGATCTAACCCGCCGCGTCCTTGAGCTCCGGGTAGAGCGTCCTCTCGAAGAGCTTCTCCATCTCGCGCTTCTCGTGGTCGCCGGGCGGGTCGGGGGAGGTGTCGCGCGTCACGACCACGTCCACGTGTCGGCCGGCGGTGCAGCGCCACCGGAGCGTCGTGAGGTACTGGCCCGCGCTCGCGGACCAGGAGAGGGTCAGCTCGACCCGCGCCTCCGTCCCGTCTCCCGAGGCGGCGCACCTCTTCAGGCGCGGCGTCGTCCCGTTCCTGTGGAGCGCCTCGAGGATCTTCCCGGCGATTTCCCGGGAGCGCGGGCCCTCGAAGAGGTTTCCCGCCGCCGCGGCCGCCCGCTCGGGCCAGGAGCGCGGCGCCGGGACCTTCAGGGTCTTCCGGGTCTTTCCGCGGGGCAGCGTCGGGGAACCGGTCGCCGGAGCCGGGGCGGGTGCGGGGGGCACCGCCGCGGGAACCGCCACGTCCCCGGCCGCCCCCCGCTTCCCCCGCAGGTGGGCTTCCACGCGCCCGATGATCTCGTCGAGACTCTTCGTCGGCTTCCACCCGATCGTCTCGCCGATCCGGGCCAGGTCGGGGACCCGGCGGCGCAGGTCCTCGAAGCCGGCCTCGTAGGCCTGGTCGTACGGGACGCGTTCGATCGCAACGCCCGGGTTCACCAGCGCGACGACCCTCTCGGCGAGGCCCTGGATCGAGATCTCGCGGTCGCTTCCGACGTTGAAGACCCGGCCCTCCGCCGCGGGGGTCGCGACGAGCCGCACCAGCGCCTCCACGACGTCGGAGACGTCGCAGAAGCACCGGGACTGCTCCCCGTCCCCGTACACCGTGAGCGGGCCGCCGGCAAGCGCCTGCTCCACGAACCGCGGGACGACCATTCCGTAGTGGCCGACCTGCCGGGGCCCCACCGTGTTGAAGAGGCGGACGATCACGACCGGGAGCTTCTTCTCCTTCGCGTAGGAGAGGGCGAGGAACTCGTCCACGGCCTTGCTGCACGCGTAGGACCAGCGGGACTTGGTCGTCGGGCCGAGCACCACGTCGTCGTCCTCGGAGAAGGGGACCTTCACCCCCTTCCCGTAGACTTCGGAGGTGGAGGCGAGGAGGACCTTCTTGCGCTTGACGGCCGCCCGCTCGAGCAGGATCTCGGTCCCGCGGATGTTCGTCTCGATCGTGCGGACGGGGCTCTCGACGATGAGGCGCACGCCCACCGCCGCGGCGAGGTGGAACACCGTGTCGCAGCGGTCCACCAGCTCCGAGAGGACCGGCCCGTTCTCGATCGAGTCCACGTGGACCTTGAGCCTCGGGTTGGCGCGGACCCCGTCCAGGTTCTCGATCGAGCCGGTCGAGAGGTCGTCGAGCACCTCGACGCGCGCGCCGTCGGCGAGCAGCCTCTCGACGAGGTGGCTACCGATGAACCCCGCCCCGCCGGTGACGAGGGCGTTCATCGCGCCGCCGCTCCCTTCGCCCCGTAGTAGTCCTGCAGCGCCCGCACCTGGAGCCCGCGGCGCCGGAGCGCCTCCACCCCCTTCACGGCCGCGGACGCTCCCGCCATCGTCGTGATCACGGGGATCCCCCGCCCGATCGCGAGCGTGCGGATCTTCGCCTCGTCGGTGGCGGGGCCGCGGCCGCTCGGGGTGTTGATCACGAGGTGGATCTCGCCGGAGAGGAGCCGGTCGCCCACGTTCGGGCGCCCCTCGGCGATCTTGAGGACGGGCTGCGAGGCGATGCCGTTGCGCCGGAGCACCGCGTGGGTCCCCGAGGTCGCCCAGATCCTGAACCCGAGCGACGCGAGCTTTCGGGCGAGGAACACCGCGGGGGGCTTGTCCCGGTCGCGGACCGAGAGGAAGACGGCCCCCTCGAGGGGGAACCGGGCCGAGGCCGCCATCTCGGCCTTCGCGACCGCGCACCCGAGATCCGGATCCACCCCCATGACCTCGCCGGTCGAGCGCATCTCGGGGCCGAGGATCACGTCCACGCCCGGGAACTTGATGAAGGGGAAGACCGACTTCTTGACGGAAACGTGCGCGGGGGCCGGCTCGCGCGCGAAGCCCGTCTGGGCGAGGGTCCGCCCGAGCATCACTTCGGTGCCGATGCGGGCGAGCGGGACTCCCGTCGCCTTCCCGACGAACGGGACCGTGCGCGAGGCGCGCGGGTTCACCTCGAGGACGTAGACCTCGCCGTCCTTCACCGCGAGCTGCACGTTCACGAGGCCGCGCACCCGCAGCTCCCTCGCGAGCGTCGAGGCGACCGCGCGGATCCGGTCGAGCACCTCGGCCGGGAGCGAGAAGGGGGGCAGCACGCAGGAGGCGTCCCCCGAGTGGACCCCCGCGTGCTCGATGTGCTCGAGGACCCCGCCGACCACCACCGAAGTCCCGTCGGCGACGGCGTCCACGTCCACCTCTATCGCCTCCTCGAGGAAGCGGTCCACGAGGACGGGCTTCTCGGGGGAGGCCTGCACGGCGCTCTCCATATAGCGGTCGAGGTCGCGCTCGTCGTAGACGATCTCCATCGCGCGTCCGCCGAGCACGTAGGAGGGCCGGACGAGCACGGGATAGCCGACCTTCGCGGCGGCGGCGCGGGCCCCCGGCAGGTCGGTCGCGGTGAGCCCGGGCGGCTGCAGGATCCCGAGCCGCTGGCACATCTCGCCGAACCGCCGCCGGTCCGAGGCGCGGTCTATGTCCTCGGGCGAGGTCCCGATGATCGGGACCCCGGCCGTCTCGAGGGCTCGCGAGATGTTCAGCGGGGTCTGACCGCCGAGCTGCACGATGACCCCCTTCGGGCGGACGGCGTCCACGACGTTGCGGACGTCCTCGACTGTGAGGGGCTCGAAGAAGAGCACGTCGGAGGTGTCGTAGTCGGTGGAGACCGTCTCGGGGTTGCAGTTCACCATGACGGCGGCCGCCCCGGCGCGCCGGATCGCCTGGACCGCATGGACGCAGCAATAGTCGAACTCGATGCCCTGGCCGATGCGGTTGGGGCCTCCGCCGAGGATCATGTAGCGGTCCTTCGCGGGCGCCCGCAGCTCGTCCTCCTCCTCGTAGGTCGAATAGTAGTAGGGGGTCTCGGCCTCGAATTCGGCGGCGCAGGTGTCCACCATCTTGAAGACCGGGCGGACCCCCGCCGCGAGCCGGGCCCCGCGGACGTCGTCCTCGGGGCGGCCCGTGTAGAAGCCGATCTGGGCGTCGGAGAAGCCCATCCGCTTCGCGGCCCGCAGGGCGTCGGCGCCGAGTTCCTCGAGCCGCCGGCCGCGGAGGCCCTCCTCGGCCCGCACGATCTCGGCGATCTCGTGGAGGAACCACGGGTCCCACCGGGTGAGCCGGGCGACCTCCGAGAGGTCCATCCCCCACTTCAAGGCGAGGCGGATGTCCAGGAGCCGGTCGGGATGGGGCACGGCGAGGCGGCGCGCCACCTCCTCGCGCGAGGGGCACCGGGGGGTCCCCCACGGGTCGCCGCGGTCCCCTCCGAGGCCCGCGCGACCGGTCTCGAGCGAGCGGAGGCCCTTCTGGAGGGCCTCGGGGAAGGTCCGGCCGATCGCCATGACTTCGCCGACCGACTTCATCTGGATCGTCAGCGTCGGGTCCGCCCCGGGGAACTTCTCGAACGTGAAGCGCGGGATCTTCACGACGACGTAGTCAATCGTCGGTTCGAAGCAGGCCGGGGTCTTGCGCGTGATGTCGTTCGGGATCTCGGGGAGCGTGTAGCCGACGGCGAGCTTCGCCGCGATCTTGGCGATCGGGAACCCCGTCGCCTTGCTCGCGAGCGCCGAGGACCTCGAGACGCGGGGGTTCATCTCGATCACGACCATCTCGCCGTTCACCGGGTTCACGGCGAACTGGATGTTGCTCCCGCCGGTCTCCACGCCGACCGCGCGGATGATCCGGATCGCCGCGTCCCGCATCCTCTGGTACTCGCGGTCGGTGAGCGTCTGGACCGGCGCGACCGTGATCGAGTCGCCCGTATGGACCCCCATCGGGTCCACGTTCTCGATAGAGCAGATGATGACGACGTTGTCGGCGCGGTCGCGCATCACCTCCAGCTCGAACTCCTTCCATCCCTCGACCGACTCCTCGACGAGCACCTCCCGGGTGGGGCTCGCGGTGAGAGCGCGTTCGGCCAGGACGTCGAACTCGTCCCGGTTGTAGGCCACCCCGCCCCCGGCGCCTCCCAGGGTGAAGGACGGCCGGAGCACCGCCGGGATCCCCACGAAGTCCCGGGCGGCGCGGGCCTCGTCGAGGGACCGGGCGATCCGGCTCTTCGGGCACCGGAGCCCGATCTTCTCCACCGTCTCCTTGAAGAGGAGCCTCTCCTCGGCGCGGCGGATCGCCCCCTCGTCGGCGCCGATCATCTGCACCCCGTGCTTCCGGAGGATGCCCTGGGACGAGAGCGCGACCGCCAGGTTCAGCCCGGTCTGGCCGCCGAGCGTCGGGAGCAGGGCGTCGGGCTTCTCGGCCGCGATCACCCGCTCGAGGGCCTCGACGGTGAGGGGCTCCACGTAGGTCCGGTCGGCGACCTCCGGGTCGGTCATGATCGTCGCGGGGTTCGAGTTCACGAGGATCACGCGGTAGCCCTCCTCCCGGAGGGCCTTCACCGCCTGGGTCCCCGAGTAGTCGAACTCGCAGGCCTGCCCGATGACGATGGGACCGGACCCGATGAGGAGTATGCTCTCGAGGTCGGTCCTACGGGGCATGGGCCGCGGGACTCTAGCCCGTAGGATTCGGGCGGACAAGGCCTCGCGCGCCGCCCAACCCCGCCGTTCGCCAAGCGTTAGACTCCGGGAGCCGCCACCCGGCGGGACGGAGCCCGCATGCGCACCGTCGTCGGACTGCACCTGGGCCGGACGCGGATCACCGCGGTCGGGCTCTCCGGCTCGGCGAAATCGCCCCGCGTGGCCGGGTGCTTCACGGTGCCCCGGCCGGCCGGTCCGGCGGCGAGCGAGCCGGGCGCGCTCGGGAAGGCGGTCCGGGCCCTCCTCGGCGAGCACGGGCTCCCCCGCGACCCGGTCGTGGTGGGGGTCCCCGCCGACGAGTGCCTGCTGCGACCCCTGGCGCTCCCCTTCACCTCGCCGGACCAGATCCGCCGCGTGTTGAAGGGCGAGGCGGAGTCGGCGCTCCCTTCCCACGCCGTCGAAGACCTGCTCGTCTCGGCGCACCTGATCGGGGACGTGGACGGGCGGGGCCGCGCCCTCGCGGTCGCCTTCCCGAAGGAGGCGATGCGCCGGCTCCTCGCCGACCTCGAGCCGGGGGGTCTCGACCCCGTCTCGGTGGACGTGGACGGCTTCGGGCTCGTGAACGCCCTCGCCGCCGTGGGCGAGGTCCCGGAGAAGGGGATCCTTCTCGCGGCCGACGTCGAGGCCGACGAAGCCCGGTTCGCCGTGGTCGCCGACGGGCGGGTGCGGCTGGTCCGGACGGTGCCGATCCCGATCGCGGCCCCGGGGGGGCCCGCCGGAGCGGGCGGCGACGGCCTCCAGGTCCTCCCCGAGGGGCTCGACGCGCTGCGGGCGGAGCTGACGCGCACCCTCGTCGCCGCCGCCGTGGACGGCGCGCCCGACAAGGTCGTCCTGACGGGGTCCCTCGCCGAGGAGCCGGCCGTCCGCGCGGCCGTGGCCGAGACGACCGGGGGCGAGCCGACGTCGGCGCGCCCCGTCGGAAACCTGCCGGGGGCCCCTGCGCCCGACGCGCCGTGCGGCCGGGCTGCCGCGGTCGCCCTCGGGCTCGCCTGGAAGGCGCTCGGGACCGACCGGGGCGAGGTGGACCTGCGCCTCGAGGAGTTCTCCTTCCGGCGGGCGTTCGACCAGGTGAAGGGGCCGCTGGCCACCTTCGTGACGCTCGTGTTCCTCCTCTGCGCCCTCGGGATCTACCACTTCAACGAGCGCCGAAAGGAAGCCCAGACCCAGCTCGTGCAGGCGGTGCTCAAGCCGGCCCTCGACCGGTTCAACGAGTCGTGGCCGGGCGGGGAGGTCGAGAAGAAAGCGCTGCTCCAGAAGCTGCTCGCCGAGGAGCCCGCGCCCCACCGGGGACTCCTCCCGCGGATGATCTCGCTCCTGCGAGAGAAGAAGACAGAGCTCGAGGGCGGGCCCGCGCAGGACTCGTTCCCGATGCGGAGCCTCCTCGACGTGTGGCGCGACTGGGCCGACCGGCTGATGCTCGTGAAGCAGGGCTACGACGGCTACTGGGTCCTGAACAAGATCGAGCTGACACCCTCGGGGGTCCGGTGCGAGGGGCTCGTGAACATCGAGGGCGGCCGGACCGCGGTGGACCGCATGATGACGCTCCTGCGCGAGAACCCCGACTTCGCCGAGACCAACACGGACCGCGAGACGAAGCCGACCCCGGACGGGTCCCGGCTCGCCTTCGGGGTCCAGTCGAGGCTCCCGCCCGAGGAGGCTCCGAAGAGGTGAGGACGTGAGCTCCGACTCCGCCTCCGGTCTGCGGGTCTACGTCTGGGCGATGGGCGCCCTCGCCCTGGTCGCCGGCGGCGGGCTCATCTACCACGCCTCCGGCGCCCGCCAGATCGAGGAGCAATTGCCCGGCATGGCAGCCGCCGGGCTTCTCTATCCGATTTTGGAGATGAAGCCGTACCTTGTTGAACCGACCGATCCGAAGCCGTTGCCGTCGCCGCACGAGC
>JAKEIC010000178.1 GCA_022614695.1 Planctomycetales bacterium | reverse complement strand
GCTTCGACGGCGCTCCAGAGCCCAGGGATGCGCCCGGGGCCTTGTCGCCACCAATCCTCCGGGCTAGGATCGCGCGCCACTCGGAGGTTTTCGAGGTGCTGCGACCGCGCAAGGGACTCACGGCCAAGATCGCCCTCTCGCTTCTCAAGAAGGTCGTCGAAGTCGAGCAGGCGCACCCCGACATGGCGAGCCGGATCGAGGGCATCGAGAAGGAGATCGTCTCGAGCCTCCAGCGGCTCCGGGCCGAGATCGAGAAGCTCTCGGACCAGGAGCGGAAGCTCATGACCGTGAGCGTCATGAACTTCATCCACGACAAGGCCGACGAGATGCTCGTCGACTAGAGAGGAGACGGCGCCTGATCAAGGTCAAAACCCGCGGAACGGAGAGCCTCGAGCAGCTCCTCCGGCGCTTCAAGAAGATGTGCGAGAAGGAGGGCATCTCGAAGGAGCTCAAGCGGGTCTCCTACTACGAGAAGCCGAGCGAGGCGAAACGACGGAAGCAGCGACAGAACTGGAAGAAGGCCCTGCAGGCGCGGCTGAAGGCGCTCAACAAGCTCCGGGGGAAGAAGAAGGGCCGGAAGAAGCGGAAGGGCGGCCGGGGCCGAGGGCCCTAGCCGGCATCATTCACGCGGCCAAGGCCCCGCGCGAATGACGCCGGCTAAGTATTCGCCATGACCACAGGGGGCCCCGCGGTCGAGGCCCGCGACCTCGGGAAGACTTACCGCGTCGGGTGGCGGCGCTCCCCGGTCGAGGCGCTCACGGGGGTCTCCCTCTCCCTCGGGCGTGGCGAGGTGCTCGGCATCCTCGGCCCGAACGGCTCGGGGAAGACGACGCTCCTCAAGCTCCTCCTCGGGTTCGTCCGGCCGACGGCCGGGAGCGCGGAGACCCTTGGGCTGCCGGCGGGGAGCGCCGCGGCCCGCGCCCGGATCGGGTTCCTCCCGGAGGAGCCCGGGCTGCCGGGGGGGCTCACGCCGCGGGAGGCGCTCGACCTGCACGGGCGGCTGCTCGGCCACGCGCGCGAGGCCCGGCGGCGCGCGACCTCGGAGTCCCTCGCGAGGCTGGGCGCGGCCCCGCTCGCGGACCGCCCCTGCCGGACCCTCTCCCGCGGCCAGGCGCGCCGCGTCGCGCTGGCGCGGGCCCTGCTCGGCGCCCCCGACCTGCTCCTCCTCGACGAGCCGACGGCGGCCCTCGATCCGCTGTTCGAGC
Source organism: Planctomycetales bacterium (assembly GCA_022614695.1). Lineage (GTDB taxonomy): Bacteria > Planctomycetota > JAKEIC01 > JAKEIC01 > JAKEIC01 > JAKEIC01. The sequence continues at coordinate 6,889 of JAKEIC010000178.1, read as the reverse complement.
GGGATCTCGCGACTCTCCTCGCCGAGAGGCGCTCGGCGGGCGCGGCCGTGCTGCTCTGCTCCCACCTCCACGGCGAGGTGGAGCGCCTCTGCGACCGGCTGGCGGTCCTCTGGGGAGGCCGCCTGCTGCGCGTGGGGCCGGCTGCGGAGCTGCTCGCGGACCCGAACGGGCTCCTCGTCCGCGCCCGCCGCCTGCCGGCGGGGGCGGCGGAGGAGGTCGCCGCGGCGCTGAGGGCGCGAGGCGCCGAGGAGCCCTCGGTCCGGTCGGCGCCCCGGGCGATCGCCGACCTCCTCGACGAGATCCTCCGTGAGCAGGGGCGCGAGCGGGGGACCGCCCCGTGAGCCCCGTGAGCGTGCGGGGGCTCCTGGCCGTCGCCGAGGCGATCGGGCGGCGATCGGGCGGCCCGCGTGTCGTCTTCGGGAGCGCGGGGCTCGCCGCCGCGCTCGCGCTCGCTGCGGCCGCGTTGCCCGGATCGGAAGGAGCGGCCCGCGGCCCGCTCGTGGCGGCGGGCGCCCTCGCGGCCGTCGCCCTCGCCGGCGGGACCGTCGCCGTGCTCGCGGGCGCGGCGGCACTGGCGCGGTCGCCGGACCTCCTGGCCGTCGCGGCGACCCCGGTCGGCGCGGCCGGCCTCGCGGGCGGGGCCTCGCTCGGGCTCGCGCGGATCGTCCTGGCGGCGGCCGCCGGGGCCGGGGGTGCGGGGCTCCTGGCGCTCGCGCTCGCGGGCGGGGCGACGACGCCTGCGGAACGCTGGATCGCCCCCGCCACCTCCGGCGGAGGGATTCGGAGCGGAGGGCTCCTCTGGGCGCAGGCGGGGGCTTCACCGGTGGAAGTCCGCTTCCACGATCTCCGAGGCGCGCGGGTCCCCGACGGTCCCGTCGAGGTGACCCTCCGCGCGAGGTTCGCCGAGATCCGCGGCGGCGCGGGGCACGGGCACCCGGGGCACGGAGCGCCGGAGGTGACCCCGGCGGAGCCGGTCCTCGTGGAGGCCGGGCCGCCCGCGGACCTCCGCCCGGTCCCGGTCGAGGGGAGCCTGGGAGACGGGCGCGGGGTCGTGGTGTCGGTCCCGCGCGGGCGCCTCGGGGAAGAAGCGACGCTCGTGCTGAGGCTCTCCGTGGGCGAGCCGGGGTTGGCCCTGGGATTCCCGGAGGGGGGCGTCCTCGTCCGGGGGCGACCGGGATCGCTCCTGGGGGCCGCGGCGAGGGGATGGCTGGCCCTGCTCCCCCCGCTCGCCCTGGTGGCGGCCCTCGCCCTCGCGGCCTCCGCACGGCTCGCCCCGGGCCTCGCGGCCGTCGCCTCGGGGGCCGCCGCGGTGGCGCTCGCGGCCGCCCCGATCTCCCGAGAGGCGCTCGCCCTCCTCGGCAGCGCCGAGGGCGCCGGGGCCGCGGCCCTCTCGGCGTCGCGGGGGGTGCTCTCCCTCCTGCCCTCGGGAACGGGGGCATTCGACGCCCTCCTCGCCGGCGACGACGTGCCCTGGGCGACCGTCATCGCCTCCGCGGGCGGGCACCTCCCCTTCGTCGTCTTGGCGTGCGCCGGCGCCGCGTGGCTGCTCCGGGGCCGCGATTGGTAGCCCGGGGGCGATGACGCGTTGACAACCGCCCGTCCGTGCCGGCCTAATGCGCCGCGGATGGGGCTTTCGACGGGAGCGGTCGGGGCTGCGGGGGCCGCCTCGCTCCTCGCCTCCGGGCTCCTGGGCGGGCTCGCGGCGAACCCGGCCATGGCCGCCGGCCCCGCCGGCCCCGCCGGGCGAGGGGGCGCCGCCGGAGCCGGCGGCGCGGCCGTGGCGTCGCTCCTGGGAGGCGCCCGGGCGGTCGTGCTCGACCTCCTCTGGCTCCGCGCCGAGGCGAGGCGCGCCGAGGGGCGGACTCTGGAGTTGCCGGCGCTGCTCCGGACCATCGCGGCCCTCTCGCCCCGGATCGAGAGGGTGTGGGAGTTCCACGCGGACATCCTCGCGCTGAACCTCCCGCTCGCGGCGGCGGGGTCCCCGGACCAGGGCGCGCCCTTCGTGGTCGAGGGGCTCCGGCTCCTCGAGGAGGGGCTCCTCTGGAACCCCCGGAGCGAGAGGCTCCGGCGCGCCCTGGCCCAGCACCTGCTCGCCGCGTGCCGGACCGTGCGCGGGCCGCTGCTCCCGGCCCGGATCGCCGAGGCATTCGGCCGGGAGCCGCTCGCCTGGGCCGAGGCCCTCCTCCGCGAGGCGGCGTCCGACCCGGACCACGAGCCTCTCACGGACGCGTGGAGGGCGGTGGCGCTGCGACGGATCGTCGAGCGCGGAGGGGAGGAGGCCGCGCGGGCCCGGGACGCCCTCGAGAGCCTGATCGGCCACATCCGGGAGGCGCACCCGCGGACCTACGACGCGCTCTTCTCCGAGCAGCCCGCGGAGGATCGGGGACGGTGAAGGCGTCCCGGCCGAAGCGTCCCAAGAGCGCCCGACGGGCCCCTGCATCGCGGGCGCCCGGGACCACGCCGGCCGCTGCGCCGCCCGGCGCGGAGGTCCCCGCGAGCCGGACGGCCGCCATCGCCAGCGCGCGGGCCGCCCTCGACAAGAAGGCGACCGAGATCGTCGTGCTCGACGTCTCCCAGTTCCTTGTCGTCACGGACTACTTCGTGATCGCCTCCGTCGCGAGCGCGCCGCAGGCCCGGGCCGTCGCCGACGCGGTCGAGGAGGTCCTCGACTCCGCCGGGCTCCGGCGCGTGGGACGGGAGAGGGACCGCGACGACTCCTGGATTCTCCTCGACTACGGGGACGTCGTGGTCCACGTCTTCCGCGCGGAGCAGAGGGACTACTACAGTCTCGAGCACCTCTGGGAGGACGCGCCGAAGGTGGATTGGGAGTAGGCGGGGCCCCTCAGGATCGCCGCGAGCTCTCCCGCGCAGCGCTCCCAGGTGAACCGCGCGGCGCGGGCGCGGCCGGCGGCGGCGAGCTGGTCGCGCAGCACCGGATCCGCGGCCACCCGGTCGAGGAGCGCGGCGAGGGCCCCGGGGCTCTCCGGGTCGAAGTAGAGCGCGGCCTCGCCGCCCACCTCCGGGAGGGACGAACGCCCGCTCGAGAGCACCGGGGTCCCGCAGGCCATCGCCTCGAGGACCGGCCGGCCGAACCCCTCGGCGAGGCTCGGCATCACCAGGGCCAGCGCCCCCGCGTAGACCGCTCCGAGATCGGCCTCGCCCACGTAGCCGACGAACCGGACCCGGTCGGAGGCGCCGGCCCGCGCGGCCCTCTCGCGCAGCTCCGGGAGGTACCGCTCGTCCCGGGGCCCCGCGACCGCGAGGACCGCACCCGTCCCACGGAGCGACGCCGCGGCGGCGAACTCGGAGACGAGGTACGGCAGGTTCTTGTGGGGGTCGAGCCGGCCGACGTAGAGGACGTAGCGGTCCGGGAGCCCGTACCGCGCTCGCGCGGCGAGCCCGTCGCCCCCGGGCGGTGCGGCGAGGTTCGCCCCCTGGAGCACGACACGGACGCGGGGGCTCGCCTCCGGGAACCGCGCCGCGATCGCGCGCCGGCTCGCCTCGGAGACGGTGACGATCTTGTCGGCGCGGGCGAGGACGCGGGCGAGGAGCCCCGGGACGCGGTGGTACAGCCGGAACGCGGGGCTCGCCCCCTCGAGGAGCTCCGGAAAGTCGAGCGGGACCGTGTCGTGCATGGTGAGGACGACCCGGTAGCCCCGGTGGCGGGGGGAGGTGATGTAGTTGAACGTGTAGTAGGTGCCGCAGGCCTGGGCGCGCAGGAACGCGGGGAGCGACCAGAGGTCGCGCCCGGAGGCCACGGGGAACGGGACCGGGACCCAGGCCGGCTCGGGCGAGCCGGGCGGGAGCGCCACCCGGTCCCGGACGCCCGACTCCGCGAGGAGGAACCCGACCCGGAGGTCCGGCAGCAGCGCCGGCAGCCGCCCCGCAACCTCGAGCGCGTACCGCGATATCCCGTCGAGCCCCTCCCCGCGCACCCAGCGCAGGTCCACGAGAATGTCGGGAGGCCCGGGCACGGGGGGATCTTAGTCCATCGGTCAGGGCGGGGGACACGCCGCCAGACTGTCCCAAGGGCTCCGCGAATCCGAGCACGAGGACGAGTACGGGCACGCTCTTGAGCGAGGCTTGGACCCCTACCGATCGCCCGCGCCCGACGTCCGAGGCACCGTGCGCGCCGACTACTCGCGTCGATGACCGGGCCGGGGGGCCTTGCCGCGGCGCTTTCCTGCCGACCCTCTCGCCCTCCTGCGGTTGGCTCCAGCGATCGCCTCGCGGGCCTCCATGTAGGTGCGTAGGGTCACCCTCAAGAGATGCAGCACCCAGGCCCTATCTCCGGAGACAGCAACGAGCCTCCGGACTGCCTTGTGGAGTTCCCGAATCCGAGGGCCTCGAACGCGCAGCCGCTGGCTCCGCGACACGGCTCTCCCCCCCGCCTCACCTCTTCGCAGCCGGCGGGGGGCGGCAGGACTTGTCCCCCGCGAGGGCGGGGTCCTGGTCGACCGCCCGACTCCGCGAGAACGCCGCCGCGAGGATCGGCACCAGAACCCCGGGCGCGAAGGCTGGCAGCACTCTGCGGAGATTCTAGCAATCCCGGACTCGCCCGTTAGCTCGCATCCTTCGCGCTCGGATGGTGCCGCCGCGCGAATGAGGCGAGCTACGCCGTCGCGCCGGCGGGGGTGGGCTCCTCGGTCGCCGGGGCGCCGCCGCCGCCCGCGTCCTCGGCGTGCTTCTCGGCCTCCTCGAGGCGCATCGAGATCGGCCTCGAGACGCCCGGCTCGGGCATCGTCACGCCGTAGATCGCCTCGGCCGCCGCCATCGTCCGCTTGTTGTGCGTGATGATGACGAACTGGGAGTCCTTGGTGAACTCCTTCAGCATCGCGATGAAGCGGTCAATGTTCGTCTCGTCGAGCGCGGCGTCCACCTCATCCAGGATGCAGAAGGGGCTCGGCTTGCTGCGGAAGACCGCGAAGAGGACCGCGATGCAAGTCATCACCTTCTCGCCGCCCGAGAGGAGGGAGATCGAGGCCGGCTCCTTGCCCGGGGGCTTCGCGATGATCTCGATCCCCGACTGGAGGACGTCGGTCTCGTCCTCGAGCACGATGTCGGCCTTCCCGCCGCCGAAGAGCTGGCGGAAGATCGTCTGGAAGTTCTGCTTCACCTGCGCGAAGGTCTGCTCGAACATCTCGCGGGAGCGGCGGTTGATACGCTTGATGATCTCCTGGAGCTGGCCGCGCGCGGCCGTCAGGTCCTCCTGTTGGGAGGTGAGGAACGCGTGCCTCTGCTCGAGATCCGTCAGCTCGGTGAGCGCCTCGAGGTTCACGTTCCCGAGGCGCGCCAGTTTGTCGGAGACCTCCTTCAGCTCGAGGTCCAGAGTCTCCGGGTCCGGGGCTTTCGCCGGGTCGTAGGAGCGGTGGAGCTCCTCGAGGTCGAGCTGGTAGTCCTCCCGCAGGCGCGCGGCGAGGTTCTCCCGGTCCTTCCTCTGGGCGACCTCCTGGATCTCGAGCTGGCGGAGAGCGTCCTCGATCCGGTCGCGCTCGGAGGCCGCCGCCTTCGCTTCCTCGCGGCGCCGCTCCCGGAGCTGCTCGGCGTCGGACCGGAGCGCGCCGAGGTCCGTCACGTCCCTCTCGTTCTTCGCACGACGGTCGAGGAGGTCGGCGAGCGCCGCCTCGTCCAGGCGGATCTCCGCGGCCGCCTTCTCGCCCGCGGCCCGCGCCGCCGCCGCGTCGGAGGCGTGACGCCCCGCCTCGGCCTCCTTCTCGGAGCGACGCGCCTCGAGGACGGGGACGTCGCGCTCGATCCCCTCGCGCGCCGCGGTCGCGACGGCCGCCGCGACCTTCCTCTCGGTGACGGCGTGGGTGGCGGTCTCGACCGCCTCGGCGGCCGTCCGGGCCTCCCGCTCGCGGGTCGCGAGCGCGGCGCGACCCTCGGCGAGAGCCGCCTCGGCCGCGCCGATCCGGGCCTCCGCGGCGGCCACGGCCTCGCGCGCCTCGCCCGCGCGCCTCTCGAGATCCGCCGCCTCGAGCGCCAGGATGCGGGTCTCCTCGGCGAGGGCGTCCCGCTCCTTCCCGCGGGCCTCGAGCTCCTTGCGGCCCTGCTCCCACTGCACCTTCCCGTCGTAGATCCGGTGGCGCAGGTCCTCCTCGGTGGACTCGGCGGCGCGCTGGCGGACGACCGCCGCCTCGCGCGCCGCGGCGAGCCGCGCCGTCTCGGCCGAGAGGGCCTCGAGCTCCTGGTCGAGCCGGGCGAGCTCCGCGCGCTCGGCGAGCGGCCCCTGGCCGGCCGGGCCGCCGGCGAGCGACGCGGGGGCGAGCACCTCTCCCTCCCGCGTGACGATACGGGCCGCCGCGACGCCTCCCTCGACCCGCCGGGCCACCGCGAGGCTCTCGACGACGAGGACCCCGGCGAGGAGGCGGTCCCGGAGCTGCGCCCACTCGGGGGCGCACCGGGCGAGGGTCCGGGCCCAGCCCACGATCCCCGGTCCCTGCGGGAGCGGGGGATCGTCGGGGACGGAGCCCCCCTCGATGGGCAGGACGACCCCACGACCCTCCGCGCGCCGGCGGAGGGTCTCGAGCGACGCGAAGGCGTCCTCGCGCGTCGCGCAGACGAGCCCTCGTCCGGTCTCCCCGAGCGCCGCCTCGATGGCCGCCGCGTCGGCCGGGTCCACCTCGAGCAGGTCCGCGAGCAGCCCCTCGAGACCGGCCGGGGCGTCCCCCTCGGCCTCGGCGCGCAGGAGCCCCGCCGCCCCGGCGGGAATCCCCTCCATCCGGTCGCGGAAGCCCGCGAGCACGTCGCGCCGCGAGCGCGACTCGCGCTCCTTCTCCCGCGCCGACTCGAGGGCCCGCGCCGTCTCCTCAACCGCGCCCGCCGCGGAGGCCGCCTCGGCCTACGCCGACCGGAACCCCTCGCGCCACGAGGCGAGGCACGACTCGAT
>JAKEIC010000177.1 GCA_022614695.1 Planctomycetales bacterium | reverse complement strand
GGAAGTGTGCTCCGCCCTGCTCCTCGGGGGTCTCGTCGCGGCTCCCGCCGATCACGTTGAGGGAAAGCGCCACCACCGGCCGCGAGCGGATCTCCTCGACGATCACCGTCATCCCGTTCGGGAGGACGGCGCGAGTCACGCCGCCGACGGACCGGGAGCCGGGAGGTCCGGGCTCGGCGTCGCCCCTCGCGCTGGCCGGGTCTTCGCGCGGGCCGCGCGGCCTCCCTGCGGCCGATGCCGGCCCGGTTTCCGGATCGCGGCGCGGACCCTGCTGGCACGAAAGGGCCGTGACGGCCGCGAGGACGAGGAGCGTGGGGAGTCGTCTCACGAGCGGCGGGATTATATCGGCCGGGGTTTCTTCAAGCCCCCGAGCGGCCTCGCCGATGTCGCCGACGGACGCGCAGGAAGGCCTGAGGGCCGGAGAGGCGGAGATGAGGAAGATCGTCGCGGGAACAGCGGTGGGAGTGGCGGCCGGGATCCTCGGGTTCGCGTGGTCGTCGGACCTCTTCGCGTCGGTCGGCGGGCCGAGGACGCGGCCGGACCTCGCGATCCTCGGCAGCGCGCACGCCGATGGCGCCCTCTGGGAACTGCTCGCGGAGCTGGTCCGGCTGCCTGCCGACGAGCGCCGGGAGAAGGTCGCCCGGATCGCCTCGGTCCTGCGGGAGCACCGGATCGAGGTCTCCTCCCGGCCCGGGACGCCTCTCCCGCCCCCGGCCGTGTGCGCCGCCCCCGAGGCGGCCCCGGAGCCTCCGGAGTCGCCCGCCGGGTGCGGCTCGACCGTGTCCGGGGCCGCCCCGGCCGCCGGGAAGGGCGCCGACGTGGCCGACCTGATGGCGACCTATCGGAGCGTCTCCGACGCGACGCGGAGGTTCCTCCGCGGGCTCGGCGACTCGGAGATGATGCGGTCGCTCGAGCGCCTCACCGAGACGCGGCTCGGGATCGAGAAGGCCCTGGGGATCTCAAGGAAGTAGCGGCCCCGCACCCCCCCCCGCGGCGGCCGCCCGCGGGAGACTCGGAGTCGCCTCCCGAGTCTCCCGCGGATCGTTTTTTCCGAGGGCCGGGGAGAATGGAGGGGTGGGAACCGTCTCCCCGCGCGTGGCCGCCCGGGTGGCTTGGGCGGCGGCCGCGCTGAACCTGCTCGCCGCGGTCGCGATGCTCGGGGTGCTCCGACCGGGCCTTCCGGAGCCGGGGAACGACGCGGACTCGAGGCTCCGCTGGATCTCCGGCCACACCGCCGCCTGGTGGGCGGGCTGGCTCCTCTGGCACGCGGCGGCCATCTCCCTCCTCGCCCTCTACGTCTCGCTCGCGGGGATCTGGCGCGAGCGGGCGCCGGTCCGGTGCGGGCTCGCGCTCCTCCTCGCCGCGGCCGGCCTCGCGGGGGACCTCGGGGCCGAGGCGCTGCTCATGGGAGTGGCCCCCGGGGCCGGGCCCGAGGACTTCCGGGTGGTCGAGGCCGCGTGCTGGGTCCTCACGGGCTACCTCGGGAACGGGCTCTACACGCTCGCGGGGATCCTGCTCACGTGGGCCGGGGTGCGGGAGCTGCCCCGGCCGCTCGTCGCGCTCGGCGGGGCCGCGTGGGCCGCCGGCCTCGCGTTATCGGCCGCGACGCTCGCGGGCTCGCAGGCCGGCCAGTTCTGGAGCACCGCGTTCCTGATGCCGCTCTTCGTGCTCTGGGCGGCCCTCGTCGGACGATGGCTGGCGCGCCGACCGTCCTGATCGCGGGCGCCTCCGGCGTCTTCGGACGCCGGCTGGCCCGGGAGCTGCTCGTTGCCACGGGCGCCACGCTGGTCCTCGCGGGCCGGCGCATCGGACCCCTCGAGGAGGCCGCGCGGGAGCTGGATCCGGCCCGGTGCCTGCCGCTCGCGCTCGACCTGCGGGACCCGGGCGCGCTCGAGGCCGCGGCGCGGGGGACGTTCGCGGTCGCCTGCACGGCGGGCCCCTCCCAGGACCTCGATCCCGCCCTCCCGGACGCGGCGATCCGGGCCGGGGCGCACTGGCTCGACATCGCGGACTCGACGGGATGGGTCCAGGCGATCCTCAGGAATCGGACCCTGTCGGGGCGCGCCGCGGCGGTCGGTCTCGTCGTCGCGCCGGGCCTCTCGACGCTCCCCTGCCTCGCGATGGTCCTGGCGCGGGCCCTCCGGGAGGAGTCCCCGCACGCCCGCACCGCCCGGGCGCTCCTCTTCATCGGGAACCGGAACCGCAAGGGCGTCGCCTCGGTCGCGACCGGGCTCCTCTCGGCCGCGGGGGCCCCGGTCCGGGTGGAGACCCCCGTCGGCCACCGGCCGGCGTGGAGATTTGGGTCGCCGCTCCCCGCGATCCTCCGCGAGGAGCTCGGGCTCGAGGCCGAATTCCGGGTGGCGTTCGAGCTGCCGGCCGGCTTCCGACTCGCCCGGGCGTCGCGGCCCCTCGGCCGGCTATTCGGGTCGGAAGGGCTCCCGCGCCTCTTCGCCCTCCTGTCGCGGCCGATCGCCGGACTGGGGTCCGACGAGGGGAGGATCTCGGTCGAGGTCGAGGACGCCTCCGGCGTGCGTGCGGCGGCTTCCTTCACGGGGCGGGGCCAGAGGATGCCGGTCCTCCCGCTCGCGGTGGTCCTCGCGGGCCTCCTCTCGGGCGAGATCCGCGAGCGGGGAGTTCTCCGGTGCTGGAACGGCTTCTCCCCCGGAGAATGGACCCGCCGCCTCCGGGACCGCGGCCTCGAGCGAGGTGGAATCCCGTGAAGGCCTACGGATCCTTCAGCCGGTCCCCGGTGAGGACCACGACGACAGGGTCGCCCTCGGCGAGGAGGGCGCGGCGCCGCAGGACGGCGACGGCCGCCAGGGCCGCGGCCGACTCGAGGCCGGGGGAGAGGCCGGCGAGGCGCGCCGCGTCCGACTGGGCCTTCGCGACCTCTTCGGGACGGATCGCGACGGCGGCGCCCCCAGTCTCGCGGATCGCGCGCAGGATGAGCGGCCCCGCGAGCGGGTCGGGGACGCGCAGGCCCGGGGGCCCTGTCGGGTCCGGCCAGGGCTCGGGCCGGTCTCGCCCCGCCTCCCAGGCCTGGACGACGGGGGCGCAGCCCGTTCCCTGGACGGCGAAGAGTTTCGGCCGTCCCGCGAGCCCGCGGCGTCCGAGGCCTTCCTGCTCCTCGATCGCCCTCCGCGCCGCGACGATCCCCGTCCCGCCGCCGGTCGGGAAGACCAGGGCCTGCAGCTCGCCGTCGCGTAGCGCCTCGAAGATCTCGAGGGCGATGGTCTTCTTCCCCTCGACCCGCCCTGGCTCGCGGAACGTCGAGACGTCTCGCCAGGGGCCGGGAGGGGGATCGGCGCGGAGCGCCGCCGCCGCCTCGCCGATGTGGCGTCCCGCCATCCGGACCTCGGCCCCGTGGGCCCGGGCCTCCTCGACGCAGGCGCGGGGGGTCCCCTCGGGGAAGACCACCCGACACGCCAGTCCTGCCGCCGCCGCGTAGGCGGAGGCGGCGCCGCCGGCGTTCCCGGCCGACGGGAGCGCGATCGTGCGGACCCCCGCCTCCTTCGCGAGCGAGACCGCCACGGCGAGGCCGCGGGCCTTGAACGTGCCCGTCGGGTTCCGCCCCTCGTCCTTCACGAGGAGCCGCGGGACGCCGAGCGCCTCCCCGAGCCGCGGGACCGGCAGGAGAGGAGTGTCCCCCTCTCCGAGACTCACACGGGCCGCGGCGTCCCGGACGGGCAGCCACTCGGCCCACCGCCACATCCCGCGCGGCCGCGGGGCGATCTGGCGGGTGTCGGAGGGGGCGTCGAGCCGGTAGCGGGCAAAGAGGGGTGACCCGCAGGTGCAGAGGAGAGCCCCCGAGTCGGTCCCGTGCAACGCGTCGCACGCCGGGCAGAGGTATCCGACGAGGCGGCTGGCGCGGGACGTGGCCTCGGCCGGGCTTGCCATGCGGTCCCTCTACTTCCCCGCCAGGAACGCCCCGCAGAAGCGCGTGAACCACCAGAGGTCGGTCACGCTCGCGACCTCGAACGGCGAGTGCATCGAGAGGATCCCAACCCCCACGTCGGCGACCTCCATGTTCTCCTGGGCGAGGAACATGCCGATCGTGCCGCCGCCGCCCACGTCCACCTTGTAGGTGTGGGTCTGGAACGGGATCGCCTCCGCGAGGAGGAGGGCCCGGAGCTTGCCGAGGAACTCCGCGTTCGCGTCGGAGCCGCGGCCGTAGCGCTTGATCACGACGCCCCCGCCGACCCGCGCCGCGTTCCCGTGCTCCTGGGTGTCGGCGAAGAGGGGGTTCACCGCGGTCGTCGTGTCGGCCGAGAGCACCTCGGTCGCGGCGAGGGCCTCGGCGACCCGGTTCTCGTTGAATGAGGCGGGGTCCTCCAGCTCCACGAGCCGGGCGACGACGTCCCGGAGGAACCGCGACGTGGCCCCCGTGTTGTTCACGCTCCCGGTCTCCTCGTTGTCCACGAGGTAGACCAGCGCGGTCTTCGCGGGAGGCCCGGGCAGGTCGAGCCAGGCGCGCACCCCGGCGTAGCAGCAGAGCCGGTCGTCCTGGCCGTATCCCCCGAGCAGGGCCCGGTCGAGCCCCACGGCCCGGGGCGCCGTCGCCGGGACGAGCGCCAGCTCGGCCGAGACGAAGTCTTCCTTCTGGAGGCCCCACCGCTCGGAGAGCGCCTTCTCGGCCTGCGCCGAGACGCTCCCCTCGGCCTTCGTCGCCGCAACGATCGGGTCCAGCTCCTCGCCCGTGAGGACCTCGGTGAGCTTCCGCTCGCGGTAGTTCTTGTCCTCGTGCGGGGCCGGGGCCGGGATCACGAGGACGGGGTCCCCGGGCGCGAGGCCCATCTCGATGTCCCGGACCTCGCCGCTCCTGAGGACGACCCGTCCGGTCAGCGCGAGGGGCACGTTCGCCCACTGGTACGACCGGATCCCCCCGTGGTAGATCGTCTGGAAGAGGGCGAAGCCCTCGCGCTCGTAGAGGGGCCGCGCCTTCAGGTCTATCCGCGGCGAGTCGGCGTGCGCCGCGACGATCCGCAACCCCGCTCGGGGGCCGGACCGGCCCCACGTGACGAGCACGAGGGCGCGGTCGCGGTTTCCGAGGAGGAACCGCGCCCCGGGCCGCGGGAGAGCGCCGGGGCCGGGCAGGGCGCGCCCTGCCGGGAGGGGGAGAGTCCCGGCCGCACGCGCGAGCGACGCCGCCTCGCGAACGGTCGCCAGTTCGGTGCGGGCCTTCCCGAGGAACGCGGCGTAGTCGGCCGCGAGCCGGGCGACGGCGTCGGGGTCGGGGCGGGCGGGGGGCGCCGAGTCCTGCGGGCGCGCCGCGCCGGAAGCGGCGAGCGTGAGAACGAGGGCGAGCGGCGTTCGGGTCATGGGATCCTCCCGTGCGGACTCTACGCGATCCGGAGCCTCCGGAGCGTGTACCTCGCCAGCACGTCCTCCCGCACGGCGTGGCCGAGGCCGGGGCCGGTCGGGACCCGGATCATCCCGTCCTTCCCCACCTCGACGGGCGGCTCGATCACGTCCTCGGCGACATAGCGCTTGCTGCCGGAGATGTCGCCCGGGTGTGTGAAGCCAGGTCCCGAGGCGATCGCCACGTTGTGGAGGCGCCCGATCCCGGACTCGAGGAGCCCGCCGCACCAGAGGGCGACCCCGCGCTCTCGGCAGAGGTCGCGGACGCGACGGGCCCGCGTGACGCCGCCCACGCGGGCCGGCTTCAAGTTCACCATCCGCCCGGCCCCGAGGTCGAGCGCGCTCCGGGTCGCCTCGAAGCTCGGGACGCACTCGTCGAGGCAGACCATCGTCTTCATCTCCGCCTGGAGCTTCGCGTGGCTCGCGAGGTCGTCGGGGGCGAAGGGTTGCTCGAGGAAGAGGAGGCCGAGCCCGTCCATCTCGCGGAGCCGCGGGATATCCTCGGGCCCGTAGTCCCCGTTCGCGTCGGCGCCGAGAGGGAGCGCCGGGAACGCTTCGCGGACCTTGGCCACGACCTCCACGTCCCAACCGCGCTTCAGCTTCACCTTCACGCGCCGGTAGCCGCCCTCGACGTGCTCGCCGACGCGCTCGACGAGCTTCTGCGGCGAGGACTGGATCCCGACCGAGACCCCGGCCGGGATCGTCTCGGCGGGTCGCTCGCCGGGCGGCGCGTAGAGCTCCGCCAGCGGTTTCCCGGCCGCGCGCGCTCGCAGGTCCCAGAGCGCCGCCTCGATCCCGGCCCGCGCCATGTGGTGCCCGCGGATCTTCGGCCAGAGGGCCCCGACGTCCGCGTCGGCCCCGACCTCGGCCCCCACGAGCGGCGGCCCCATCCAGTCGCGCACGACAGACCAGCAGGTCTCGACGGTCTCGGCCGAGTAGCCCGGCGCCGCCGCGACGGGCGCCTCGCCGAACCCCTCGAGCCCCTCGGCCCTCACGCGCACCACCACCGTGTCCTTCTCGACCTCGCGCCCGAACGAGGTCTCGAACGGGTGCACGAGGGGGAGCCGGCAGTGGAGCAGCTCGATCTGCTCGACTCTCACGAGCGCCTCAGGAGGTACGTCCCCGCCCTAGGCTCCCCCGGCGCCGCGAGCCCGAAGTCCACGACCTTGAACCCCCGCGCCAGGTGGCTCGTCATCGCCGCGCGCACGGAGAGCCGCCACTCGCGCGCGAGCCCGAGGTCCCGGTCCCGGAGCTTCATGATCTCGGGCGGGATCTCGATGCGCAGGTCGTCGGGGTCCACCGGACCCGTCGGGATCGCCGGGCGCGGCGCCTCGGCCGGCGGCATTGCCCGGAGCGCGGCCGGCGCCACGGAGTCGAGCGCCGCGGCCGTGGGCCCCGGCTCCCGCCCCGAGACCCGCGCCGCCGCGTGCGGCGAGGCGATCCGCCACGACACCTCGAGCCGGTCCGTCGGGAGCCCGCGCTGGATCTCGTTCTCGCGGCTCCCGTAGAGGTCGGCGAGGTAGGTCGCGCTCTCGACCCCGAGGATGCCGAAGTTGAGGGCGGCGTTCCGCGCGACGAGCGGGTCGAAGGTCCACCGGATCTCGTCCACGCCGCGCGCCAGCACGAAGTCGCGCTGCTCGCGCTTGAGCGCCACGGCGACGCCCCGCCCCCGGAACGTCGGTAGGACGCCGACCATGCGCGAGTGGAGGTGCAGCCGGCCGTGTTCGAAGCCCCAGAACCCCCAGCAGAACCCGATCGGCGCCCCCTTCTCGTCCTCGGCGAGCCGGACGAAGCCGCCGCTCCGGGCGCAGGCGATGAAGTCGCTCGCGGGGATCAGCTCGCGGTCGGGGAACCCCCAGATCCTCTGCTGGAGTTCCTCGAGCACGGAGAAGTCCGCGAGCGACCGGGGCTCGCGGATCGCGAAGTCGGACACGAGCCCCTTACTGGATGAGATCCTCGTTGCGGATGATGACGGTGTCGGGGTTGAAGTTGTCGAGGGCGCGGCGCGAGACCTCGGGCCGCTTCTCGTAGAGCTCGGGGAAGAGGTCGCGGAGGTACTTCTCGAGCGTGACGAGGGTGGGTCCGAAGCGGTCGTGGTACATGTAGTATTCGAGCTCGTAGGCCATCTCGCCGGCGTCCTGGTAGCGCTTCGTGAGGTCCCGTTCGAGGGACTTGCCGAGGATGCGCTGCACGTCGTCCGGGACGTCGGGGTTGTACGTCTTGATCGGGGGGACGGCCTTCCGGCACACGTTGTCGAGCGTGACCATGGTGTCCTCGTCCCCGAAGAGGACCCGGCCGGTGAGCATCTCGTAGAGGACGATCCCGAGGGAGAAGATGTCCGACCGCTTGTCGGTCTCCTTGTACTGCGCCTGCTCGGGGGACATGTACTGGACCTTCCCGAGGAGCACCTCGCCCTCCCGGTTGCGGAAGTAGTTCGCCGCCTTCGCGATCCCGAAGTCGGTGAGCTTCACGACGCCCTCGAACGAGAGCAGCACGTTCTTCGGCGAGACGTCGCGGTGGACGACCCCGAGGGAGTTGCCCCCTCCGTCCGACTTGTTGTGGGCGTACTCGAGCCCGCGCGCGACGCGCGAGACGATGTAGGTGCAGAGGTCCACCGGGATCATCTTCCCCTGCTCGAAGTGGCGGTCCATGAACTTCTCGAGGTTGACGCCGTGGATGAACTCCATGGCGATGTAGTACTGGCGATCGAGCTTGCCGAGCTGGTAGATCTGCACGATGTTCTGGTGGACGAGGTCGGCGACGAGCTTCGCCTCCCCGACGAACATCTCGGTGAACTCGGGGTCGCGGGAGAACTCCTCGAGAATCGTCTTGAGCGCGACGGTCTTCTCGAAGCCCTCCGCCCCGTACTGCACGGCCTCGAAGACCGTGCCCATGCCCCCCTCGGCGATCACGCGGACCGGGCGATACCGGTTGGTGTCGGAGAAGGGCTTCAGTTCGCGCGACATCGTCACCCCCGGAAGTGGAGCGGCATCGTAGGAGCGCGCCCGGGAGGCGTCAAGGAGGCGCCCGCCTTGACGCCGGCGCGCGGGGCTCCCTAGGATCCGTCCCGTGACCGCGGGCGGAATCCTCCGGAATCCGATGAAGGTCCAGAAGATCGTCCGGCTCGTGGTCATCTCGCTCGTCCTCGCGGGGATCGCGTACTTCTTCCTCCGCTTCTCGTTCCGGAGACTGCCGGCGGGGGGGCCCGTGGACGTCCGGCCGGACAAGACGTCGTGCATGCTCGTCGTGGACCGGTTCCCGTCGTGGGGGCGGGAGGTCGTCCGCGGGGACATCGTCTACTACCGGCTCCCCGGCGAGGAGGCCGAGAGGCCCTTCTACGTCGCGGCGCTCGCCGGAGACGCGCTCGGGGTGGACGGGACCCGGCTCGTGGTCGCGGGGGTCCCGCTCATCTACCGGACGGGCCCCGCGCTCGAGCCCGTCGCCCGCGTGCCGGACGGCCACCTCGTGCTCCTCAACCAGAACCCCGACTTCCTCGGCGCGGACTCCCGATCCGCGGGCCCGGTCCCGCGCGGGGGCGTGACCGCCCGCGTCATCGCGATCTGGTGAGCCCTGAGGGCGAGGGAGGCGCGGCAGTCCCATGCTCGTCGTGATGGAGGCCGGCGCGACCCGGGAGGCGGTGGAGTCCGTCTGCTCGGAGATCCGCCGGATGGGCCTCACCGCCCACGCGATGCCCGGGGCGACCCGGACGGCCATCGGGATCACCGGGAACACGGGGCCCGTCCCGCGGGCCCGGCTCGAGTCGCTGCCCGGGGTGCTCGAGGTCATCCAGGTCACGCAGCCCTGGAAGCTCGCGTCGCGCGAGGTCCACCCGGATCCGACGGTCGTGTGGGTGGGGGGGGAACGCGGCGCGGCGCGCGTGCCGATCGGCGGGGCCCGGGTGGTGGTGATGGCCGGACCGTGCGCCGTCGAGACCGCGGAGCAGACCCTCACGATCGCCCGGGCGGTGCGCGAGGCGGGCGCGGCTCTGCTGCGCGGCGGCGCGTTCAAGCCGCGCACGTCCCCCTACTCGTTCCAGGGGCTCGGGGCCGAGGGCCTCGCGATCCTCTCGCGGGCCCGGTCGGAGACGGGGCTTCCGATCGTGACCGAGGCGGTGGACACGGAGAGCCTCAAGCTCGTGGCCGAGCAGGCCGACATGGTCCAGCTCGGCGCGCGCAACATGCAGAACTTCCAGCTCCTGCGGGCCGCGGGCAGGTGCGGGAAGCCCATCCTCTTGAAGCGTGGCCTCGCGGCGACGCTCGAGGAGTTATTCATGGCCGCGGAGTACGTGATGAGCGAGGGGAACTACCAGGTGGTCCTCTGCGAGCGCGGGGTGCGGACGTTCGCCGACCACACCCGGAACACGCTGGATCTCTCGGTCGTGCCCGCCGTGAAGCGGCTCTCCCACCTCCCGATCATTGTGGATCCGAGCCACGGGACCGGCCGGCGCAACAAGGTCGCCCCCCTCTCGCGCGCCGCGCTCGCCGTCGGCGCCGACGGCATCATGGTCGAGGTCCACCACGCCCCGGAGACGGCCCTCTCCGACGGTCCGCAGGCGATCGTCCCGGGCGAGTTCGCCGCGCTCATGGCGCAGCTCCGCCGCATCGCGCCGGTCGTGGACCGGGAGTTGTAGCGCCGTACGAAACGTCCAGGGCCTTGCCTCCGAGCCATGGGCGACGCCTTGGACTCCGCAGGGTCGGCCCGTAGAATGCCGCCCCGATGTCCGCCAAGGGCTGTCTCGCGATCCTGGGGGTCGTCGTGGCCGCGGGCGGCGGGGTCGGCGGTTGGTTCGTCCTCCGGGCGCGTCAGGTGCAGGCCTCGGTGGACGGGCTCGCCAAGTTCCACCCGCCGGCCGAGTGGGCCGATTTCACGATGTCCTCGAAGGCGGCCGCGCCGATCCGCGCCGTCCGGCTGCACGGCTCCGCCGCGGTGAAGGGGCTCCTCCAGGCCCTCGACGGCCCGGCGGGTCCGGCCCGCCAGGGGGCCATGGTCGCCCTCGGCGACGTGAACGAGCCCGCCGCCGTGGCCACGCTCGTCAAGACGATCCAGGGAGAGGACCCCGCCGAGGCCGCCGCGGCGGCGTACGCCCTCTCGCGCTTCAAGACGACACCTCCCGAGGTCGCGGCGCTCCTCCAGGGGTCCCCGACGTCGCAGGTGAGGAAGAGCGTCTACTGGGCGCTGGCGCGCTCGCCGGACAAGGAGAGCCAGAAGATCGTCGCCCAGGGGATCGAGGACCGCGAGGGCGACGTGCGCTACTTCGCGGTGCAGGCGCTCGCGACGATCCGGGGGAAGTCGGCCGTCGCGGCCCTCGTCAAGTCCCTCGCGGACGAGGACCGCACGGTCGCCTCGGCGGCCGCCGACGCGCTCGCGGCACGGGAGGCGGACGTCCCGCGGGACGACGTGCGGGCGCTCGCCCAGTCGGGCCCGGCCGCCGCGCGCGCACGGGCGATCTCCGTCCTCGCGCGGATCGGCGACGGGCAGGGACGGCCGGTCGCTATCGCCGCCGTCCAGGATCCGGACCCGGAGGTCGCCGCGGCCGGGGCGGCGCTTCTCGCCACGTGCCGGGCGAAGGAGGAGGGCGGGAGGCTGGTCGCCCTCCTGGAGCGACCCGAGAAGGAGGTGGTCGCCGCCGCGGAGAGGGCGTTGCGCGACCTGAAG
>JAKEIC010000176.1 GCA_022614695.1 Planctomycetales bacterium | reverse complement strand
GCGAGCTCCGCGTTCCCGTTGAGCCTGAGCGGCGCGTCGAGGGGGGGCGTCTCCCAGGAGAGGACGTCGTCGCGCTTCCCGAGCGGGGACTGGTCGCGGGGCCCGTGCGGGACCGGAGGGAGGTTCGCCCCCCCGAGGGTGGGCGCGGGGCGGGACGGGTCGCCGCGGAGGGTCCGGCTCCCCGGGACGGGATCCCCCGGGGCGATCGCCCCGTCGGGGCGCAGCCGCAGGAGGCGCGTTTCGCGCGCGACCCCGGACCAGGACTCGGCCGACCGCCAGCCCTCGCCCGCCTGCCAGTACCGAACGCGGGGCGCCTGCTCCCAGCCGTTCTCCTCCCCGAGGAGGAACCGGTCGAGGAAAGCCTTCGCGACCGCCCCGGAGGCCCCGGCCGCCCCGGGGAACTGGAGATCCCCCTGCCGCGCCGCCCCGACCGAGACGTGGTCCCAGGGGCCCACGAGCAGCCGCGAATGGGTGCGGGTCTTCGCCCCCGAGCGCGCGAGGAGGTCCTCGAAGGTCTGGAGGATCTGGTCGGGGTACTGGTCCCACCAGCCGGTGATCAGGAGGCAGGGCACCTCGATCGCCTCGGGCCGGTAGGTGCGGGAGCGGGCGAGGCGCCAAGCGGGCGCGTCGGGGCGCGGGAAGGCCCGGACGGTCCGCGAGACCCCGAAGCCGAGGAGGTCGAGCGTGCGGACGTGCGACTCGAGGAGGACCTCGCCCTCGTAGTAGCCCTCGTAGACCTGCCCGAGCGGCGCGATGAGGGGAACACAGCACACGAGGTGCGGGGGGTGCGTGGCGGCCGTCTCGAACTGCTGCCGCCCGAGCGCGCTCCCGCCCCACGTCCCGACGCGCCCGTCGCAGAACTCCTGCGCCGCGAGCCACTCGACGCAGTCGTAGCCGTCGAGCCCGCGCCGCCCCGGGCCGGCCGTCCCCGCGTCTCGCGAGCCGTGGAACCCGCGCCAGTCCACCACGCAGGTGCCGGTGCGGTCCCGGTCCCGGATCCGAGCCATGTCCGAGACGGTCCCCCGCGAGACCTCGTTCCCCTCGTCCTCGCCCGCGAGGATCGCCCGCGCGAGCCCGCCCTTCCCGTAGGGGGTCTGCACGAGGACGACGGGGTACTTCCCGGGCTTCCCCGGCAGGTACAGGTCCGCCGCGAGCGCCTTCCCGTCCCGCATCGGGATCCGGATGTCTCGGCGTTCGGCGGCCCAAGCCCCGTCCTGCGCCCGGGCGGGCCCGGGCGCGACCAGCCCGACGAGCCCTAGGGCGGCCCCGACCCGCATCGCCACGTTCACACCACCCGGAACACGCGTGACGGCCCGCGGGTTCCGGCTCATACCCCCGGGGGGACTCGAACCCCCAGCCAACGGATTAAAAATCCGCTGCGCTACCCTTGCGCCACGGGGGCGACGCGGGGGATTCTCGCAGCCGGCGCGCCGCGAATCCATCACGGATCCGGGGGAGGTCCGGAGCCGTCGGGCGGAGGGGGCTCTTCCCGGAGCTCGCGGCCGTAGAGCAGCCACGAGAGGCCGCAGGCGATCCCGGCCAGGAGCGGCAGGATCCGGGCGAGGCTCTCCACCCCGGACGGCCGGCGTCCGCTCATTCCACGGGCTGGGAAGCCTCCGGCCGAGAGTTCAACGACCGCTGTCGCGATCGCGGCGGCGCCTCCGCCGACCAAGCCGCCGATGGCCGCGGTCGCGAGTCCCCACCGAATCAGCGTGGGCCTGCTTCCCCCGACCCCGGCACTCGTGAGTCCCGCTCCGACGAGGAGTCCCAGGGTGCCCGCCATCACGAGGATGAAGGTCACTCGGTTGAAGTAGAGCGAGTACGGCCATTGGTCCATCACCCAGAAGAGCGACTCGATCGGGAGGCAGAACGCGCCCCCGCCGACGAATGCGGCCACGGCCGAAAGCGCCGCGCAGACCTTGGCGGCGCCGAAGGCGCGCTCCCGCCGTTGATCCGGGGTCGCGGGACTGGAAGGTTCGCCCACCCGGCCGCCGCATCCCCGGTCATCTGAACCCCGCGATCCCGACCTCGGGATCGCGGGATTCAGACTTGCAGGATCTCCGCCGACTTCTTCTCCAGGAACTCCTCGACCTTCTTCTCGTAGGTCTTGATCAGCTCCTGGATGTCGTCCTTCACCTTGCGGTGCTGGTCCTCGGTGAGGGTCCCGTCGTCCTCGGCCACGTCGGCGTCCTTGTTCGCGTCGCGGCGGACGTTCCGGAGGGCGACCTTGCACTTCTCCGAGATCTCCTTCAGGACCCCGACCATCTGCTTGCGGCGCTCCTCGGAGAGCGGCGGGATCGCCAGGCGGAGGAGCTTCCCGTCGCTGCTCGGGTTGATCCCGAGCTCCGACTTCTGGATCGCCTTCTCGACGTCCTTCAGGATCGAGGCGTCGAAGGGCTTGATCACGAGGAGCCTCGGGTCGGGGGTCGTGATCGAGGCGACCTGCTTGATCGGCAGGAGCGAGCCGTAGGCCTCGACCCGGATGTGCTCGACGAGAGCGGGCGAGGCGCGGCCCGTCCGCAGGCCCTTGGCCTCGTTCGTGAGCACCTCGAGGGCCTTCTCCATCTTCTCCTCGGCCGTGAGGAGGATCTCATCGGCGTCCACGGCGTTCTCCTCCCTCCTCGGGCGGGACGATCAGCGTTCCCACCCTCTCGCCCCGGATCGCGCGCCCGAGCGCGCCCGACTCCCGGAGGTTCAGGACGCAGACCGGCAACCCCTGCTCGCGGCAGAGCGTGATGGCGGTGTGGTCCATCACGCGCAGGTTCTGGTTCAGGACGTCGAGGTAGGTGAGCCGGTCGTACTTCTTCGCCTTCGGGTCCTTCGCCGGGTCCGAAGAGTAGACCCCGTCCACGTTGGTCGCCTTCACGAGCAGCTCGGCGCGGATCTCCACCGCGCGGAGCGCCGCGGCGGTGTCGGTCGTGAAGTGGGGGTTCCCCGTGCCGGCGGCCAGGATCACGACCCGTCCCTTCTCGAGGTGGCGCATCGCCCGACGGCGGATGTAGGGCTCGGCAACCTCGCCCACGTGGAGCGACGAGAGCACCCGGGTGACGGTGCCCAGCTTCTCGAGCTGGTCCTGGAGCGCGAGCGCGTTCAGGATGGTCGCGACCATCCCCATGTAGTCGGCGGTCGTCCGGTCCACGCCCGACTTGCTGAAGGTCTCGCCGCGGAGGATGTTCCCGCCCCCGACGACGATCGCCAGTTCCACCCCGAGCTCCGCCACGCCGCGGGCCGTGTCGGCGATCCCGCGCACGGCCGCGTGGTCAATCCCGAACCCGGCCTCCCCGCCGAAGCCCTCGCCCGACACCTTGACGACCACTCGGCGGTAGCGGAGATCCGCCACGGGGGGCGCTACTTCCCCACCTCGAAGCGCGTCGCCGCGGCGACGGTGAGCTTGCCCTTGCCCACACGGGCCAGCAGCGTGGCGATGGACTGCTTCGCGTCCTTCACGAACGGCTGCTCGAGGAGGCACATCTCGGCGAACCACTTCTGCATCCGCCCCTCGACGATCTTCCCCCGGACGGCCTCGGGCTTCTGCTTCAGGTCCTCCGTGCCGGCCTGGATCTCGCGCTCCTTCGCCACGGCCTCCTTCGGGACGTCCTCGCGGCGGACGGCGAGCGGCGGGTTGCTCGCGACCTGGAACGTCAGGTCGCGGAGGATGCCCTCCGGCGGCTCGGCCGGCCGGTCGGCCCCGTCCCAGAGGAGGAGGACCAGCGACCCCATCCGGGAGTTGTGGTGGAGGTAGAGGCCGACCCATCCCCTCTTTCCCGCGGGCACGTCGTATCGGACGAGCCGCCGCACCTCGATCTTCTCCCGGAGCGCGGACCCCCGCGCGGCGATCCGGTCGGCGAGCGTCTGCGAGGCGCCGGGGACCCGGCGGCCGAGCAGGTCCGCGGCGTCGCGGGGGGCGGCGCCCTCGCCGGCCGTGGCGGCCGCCTCGGACGCGACCGCCACGAAGTCCTTGTTCCGCGCGACGAAGTCGGTCTGGCAGTTCACCTCGACGAGCACCCCCCGGGAGGCGTCGGGGGAGACGAGCCCCGCGATCGCTCCCTCGGTCGCGGCCCGGGCCTGGCGGCCCGCGGCGCTCGCGAGCCCCTTCTTGCGCAGGATCTCCTCGGCCCCCGCGAGATCCCCCTTCGCCTCCACGAGCGCGGCCTTGCAGTCCATCATGGGGCAGCCGGTCCTCTCCCGGAGTGCCATGACGTCCTTGGCTGGGATCTCGGGCATGACAGGTCCCTCCCGGGCGTTAGCCCGGATGACTCACCGCAGAGGCGCAGAGGCCGCGGAGACACGGGAGAGAGGGCGGGCGCGGTCCGATCATGACTTCGTTGGTTCCCCCTCCGCGTTCTCTGCGTCTCCGCGGTTCACGGATCTCCTGCCCTACGCGCTCGCCGTGACCGGGGGGGTCGTCGAGGGCGGGGCGGGCGCGGTCGGCGGCAGGACGGCCGGCGAGCCCGCCGAACCGGAGTCCCCGAACGACCCCCGCTGCGCCTTGAGCTTGCGCCTGCCCTTCAGGTACGCGTCGAGCAGCTTCCCGAGGAGCACCCGGATGGACTTCATCGCGTCGTCGTTGCCGGGCACGACGTAGTCCACGACGGTCGGATTCGAGTCGGTGTCGGTGAGCGCGACGACGGGAATGCCGAGCCGGTTCGCCTCGTGGACTGCGTTCTTCTCGCGACGGGGGTCCACGACGACCAGCGCCCCGGGGAGCCGGTCCATCCGGCGGATGCCGTCCAGGTTCCGGCGGATCTTCCGCCGCTCGCGCGCGAGCGTCGCCAGCACCTTCTTCGAGAGCTGCGCGCTGCTCGGGGTGGACTCGAGCTTCTCGAGCTCCTCGAGCCGCCGCAGCCGCGAGCGCACCGTCAGGAAGTTCGTGAGGGTCCCCCCGAGCCAGCGCTCGATCACGTAGGGGCACTCGACCCGGCGCGCCTCCTCGAGGATCACGGAGTTGGCCTGCCGCTTCGTCCCGACGAGCAGGATCTCCTGGCCCTCGGCCCCCATCTTCTCGAGGAAGTGGCAGCCCTGCGCGAGGCCCTTCACGGTCTCGCGGAGATCCAGGATGTGGATCTCGTTCTTGCGCCCGAAGATGTAGGGCGCCATCCGAGGGTCCCATCGGCTCACCCGGTGCCCGAAGTGGACCCCGGCGTCCAGCAACTCCTGCAGGTGGACCAGCGCCATCCGTCCTCCCGGCCCAGCCCGGCCCCTCGCGGGTTACCGGACCTCCCCCCCCGCCCCGGGGCGGGATCGGCCCTTCGGGAATGTCGTCACCCCCGCCCCCAGGGGACCGTCCCCGGGCGGACAGGCCGGGTTAGGCTACAGACGGGCGCCCGCCTGTCAAGCGCGCGTGCGCGCCGATCTCCGCGAGCACCCGCTCGGCGATCCGGAGCGTCCGGACGCCCTCCGAGCCGGGGACCGGGGACGGTCCCCCGGTCCGGACCGCCTCGACGAAGGCTCCCACCTCGGCCGAGAGCGCGTCGCCCGCCGGGCCCGTCGGGACGGCGAGAGGCGTCACCTCGAGGAGGTCCTTCACGAGGGTCTCCCGGGGGTCCTTCACGGTCCGGGGATCCACCTCGGCCACGCGGACCTCCCCCGCCTCGAGCCGCCGGCCGCGCCGCCAGACCGTCGCCGTCCGCTCGCCGAGGTCCACGGCCACGTACCGGTCCGGGCAGAAGACCCTCACCCGCCTGAGGACGCGCTCGGAGGCCCGGCTGGCGGTCAGGTTCGCGACGCATCCCCCGGGGAACGCGAGGCGCGCGTTCGCCATGTCCTCGGAGCCCGTGACGATCGCCACGCCCACGGCGTCGAGGGTCGAGGGCTCCTCCCCGGTGATCGAGAGGACGAGGTCCAGGTCGTGGACCATGAGGTCCAGCACGACGCCGATGTCGGCGGAGCGGAACGAGAACGGGGCCAGGCGGTGGGCCTCGACGAAGCGGGGCTCGCGGATGTGCTCCCGGGCCGCCCGCCAGGCCGGGTTCCAGCGCTCGACGTGGCCGACCTGGAGGAGCACGCCGGCCGCCTCGGCCTCGGCTGCCAGCGTCGCGGCCTCGGCGGAAGTCCCCGCGAGGGGCTTCTCGACGAGGACGGGGAGCCCCGCGCGCAGCAGCTCCCGGGCGACGGCGAGGTGCGACGCGGTCGGGACCGCCACGATCGCGGCGTCGGCGGCCCCGGCGACGGCGGCCGTCTCGGAGGCGGCCCGCGCGCCGTGGCGCGCGGCGACCTCCTCCGCCCGGGGCCGGTCCACGTCCACCACGAGCGAGAGCGTCGCGCCGGGGGTCGCGGCGACGGCCTTCGCGTGGTTCGAGCCCATCCGGCCGGCCCCGACGAGCGCGACGCGCAGCGCCTGCTTCCGGCGGGGGACCGGCGACCGGGAGCCGGGGACGGTCACCGCCTCGGGCTCGCCGCCGGCGGAGGGACCTTCTGGGTCTGGGTCGGCCGCAGCACCTCCCGGGCGCGCCCGAGCCGCCCCTGCTCGGTCGCGCGCAGGAACGCCACGAGCCGGCGGACCTCCGGGGTGAGGTCCTCCCGCGCCTCGAGCGCCCGCAGCCCCGAGCGGAAGGCGTGCTTCCCCCGGTAGAGCCACTTGTAGGCGTCCCAGAGGGCCTCGATCCGCGAGGGTTCGAGCCCCGCCCTCTCGAGCTTGATGCGGTTCACGGCCCGGGGGCGGGCGGGGTTCCCCTCGGAGATGAGGAACGGGGGGGCGTCGTGGACGACCCGGCTCATCCCGCCGACGAAGGCCATGGTCCCGACGACGGTGTAGTGCTGGAGGGCGGCGTTCCCGCCGATCACGGCGTGGTCCTCGACCACGATGTGGCCGCCGAGGAGGACGCTGTTGGCGAGGATGATGCTGCTGCCGAGCGTGCAGTCGTGGGCCACGTGGCAGTACGCCATGAGGAGGTTGTCGTCCCCGACCGTGGTCTGGCCGCCGCCCGCCTCGGTCCCGATGTTGATCGTGACCCCCTCGCGGATCGTGTTCCGGTCCCCGATCACGCACCAGGTCTCCTCGCCCTTGTACTTCAGGTCCTGCGGCACGGTCCCGACGACGGCGTGGGGGAAAAGGCGGTTCTCCACGCCGAGCTTCGACCGGCCGACCACCGTCACCATCGCCAGCAGCTCGCACCCGTCCCCGATGTGGACGTCCGGCCCGACCACGCAGTAGGGGCCGATGGTGACGTCGCGGCCGATCTCCGCGCGGGGGTCCACCGAGGCGCTCGGGTGGATGCGGGTCATCGGACGGGCTCCCTCCGGGGGCTTCGGGGAGAGTATCCCATGTCCCTCATGGATCTGTCACGGGGCTTCCGGCCCCGGCGAGCAGCCTCCGGACCAGGGCCCGGTTCTGGGCGTGGCCGGACCGTTCGGCCACCACGTGGGCCCGCACCGCCGCCCCGCCCGCGAGCGCCAGGTCCCCGAGGAGGTCCAGGATCTTGTGGCGCACGAACTCGTCGGGGAACCGGAGGCGGTTCCCGACGACGCCGTCGGGGCCGACGACGAGGGTGTTCTCCGTCGTGGCTCCCTTCCCGAGCCCTGCCGCGCGGAGCGCCTCGGCCTCCGCGAGGAGGCAGAACGTGCGGGCCGGGGCGATGCCGCTCCGGAACGTCTCCTCGGTGACGGCCACCGTAAGCTCCTGGCGCCCGATCGGGGTGCCCGGGTGCTCGAGGAGGTAGGTGACGGTGAGGCCGCCGTCGGCGGAGGGCAGCGCCCGCACCCGCGCGCGTCCCCCGTTCGAGGCGGGCTCTTCCAGCGGCCGGGTCACCCGGATCTCGCGCCGCGGCGCGTCGAGGTCCCGGATCCCCGCCCGGTCGAGGAGCGCCACGAAGTCGGCGGCCGACCCGTCCATCCCGGGGAGCTCCGGGCCGTCCAGCTCGACGCGGAGGTTCCCGATCCCGAGCCCGAGCGCGGCCGAGAGGAGGTGCTCGACGGTGTGGACCGAGGCCCCGTCGCGCACGAGGGCGGTGCGCCGCGGCTCGTCGGCGAGGTTCTGGACCTCGGCCCGGATCTCCCCGGTCCCGGGGAGGTCGGTCCGCACGAACGCGATCCCAGAGTCGGCGGGAGCGGGCAGGACCCGGAGCCGCACCGGGGCCCCGGTGTGGAGCCCCACCCCCCGGCACCCGGCCTCTCGGGCGATCGTCCTCTGGCGCACGGGGGAGAGGTCTCGGGGCCCGCGGTGGCCCCTACTTCTTCTCCTCGGCCTTCTTCTCGCCGTCCGCGCCCTTCTCGGGGGGCTTCGCCGCCCCGCCCATCTTCGCGTGCTCCCGGTTCATGTGCTCGAGCACCTTCGCGGTGAGGTCGTGGGCGGGGTCGTGGTAGAGGACCGTCCGCCACGAGATCCTCCCCTGGACCTCGACGACGCTGTCGGAGTCAATCTGCGGGTCCTCGATCTTGAGCACGAGCCCGTACCCCTCCTGCGTGGCGACCGCCTTGATGCCCGCGAGGGCGTCCTTGTAGACCTCGATCGTGCTGCGGGCCATCTCGTTGTCGAGGTCGAATCGTGTCCACTTCTTGTGGAACTCGATCTCGCGCTCCTGCTGGACCAGCTTCTTGTACTCGTCCTTGTAGAGCTCGGTGCCCGGCTGCGACAGGCCGAGCTTCTTCTGGATCTCGTCGCGCTGGTTCTCGAGGTCGCGAGTCTTCGCCTCCGCCCGCGCCTGGCGCTGCCGGATGTCCTCGTCGAGCTCGCCGGTCTTCTTGAAGTCGGCGAGGAGGCCCCGGATGTTCACGAAGCCGACCTTGGGGGCGCTCCCCGTGGCGGCCTGCGGAGGCGCGCCCGGCGCGGCGGCGGCGCCCGGGGCGGGCGGCGGCGCCTTCCCGCCGTCCTGGGCCCGGCCCTCCGGGACGAGCATCGCCCCGGCGAAGGCGCCCGAGAGCGCGAGTCCCCCGATCACAGCCGCTGTCCGCATCATCATCTCCTTCCTCGATGGGCTCGACGGGCTCGACGGTCCATCAGAATCCCTCCGGCATCTCCTCGCCGGCGGCGACGCCCGCGGGCTCCATCTGGTCGCTCCACGGTTCGAACCGGAGGTAGCGCCGCAGGAACGCGAGCTTCACGATCCCCGTGGGGCCGTGGCGCTGCTTGGCGACGATGATCTCCGTCTTGCTCGCGCCGTCGCGCCCCGCCTCGAGGCTCCGGTAGTAGTCGTCCCGGTGCATGAGGAGCACCACGTCCGCGTCCTGCTCGATCGCGCCCGACTCGCGGAGGTCCGACATCCGGGGCCGCCCCGGCTTCTGCTCGCTCCCGCGCTCCTCGACGCCCCGGTTGAGCTGCGAGAGCGCCAGCACGGGCACCCCGATGTCCCGCGCCATCGCCTTGAACGAGCGCGAGAGGTACGAGACCTCCTGCTCCCGGTTCGCCTGCGACTTCGAGAGCCGGGCGTCCACGAGCTGGAGGTAGTCCACGATGACGAGCGCGGGCCGCTCCCGCCGCGCGAGACGCCGGACGATGGCTCGCATGTCGAGGATCGAGCGCCCCTCGGTGTCGAAGACGTGGAGAGGGGCCCGCGAGATCGGGTCGGCGTGCACGAGGAGCCGCCGGTGGTCCTCCTCGGAGAGGGTCGCGCGCCGGACGAAGTGCGAGTCCACGCGCCCCGCCATGCAGAGGAGGTTCTGCACGATCTGCTGCTTCGAGGTCTCGAGGCTGAAGACGACGACGGGGTTCGCCTGGCCGAGCGCCACGTTGTAGGCGATGTTCATGGCGAGCGACGTCTTGCCGACGCTCGGGCGGGCCGCCAGCACCACCAGCTCGCCGGGGTGGAACCCGTCGGTGTACTCGTCGAGGGGCGTGAACCCCGTCGCCACGCCCGTCACGGCGCCCTTGCGCTCGGCGCGCCGGTCAATCGTCTCGAGCACTTCCTCGAGGAGCTGCTTCACGGGGGTCGGCTGCGAGACCGCCCGGTCGCCGGCGATCTCGAAGATCGCCTGCTCGGCGCGGTCCAGCGCCTCCTGCGGGTCCTCCGCCTCGCCGTAGGCGTCCTCCACGATCCTGGCCCCCGCGCGGATGAGCCGCTGTCGCGTCGCGTGGCCCCGGACGATCCGGACGTAGTGGGCCGCGTGCGCGACCGACGGGACCGCGGCCGCGAGCTCGGCGAGGAGCCCCCCCCCGCCGACCGACTCGAGGACGCCGCGGCTCCGCAGCTCCTCCCGGACGGTCACCGCGTCCACCGCCTCCTGGCGGTCGTAGAGGGCGCGCATCGCCCGGAAGATCTCCTGGTGGCGGGGGACGTGGAAGTCCTCGGCCGAGAGCGCCGCCGCCACGTCCGAGAAGACGTCCCCGTCGAGGAGCACCGCCCCGAGCACGCCCCTCTCCGCCTCGGCGCTGTGGGGCGGGGTCCGGCCGACGTCGGGGGCGGGAGGCCGCGGCTCGGTCAACGCTCGCCCTTCTTCTCGACGATCCAGAGCCGCAGGGTGGACTTCACGTCGGGGTGGAGCCGGAGCGCCACCTCGAACACCCCCAGGTCCCGCACCGGCGCGAGGACCACGGCCGACTCGGGCACACTGTACCCCTCGCGGCCGAGGGCCGCCACGATTTCCGCCGGGCCGACGGAGCCGTAGAGCTTCCCCTCGGGCGTGGCGCGGGTCTCGATCGTGATCGAGGCCATGTCGAGCTTCTTGGCGAGCGCCTTCATCTCGGAGAGGCGCGAGGCCTCGACCTTGGCGCGCTTGTGCTTCTCGCCCTCGACGCGCTTCAGGTTGTCGCCGGTCACGGGGAGCGCGAACTTCCTCGGGAAGAGGAAGTTCCGGGCGTAGCCGGCGCGCACCCGCACCACCTCCCCGGCCTTGCCGAGCGCCTCGACGTCGTTGCGGAGCAGGACTTCCATGACGGACTCCTCTAGCCCGTGTAGGAGAGCAGGGCCAGGATCCGCGCCTGCTTCACCGCCGTGGTGAAGAGGCGCT
Organism: Planctomycetales bacterium; assembly: GCA_022614695.1. Taxonomy (GTDB): domain Bacteria; phylum Planctomycetota; class JAKEIC01; order JAKEIC01; family JAKEIC01; genus JAKEIC01. The sequence continues at coordinate 42,620 of JAKEIC010000176.1, read as the reverse complement.
GGTGGTACGCGCAGTTGCCGGCGCGCTTGCGGGAGTACATCTTCCCCTGCCCGGTGCAGAGCTTCTGGAGCGTGCTCACGTCCTTGTAGTCCGGAGGGAAGTTCATGCGGCAGAAGCGGCACTTGCGGCTCCGGAGCCGGCGCGGGGCCTGGGCGCCCCCCGCGCCAGCGGCGAGCGGCGGGATCGCGGGGGTCTCGGGAACGGCGGTCTCGGCGGGCACGGTCACCTCCTAGAAGGGAACGTCGTCGCCGCCCTCGGGCGGCGGCTCCTCGTCGGCGGGGGCGGGCGGCCCTCCCCCTTCGGAGGGCCGGCCGGCGGGGGGCGGACCCCCCCCCGGGCCCCGGGGTCCGGGCGGGCGGCGCGGGCCGCGGGGACCTCCCCCGGCGCTCCCGGCCATCGCGGGGCTCCCGCCGACTGCGGCGCCCTCGGCGTCGTCCTCGCGGCCGCGGCCCGACAGGAACTGGAAGTTGTCGGCCACGACCCGCAGCCGACTCCTCTTGCTCCCGTCGGGCCCCTGCCACTGGTCGAGCTCGAGGCGCCCCTCGACGAAGACGGGCTGCCCCTTCGTCAGGTACTGCGAGGCCACCTCGGCGCGCTTCGCCCAGAGGACGACGTCCACGAAGCACGTCTCCTCCCGGCTCTGCCCGTCCGCCGTCGTGAACTTGCGGTTGATCGCGAGGCCGAATTCGGCGACGGCCGTCCCGGTCTGGGTGTAGCGGAGCTCCGGGTCCCGGGTGAGCCGCCCGATCAGGAAGACCTTGTTCAGGTTCATCGGTCGCGCTCGTACTCGTCGGCGTCGTAGGCGTACTCGTCCTCGTGCATCTCGTCCTCGCCCATCTCGACCGGCCGGTCCCGCGGGGGCTCGATCGGCTGGTCGCGCTGGAGGATCAGGTGACGCAGCACCACGTCCGACAGCTCGAGCGAGCGGTTCGTGTCGGTGATCTTCTCCGGGGGCGCGAGGAAGTAGGTGAGGATGTAGCTCCCCCGCTTCACGCCCCGGATGTCGTAGGCGAGCCGCCTCTCGTCCCATCGGTCGGACGCGAGGATCTCCGCCCCGTGCTTCTCGAGGATCTGGTGGATGTGGGTCCGCACCCCGGCGAAGTCCTTCGCGGCGAGCGTGGAGTCCACGATGAACATGGCCTCGTATCTCTGGGTCACTTCGGTTCGGTCTCCTTCCGTGCGTTCACCCGGTTCATCGCCGCCTCGGTCCCGACGCGGGCCCAGAGCGCGACGGCGTCCGCCCCCCGCGTCACCGCCTCCTCGACCGCCGGCATCTCGTCGCGGCCGAACCGCGCCAGCACGTAGTCGGCGAGGTCGCCGCCGTCCTTCGCCCCGATCCCGAGGCGGAGCCGCGGCACGGCCTCGGTGCCGAGGGAGTCGAGCACCGACCCGAGCCCGTTGTGGCCGCCCGAGGAGCCCGAGGCCCGGAGGCGGAGCTTCCCGAGGGGGAGCGCCGTGTCGTCGAGGACCACGAGCACCTCGCCCGGCTCGAAGCCGCCGCGCCTCGTCAGCGCGCGCGCCGCCTCCCCCGAGACGTTCATGAAGGTGGTCGGCTTCGCGAGGCGGAGGCGCGTCCCGGCCACGCGCGCGTCGGCGACGAGGGCGGGAGCCCCCGCCGCCCGCGCGAGGCGGACCTTCCCCCGGCGCGCCAGCTCCTCGACGACCCGATAACCCACGTTGTGCCTCGTTCCCTCGTACTCGGGCCCGGGGTTGCCGAGCCCGATCACCAGCTTCATGGTTCAGTCTTGAGACTCGCCCCCGGTCACTTCTTCTCCTTCTCCTTCTCGGCTCCCTTGGCTCCGGCCTTCTCCCCGCCCTTCTCGCCGGCCTCCTCCTCGGCCTCCGCCCGCCCCTCGGGCTTGATGACCTCCGGCTCGGCCGGGCCCTCGACGGCGGGCGCCGCCCCGGGCTCGGGCGCCGTCACCTGGTGCCGGACCGTCGCGACCGTCACCTCGGAGTCCACCGCCGTGGCGACGCCGTGCGGGAGCGTCAGCTCCTTCACGCGCCGCGAGTCGCCGATCTTGAGATCGGCGACGTCCACGACGATCTTCTCGGGGATGTCGCGGGGGAGGCACTTCACGGTGAGCTCGTGGAGGGTCTGCTGGAGGACTCCGCCCTCGGCCTGCCCGGCGGGGGTCCCCTTCAGCTCGATCCGCACGGCCACCTCGACGGCCACGTCCTGCGCGACCCGCACGAAGTCCACGTGGCGGACGTGTTCGCCCGCCATGTCGGGCTGCGGATCGTAGAGGAGGGCGGAGTCGCGGTCGTTCCCGATCACGATGTCCACGACCCGCGCGCCGCCCTTGAGCGCCTTCTCGAGGGCTTCGGCCGCGATCGCCACCGCCACCGGCGGGCGGCCGCGCCCGTAGACGATCCCGGGCACGAGGCCCTTCTCGCGCAGGAGGCGCGTGGCGCGCCGGCCGAGAGTCGTCCGGACCTCCGCGGAGAGAGTGACGGCGGGCATGGCGTCTCCTTGGCGTTACGGGGGCCTACGGCGGGAAGAGCGAGCTCACCGACTCGCTGCGGTGGATGCGCTGGATCGCCTCGGCGAGCAGCGGCGCGACCGAGAGGGCGCGCAGCTTCGCGAATTCCTTCCCCTCGAGCGGGATCGTGTTCGTCACCACGACCTCCTCGACGGGGGCCTGGCGCAGCCGCTCGATGGCCGGCCCGCACAGCACGGGGTGCGTCGCGCAGACAATGATCTTGCCGGCCCCCTTCGACTTGAGGATCTGGGCCGCCTCGAGGATGGAGCCCCCCGTGGCGATCATGTCGTCCACGACCAGGACGGTCTGCCCCTCGACGTCGCCGATCACGTGGTAGACGACCGCCTCGTCGCCCGAGATCCGCCGCTTGTCCACGATGGCGAGCCCGGCGCCGAGGCGGCGGCTGTAGGCGCGGGCCATCTTGATCGCGCCGACGTCGGGGCCGACCACGGTCAGGTTCCGGAGGCCCTTCTCCTGGACGTACTTGAGGAAGACGGGCGCCGCGTAGAGGTGGTCCACCGGGATGTCGAAGAAGCCCTGGATCTGGGCGGCGTGGAGGTCCAGGGCGAGCACGCGGTCGGCGCCCGCGGTCGTCAGCAGGTTCGCCACGAGCTTCGCGGTGATCGGGACGCGGCCCTCGTCCTTCCTGTCCTTGCGGGCGTAGCCGTAGTAGGGGATCACCGCGGTGACGCGGTCCGCGCTGGCCCGCCGCGCGCAGTCTATGAGGACCAGCAGCTCCATGAGGTTCTGGTTCACGGGCGGGCAGGTGGGCTGCACGATGTAGACGTCTCGCCCGCGGATGTCCTCGTTGATCTTGATGTTGATCTCGCCGTCGGGGAACTTGTCCACGACGGCGTCCCCGAGGGACGTCTTCAGCTCGCGGCAGATCTCCTCGGCGAGCTTCCGGTTCGCGTTCCCCGAGAAGACCTTGAGGTCGTGGTTCTTCGTCATGCCGCGGGCTCCCCCGCCCCCGCGCCGCGCCCCTCACGAGTCTCGGGCCGGGTCTCGGGCTTCCCGCGCCCGTTCCGGATCGGCTTGGCGGGGACGCCCACGACGGTCTCGCCCGGCGGGACGTCCCGGCCGCGCGTGACCACGGCTCCCGCGCCCGTGACCCCCCCCTCGCCCACGCGGACCGGGGCGACGAGGATCGTCCCGCTCCCGATGAAGGCCCGGTCCTCGATGACCGTCCGGTGCTTCCGCTGGCCGTCGTAGTTCGCGGTGATCGTGCCCGCCCCGACGTTCACGCCGCTCCCCACCTCGGCGTCCCCGAGGTAGGTGAGGTGTTTCGCCTTGCTCCCGGCCCCGAGCGAGGTGTTCTTCGCCTCGACGAAGTTCCCGATCTCGGCCCGGTCCTCGAGGACGGTGCCGGGACGGAGGTGGGCGTTCGGCCCCACCTCGCAGTGGCGGCCGATCCGGACGCCGCGGCGGATGGTCGTGAAGGGGTGGATCACCGTCCCGGACCCGATCTCGACTCCCCACTCGATATGGGTCTGCTCCGGGTCGGCGATGACAACGCCCGCGGCGAGGTGCTGCGCCAGGATCCGTCGGCGCAGGGCGGTGGCGGCCGCCCCGAGCTCCTCGAGGGTGTTCACCTGCGCGACCTCGTCGGTGCCTGCCAGGGTCTCGGCGCGCACGCGGAGGCCCCGGCGGCGGAGCACCTCCAGCGCCGCGGGGAAGTAGACCTCTCCCGGGCCGGTGGCGGCCGCGACCTCGCGGAGGGCCTCGGCGACCAGGGCGGGGTCGAGGGCCACGGGCCCGACGTTCACCTCGGCGAGCGCGCGCTCCTCGGCGGTCGCGTCGCGCTCCTCGACCACGCGCAGGAACTCGCCCCCCGCGCCCCGGACGATGCGCCCCCACCCGCGCGGATCGGCCGCCCGGCCCGCGAGCATCGTCGCCGATGCGCCCGAGTGGGCGTGGGCCTCGAGAAGCGCGGCGAGAGTCTCCCCGCGCAGGAGCGGCAGGTCGCCGTTCACGACGAGCGCGGGGCCCGGCCCTTCTCCGAGGGCCGCCGCGGCGGCGAGGGCCCGGGCGACGGCGTCGCCGGTCCCCCGCGGCTCGGGCTGGGGCGCGAGCGTCGCCCCGCGGTCGCGGAGGACCTTCGCGAGCGCCCCGTCGGCGTCGGGGGTCACCGCGACGATCCGGGGGACTCCCGCGGCGGCAAGCGCGTCGAGGACGCACTCGATGAGCGTCCGGCCGCAGAGAGTGTGGAGGAGCTTCGGGGTGGACGACCGCATCCGGACCCCGCGCCCGGCGGCGAGGACGACCGCGTAACGGCACGGGCCGGGCATAGAGACGATTCTCCCTCTCTCTCCCCGCACGATGCGGGGCGCTCGAAGTCCGTGAATCTAGCGGGGTTCCGGCGGCAAGTCAACGATTCGGGAGCGACCCTCACTCCGGCGCCGGGGCGGGGGCCGCCGGGACCGCGCTCGTCCCCCGCGCGGCGCGGCGCCGCTCGAGGAGGCGCGTGGCGACGACGCCCACCTCGTAGAGGACGATGAAGGGGCCCCCCACCAGGAGGAGAGAGAGGACGTCCGGCGGCGTGAGGATCGCGGCGACGATCGTGGCGACGAGGATCGCGTGGCGCCGGTACTTGGTGAACCCGGCCGCGCCCACGACGCCCGTGGCGGAGAGGAGGACCATCACGAGGGGCGTCTCGAAGATCGCGCCCATGAGGAGCGCGAGCCAGAGGAAGAACGTGAGGTACGACGCGAGCGAGGTCGTCTGGACGAGGAACGGGTTGCTCCACCACTCGAGCAGGAACTTGCAGAGCCACGGCAGCACGCCGAAGTAGAGGAAGGCGACGCCCGCGAGGAAGGAAACGAGCAGGGTCGGCGCGATCGCGTGCACCCAGCGCTTCTCCTTGGGGTAGAGCCCCGCCGCGACGAACCCCCAGAGGAGCGGGAAGGTGAGCGGCGCCGTCACGAAGATCGCCGCGATGAAGGAGACCTCCAGGTGGACGGCGAGCGACTCGGTGGGGGAGAGCGTGATGATCTGGAACCGCGCCCGCGTGGCCGGGTCCAGCTCCCGCGTGAGCGGCGAGACGAGCCAGTCCACGAGGCTGTGGCTCACCGTGAAGAGGGCGAGCGTGGCCACGACGAGGATCCCGAGCGCCCACCCCACCCGGCGGCGTAGCTCCTCGAGGTGCTCCCCGATCGGCATCCGGGTCGCCTCGATGGGGTCCGACCCGCCCCCGGGCGGAACCCGCCGCCGGAATGGCCAGCCCATCCGGCCGCGATTCTACCGCCCGGACATCCCGACTTTCCCCTCGCGCGGGGTGTAGGTGCCGTAGTCGAACCAGGCGAGGACCTCGTCCTCCTTCACCGGCTCGACCTTGAAGAGCTGGGCGGTCTTCCAGGTCGGGTCTTCCTCGTGCTTGTCGCCGAGGATGATGTAATTCGTGCGCGGCGTGATGCGCTCCTCGTAGAGGTGGCCGTGCTCGCCGACGATCCTCACCCAGTCGCCCTTGGTGTAGCGGGTGAGCTGGCCGTCGAAGGTGCCGACCGTCGTGAAGACCTTCTTCACGTTCTTCTCGAAGAACCGGTTCTCGACGAAGTCGCCGCGGACGATCGGGTTCCGGTCGTCGCGCTGGTCCAGGATGGCGCACTCGGCCGTGTCGTCGAGGGGCTGCTTCACGACGAGCGTCCCCTTCTCGGTGCGGCGCCCGCCCTTGCCGAGGGAGAAGACCGCGAACTTGGTGCCCGCGCGGACCCCGTGGGCGCGGCCGATGTCAACGTAGATGTAGGCGTAGCCCTGGCCGGAGGGGTCGAAGTCGCGCTCGAGGCCCCGGATCACCTGCCCGTCGGGGACCTCCGTCGTCTGCCGCTCCTCGACCTGCGTCAGCTCCGTAATGCGGGTCTTGAGCAGGCTCACCTCGCCCTTCCACTGCTTTAGGTCGGACTCGTGCGAGGCCTGCTCCCCAGTGAGATTCGCCCGCGTCGCCTCGAGCTGCTGCTTCAGGTTCGCCTGCGTCTCCTCGTCCTGCTTCACGCGCTTGTCGAAGCGGTCCTGGATCGCCGCCTTCTCGGTCCGGAGCGTGTTGTTCGAGGCCTGGGCGACCTTCAGCTCCTCGTCCTTGCGCCGCTCCGCGTCCGTCACGTCCTGCTTGAGCTTGTCGCGCTCGTTCTTGCGGGACTCGGCCTCCCCGCGGGCGGCCTTCAGGTTCTTCACCAGCTCCTCGATCACCAGCTGCGCGGTGAGGGTCTGGCCCTCGACCTTGGGCTGGATCTCGTTGTCGTTCACCCGCCCGAGCTCGTTCCCGATCGTGCCGGGCTCGGCCATCTGAGTCTCGCTCCCGCCGTACCCGATCGCCTTCGAGAGGGCGACGAGCTTCTCGACGTTCTGCCGCTTCTCCCTCTCGAGGGTGTCAATCTGCCCCTGGAGGTCCACGATCTGGCGCTCGGCGGCGCTCTTGGCGTTGTTGGCGAGCGCCGCCAGCAGCCCGCAGACGATCATCACGACGGAGAGGATGATCAGGAAGGGCGTCGCGGTGACGCCGCGGACGGAGCGGAGCATGCGGTTCCTCCTCGGGGGGAGTGGGCCTCGGCCCCTTCCGGGCGAGACGCCCCGGACGGGGAGCCGCGAAGCTAGCCCGGCCCCCGGGGTGTGTCAAGGAGGAGGCGGGTTTCCCTTGCGGGGGCCCCCGGGCCTGCTACGCTCTCCCCTGCCGCGGCGCGTCCCGCTCGCGCGGGGCGGTCTCGCCGAGGCGTTCCCCGTACCAGGACCGGTGGCCTTGGCGTCGAAGACGCTCCTCCTCGTGGACGGGCACGCGCAGGCCTACCAGGCCTTCCACGCGCTCGGGGGGCTCCAGTCGCCCGACGGCCGGCCGACCGGGGCGGTCTACGGGTTCGCGCGGGTGCTGCAGAAGGTGGTGCGGGAGCGGACGCCCGACTACGCCGCGGTCGTCTTCGACCCGCCCGGGCCGACCTTCCGCCACGAGCAGTTCGCCGACTACAAGGCCGGCCGCGCCCCGATGCCGGAGGACCTCGTCTCCCAGATCCCGCTCCTGCGGGACCTGGTCGAGGCCCTGGGGATCGCCGCCGTCGAGGTGGCCGGCTTCGAGGCGGACGACGTGATCGCCGAGCTGGCGCGCCGCGCGCTCGAGGCCGGCGACGAGATCGAAGTCCTCGTGCTCGGCAAGGACAAGGACCTCGGCCAGATCCTCGGCCCGCGCGTGCGGCTCCTCGATCCGTCGGGAGGGGACGTGCGGGGGACCGAGTGGCTCCTCGCGGAGCGCGGGCTCGAGCCCCGGCAGATCCCCGACTGGCTCGGCCTCGCGGGCGACGCGTCCGACGGGATCCCCGGGGTCCCCGGGATCGGCGACAAGACCGCGGTGAAGCTGCTCCGGCAGTTCGGCTCGATCGAGGCGATCCTCTCGCGCCTCCCCGAGGTGGAGCCCCCGCGGATCCGCGAGACGCTCCGGGCCCACGCGGACGAGGCGCGGCGCTGGCGGGACCTCGCCACCCTCGCGCGCGGCTTCCCCTGCCCGCACGGGATCGCCGAGCTCCGGCTCCGCCCCCCGGACGACGCCCGGCTGCGCGACCTCTACGCGCGGCTCGGGTTCCGGACCCTCGTCGCCGAGACCGCCGAGCGCGAGCCCGACCGGTCCCGCTACCGCGTGACCGGCTCCGCCGAGGAGCTGCGGGCGCTGGTGGCCGACCTCCGCCGGCGCCCCGAGGTGGCCGTGGACACCGAGACGACCAGCGCGGACCCGGTCTCGGCCGTGCTCGTCGGGGTTTCGCTCTGCGGGTCTCCCGGCGAGGCGGTCTACGTCCCCGTGCGCGCTCCCGAGCGGTCCCGCTGCCTCCCCGAGGAGGAGGCGGCGGCGGCCGTCCGCGACCTCTTCGCCCCGGGGGGGCCGAAGGCCGTCGGCCACAACGTGAAGTACGACTTCACCGTGCTCGGCCGCGTGGGCGTCCCCCCGCTCCCGATCGGGTTCGACACGATGATCGCGGCCTACCTGCTCAACCCAGGGCGCGTGGGCCTCTCGCTCGAGGCGCTCGCCGCGGAGCGGCTGGGCGAGAAGAAGATCCCGCGGGAGTCCCTCATCGGTTCGGGGAAGTCCGAGACGACGATGGACCGCCTTCCCCTCGACCGCGTGGCCGCCTACGCGGCCGAGGACGCCGACTGCACGTTCCGGATCCTGCCGGGGCTGCGCCGGGAGATCGAGGAGCGGGGCCTCGGGGAGCTCCTCCGGACCGTGGAGCTGCCGCTCGTGCCCGTGCTCGCCGCGATGGAGAGGCGGGGGATCGCACTCGACCCGGCCGCCCTCGACGCGGTCGCCGCGGAGGTGCGCGGGTCTCTCGCGGCCCTCGAGAAGAGGATCGAGGCCGAGGCCGCCGAGCCCGTCAACCTCCGGAGCCCGAAGCAGCTCGCGGCCCTCCTCTTCGGGAAGCTGAAGCTCCCCGTCGTGAAGAAGACCAAGACCGGCCCCTCGACCGACGCCGACGTGCTCGAGGAGCTCACGCCCCTCCACCCGCTCCCCGCCCTCCTCCTCGAGCACCGGACCCTCGCGAAGCTCCTCTCGACCTACCTCGAGGTTCTGCCCAAGCTCCGGAACCCCGTCACCGGCCGCATCCACTCCTCCTTCTCGCAGACCGTGGCGGCCACGGGCCGGCTCTCGTCCTCCGACCCGAACCTCCAGAACCTGCCGGTGCGGACCGAGCTGGGACGCCGGATCCGCGCCGCCTTCACGGCAGGCGCGCCGGACCAGGTGCTCCTGTCGGCCGACTACTCGCAGGTGGAGCTCCGGATGCTCGCCCACCTCGCCGAGGACGAGGCGCTCGCGGCCGAGTTCCGGGCGGGCCGGGACATCCACCGCGCGGTCGCGGCCGACATCTTCGGCGTCCGGCCTGAGGCCGTGCAGCCGGAGCAGCGCCGGGTCGCCAAGGCGGTGAACTTCGGGATCGTCTACGGGCAGACGCCGTTCGGCCTCTCGCGGGAGCTCTCGATCCCGAAGGAGGACGCGGAGCGCTTCATCGCGGCCCTCTTCGGCCGGTACGCGGGGGTGAAGCGGTTCATCGAGAAGGTGACGGCGGAGGCGCGCGCCTCGGGCGAGGTCCGGACGATCCTCGGCCGCCGCCGCTCGCTCCCGGAGATCCACGCGGCGAACCGCGACCGCCGCCAGGCGGCCGAGAGGATGGCCGTGAACACGGTGGTGCAGGGCTCGGCCGCAGACCTGATCAAGGTCGCGATGCTCCGGGTCGAGGAGCAGCTCGCGGCGCGCCGGCTCTCGGCCGGGCTGCTCATCCAGATCCACGACGAGCTGCTCCTCGAGTGCCCCCGGGCCGAGGTCGAGGCGACGAAGGACGCCGTCGTCGCCGCGATGGCGGGGGCCCTGCCGCTGCGGGTCCCGCTCGTCGTGGACACGTCCGTCGGGAGGACGTGGGGGGACCTGAAGTGAGGCTCCACCGCACGGGCCCCGGACGGCACGGGCGCGGGGGCGAGCTGCCCTTCCTGATGGCCCTCACGGTCCTCGCCGCGGTGGCCATCCTCGGGTCTCCCGGGAGCGACGACTTCCCCTTCGTGGCGGGCGTGGCCGCGGCCCTGCTCGGGCTCTACGCGCTCGCGATCTCCGGCCGCGGCCACCGCCGGCCCGGCCAGGAGGTTCGGCGGTGAGCGGTGAGCCCGATGTGCGGCGCGCCCCCGCGCGCCGCTTCGGAGTCGAACCGTGAGGCCCACCCCCGGCGCGCGCCCGGTGCTCGTGGGACTCCTCGGCGGGGTCGCCGCGGGGAAGTCGGCGGTCGCGGCGCTTTTCGCCGAGCGCGGGGCGGCGGTCTTCGACGCGGACCGCGCGGCGCACGACGCGCTCCGCGAGACCGGCGTCCGGGAGGCCCTCGTCGCGCGGTTCGGACCGGGGATCCTCGCCGAGGACGGCTCGGTGGACCGCAAGCGCCTCGGGGAGGTGGCCCTCGCCACGGCCGAGACCCAGGGAGACCTGAACGCGATCGTCCACCCGGTCGTCTCGCTCCGCATCGAGGCGGCGCTCCCGGGGCTCGGGGAGGTCGGCCAGGGGGTCGTCCTCCTCGACGCGGCGCTGCTCGCCGAGTCGGGTTGGGCCGAGCGCTGCGACCTCCTCGTCTTCGTAGACGCCCCCGAGGAGGACCGCGAGAGGCGGGCCCGGATGCGCGGGTGGCCCGCCGGGGAGAGGGAGCGGCGCGAGTCGCTCCAGCTCCCCCTCGGGAAGAAGCGGAGGCTGGCGAAGGTCGTGGTCCGGAACGGGAGCGGGAACCTGGACCAGGCCCGGGCGGACGTGGCGGAGGTCTGGCAGGCGGAGGTGACGCCGCTCCTGGCGGCGAAGCGGGAGAGGTGACCCATGGCCGGAGACCGGAGCGCGAGGACGGAGAGGACGCCGAGGCCGGACCGCACGGTCCCCGCGGAGCCCGTCGAGCCCGCGGAGTCCGAGGCGCCGGACCTCGCCGACGCGGGCGAGGCGATGCCGTCCTCCGCGGGCGTCCCGGCCGCGCCCGGGGCCGACGTCCGCGTGGCGGACCTCCAGGCGCTGCCCGTCCAGCAGCTCCTGGAGATCGCGCGGCGCGAGGGCGTGAAGGACCTGACGGGGACGAAGAAGCAGGAGCTGATCTTCCGGATCCTCTCGAACCGCGTGCGCGCCGACGGGGTCGCGCTCGGCGAGGGGGTCCTCGAGGTCCTCGCCGACGGCTACGGCTTCCTCCGGAGCCCGGGCTACAACTACCTCCCGTCCCCCGACGACGTCTTCGTCCCCCAGGTCCTGGCGCGCCGGCACGGGCTGCGGACGGGGGTCTCGGTGCGCGGGCCGATCCGGCCGCCGAGGGAAGGGGAGCGCACCTTCTCCCTCGTCCGGGTGGACGCGGTGAACGGGCGGGACCCGGGCCTCGTCCAGACCCGAGTCACGTTCGAGGACCTGACGCCGATCTACCCGAAGAAGCGGCTCGTCCTCGAGACGACGCCGGACGAGGTCTCGATGCGGGTCGTGGACCTCGTCGCCCCGATCGGCAAGGGCCAGCGGGGGCTGATCGTCGCCTCCCCCCGCACCGGGAAGACGATGCTCCTCCAGAAGATCGGGAACACGCTCCTGCGGAACAACCCGGAGGTGTTCCTCATCGTCCTGCTCGTGGACGAGCGGCCCGAGGAGGTGACCGACTTCGAGCGGTCGGTCCGCGGCCCGCGCGTGGAGGTCGTCTCCTCCACCTTCGACGAGCCGGCGGCCCGCCACATCGCGGTCGCCGAGATGGTGGTCGAGCGGGCGAAGAGGATGGTCGAGTGCGGGGAGGACGTCGTGATCCTCCTCGACTCGATCACGCGCCTCGGCCGCGCCTACAACTCCGAGGCCCCCCACAGCGGGAAGATCATGACCGGCGGGATAGACGCCTCGGCTCTCAAGGGCCCGAAGCGCTTCTTCGGCGCGGCGAGGAACATCGAGGAGGGCGGGTCGCTCACGATCGTCGCGACGGCCCTCGTCGAGACGGGCAGCCGCATGGACGAGGTGATCTTCGAGGAGTTCAAGGGGACCGGGAACATGGAGCTGCACCTCGACCGCAAGCTCGCCGACCGGCGCACCTGGCCGGCGATAGACGTCCAGAAGTCGGGGACGCGGAAGGAGGAGCTCCTCTGCCACCCGGACGAGCTGAAGCGCCTCTGGATCGTCCGGCGGGTCCTCTGCGAGATGAACCCGGTCGAGGCGATGGAGCTGCTGATCGAGAAGGTGAAGAAGACGCAGACGAACGCGGAGCTGCTGCTGACCGTTTCAGAAGCCATGAGGAGATAGCGCGTGAGAGCACTCACCCTGGCCGGCCTGCTCGTTGCGATCGGGGTCGGGGCCGTGCTGCTCGCGTTCACGGGTCACCGGGTCGGGCCGGACGCCCCGAGTGACGCCCCCCGGGCAGCCGTTTCGTCGGGGCATGCGCCGGCGCCTAAGAGCGTCTCCGGTCAGCCCGATTCGCAGGCGGATCCTGCGCGCGGGGACGCACCGCCAGTGGAGAGGTTGCGGATCGAGGGCCATGAGGCCTCCCCACGCGGACCGAAGGCGTTCCGCCTGAACGGGCGAGTCGTCGAGCGACAGCGCATGGCAGGGATCCCCGGAGCCGAGGTCGTCGCCTGGTTGCTGCTCCCGGAGCTCAAGGGCGGGTCGCTCCTCTACGAGTGGCATTGGAAGACGGAGCCGCTCGGAACCCCGGCCGTCAACGCGCGATCGAACGAGCAGGGGGCATTCGCTCTCGAGCTGCCCGAGCGCGGGTGGTGGCTCGTCCGTGCGACCTCGCCGGGACTTCGACCGGAGTTCCGGGAATTCGACGCCCGCCCAGGTCAGGAGCAGAACCAGGAACTCTGGCTCGACCCGGCCGCCGAGTGGGATTACACCGTCCTGGACGAGGACGGGGTTGGCATCCGCGACGCGGAGGTCTTCCTTTACCCCAGGGGCCGGGTGCAGGGCCGGCCACGCGCGGTCCTCCTGACGGGAGAGGGCGGCAGATTCCGTGCAGATCTTGTAGAGACGGAGATCCTCGTCGTTCGCGCCAAGGGGTTCGCGGTCGGCCACTCCTGGGCACGGGAACTCTGGTCCGGTTCGAAGATCGTCCTGCACCCGGGATCGCGCGTGGCCGGAGTCGCCCTTGACGCGAAGGGCAATCCTATCGGGGGAGCCCGCGTGTTTCTGAACCGGTACCCACATAACCCGAAGGGGACGGTGATCCCGCCCGAGGAGGTGTCCGCGGGACCGGAGGGACGCTTCGAGTTCGATGGGATCGACCCCGGTCTGTCGGGCGGACGGGTAGGTCTTGGGGCAGAAGCTGCAGGATTCTCGATTGGGTGGGTCCACGCTACCGCGGGGGACGAGCACGTCCGGCTCGCGCTGCGGACGGAGGCCGAGGCGAAAGCGGAAGACGAGGTGGGGAGTGCTCGCCGCGCGGCCTGCCAGTCGTTCGTCCGCGTCCGCGTCGAGAGCCCGCTCGGCGAGCCGCTCCCGGGGATCAAGGTCCCGTGCAGTCTGCCGACGGAGCCTCCTCCCGCGGAGCCCACGGATGAGGAGGGGAGGACGCTCCTCAAGGTCGGCGTGCCTCCTGGATGGTCCGATGCGCTCTGCGATCGCTATGTCCCTGTCCGGCACGGCTATCGCTGGTACCTCTGGCCAGCCGCATCAGAGGTGCAGACGGGCGGGGCGGACACCCCCGAGGCGACGGTCCGCCTCCTGGACGCCGTCGCCGTCACGTTCGTCGTCCGTGGACCCGGCGGCGGTGACTACGCCGGGGAGCATGCGGCGTCTGTGCATTGCTCGGGCGAGTCCTGCGCCTCTCGGGAGTGGGGATCCTGGGACCGATACACCTTCCTGGTACGTCCGGGACATCACTACCGAGTCCAGGCCTGGGCGTGCGGATTCGGACCAGGCCGCTTGGACGACTGGACCGCCACCCCCGGGGAGTCCGAGGCGGAGATCCGGCTCTCCGCGCCCGCCAGGATCTCGGGGAGGCTCCTCGACACGGAGGGAGCCCCGGTCGGGGACGCCGCCTTGAAGGTGGTCTACCCTCAGCCTCCACTCAGCAACGCGGTGTGCGCCAGGTCCTGGCACTTCCTGGGTACTGCGCAGGACGGCCGATTCGTGATCCAGGATCTCCCGGGCGGGCCCGTGTGGATTGTCGCCTGCAGGCGGGACGGGCGCCTCGAAGCCTGGCGCCAGGTGGAGGTCGAGCCGGGCGCAGCGGTGGAGGTCGGCGACATCACTCTGTCCACACGGCCGGTCACAGGCGTGGTCGTGGACACGTCCGAGAGACCCGTCGCCGCGGCTACGGTCAGGGCTGTCCTTCCCGGCCTGGACTGCGTTGACTTCCTGGTCACGACGACCCGCCCCGACGGGAGCTTCTCTGTACGGGTCCCCGTGGGCGCTCCGATCCACCTCCTCGTCTCCCGGCCGGGGTTTGGCACGGTGCCGGTGCCAGTGCCGGCAGCAGGGGCAGGCACGTCCCTGCGTGTGGGACTGCCCCCGGAGGGGTTCCTCCGCTACCGGATCGAGGGCTTCGCCTTCAGGCTCGGGCGCATTGAGCTCTCGACACCCGGCCGTGGCGTCGCTTGGAGTCCGACAGAGGCAGACTGGCCCGAGCGGCGGATCAAAGGCCTCGCACCCGGCCGCGTGATCGTCCGGGCTGCGGTGGCAGAGCCTGTCACGGGGGGGGGCAAGGCGGCACGCGAGGAGTGCGAGAAGGAAGTCGAGATCGTGGCGGGTCAGACTACAGAAGTCGTCTTGGAGCCCCGGGCGGGAAGGTAGGCCGTGCGGCGGGTCGCGGCGGGGATCGGCGCGGTCGTCCTCGCGGGCCTCCTCGCGGCGCTGCTCGTGTCGGGGCCGCGAGGGGGAGGGGGCGCGGAACGGGTCCCCGGACCGCCAAGCGCCGCAGGTCCGCCGACCCTGGGCGGGCCGGCGGCCGCAGGCGCCGGGACGACCGAGTCGGCCCCGGCCGGCCCGGGGTCCGGGGAGGCTGGGTCCACGCCCGACACCCCCGCGACGTACCGCGTCGTGGACGAGGACGGGCGGCCGGTCGCGGGGGCGCGGGTGCTGGTGTACCCCGACTTGACGTTCGACGGCGCGCCGCGGGCGGAGGTCGTGACCGATCGGGACGGGCGGTTCACGGCGGCGATCCGAGAAGAGGACGCCCTACTCGTCCGCGCCACGGGGTTCGCCACCGAGCCGGTCGAGGAGCCGCGGCCCCTACCGGCGTGGATCGTGCTGCGGGAGGGCTTCCGGGTCGCGGGGGTGGTCGTGGACGGCTCCGGCGCCCCAATCGCCGGGGCCCGCATCCTCCCGGAAGTCCCCGGCCCGGTCGGGGAGTTCGTGACCGAGGAGGATGGGCGGTTCGTCTTCGAGGGACTCTGGTACGGACCGGCGCTGATCCTCAGCGTCTCCCACGGAAACGACCCGGTTCGCCTGGTCGAGGCCGATTCGGGCGACGAGGAGGTCCGGATCGTCTGCTCGAGGCCCTGGACCGTCCGTGGCGTCGTTGTGCTTCCCGGCGGGGAAACCGTCCCTCGGCCGACCCTCGGAGTGCAGGACGCCATCTCGACTCACTCCTCGGCGGACGACGGCAGCTTCGCCCTGTCCTGCTGGGAGGGGGCCGGGAACTTCCGTCTCGAGGCGCGGGCGACACAGGGAGACGTCGTCCGTACTGGCTCGGTGGATCTCCGCGTCGCGGAGGGGGAGGAGCGCCTCGGAGTCCGGATCACCCTCGACCGCGAGCGAGTAGGGCGCGGTGCGCTCTCCTTCGCCCGGGTCCGGGTCCTCGCGGACGACGGATCGCCCCTCGTCGGCGCCTGGGTGCGCCCCGAGGGGCCCGCGGGCCGGGCGAGCCCGGCCGGGACAGACTTCCGCGGGGTAGCACGGATGAGCTTCCCGATGCCGGCGGGGTTTCGAGCCGACGTGACGGTCGTCCCGCCGGAGGCCTCGCGCCGATCGGTGGGCCTGGTCCCGACGCCGGTGACCCTGACAACGGGCGAGGAGGAGCGACCCCCGGAGCGCGTCGTGCGTCTCGAGAGGGGCGTCGCCGTCACGTTCGTGTTCCGGGGCCCCGGAGGGGAGCCTCTCCCCGAGGATTCGTCCGTCCAGGCGACCCTCACCGGCGGCCGCGGCCGCTGGGTCGGGCACGAGAGACCCTCCGACTCCGACCGGACGACCCTCTGGGCGGCGCCCGGCGAGACGTTCACGCTCCATCTCCAAGCCGACGGCTTCGTGGAAGAGAGCCGGGAGGCCTGGTCTGCGCCCATGGCCGACGCGGAGGTGGAGGTGCGCCTGGGGCGGGGAGCCGGGATCCGCGGGCGCCTCGTGGCTCCGGACTGGGGCGCTGCCGCGGGGGGGGAGGGCTTCGTGGCCGTGCACCCATGGGCCGGCTCACCCGCCGAGGCGGTCGGGTCCGAGAGGTGGCTCGGCGGGACCGCGGCCGGCGCTGACGGGAAGTTCCACCTGCGGGGCCTCCGCCCGGGCAGGGCACTCGTCGTCGCGACGGCCCCCGGACTCCGGCTGTGGGCATCGAGGGAAGTCGTTCTCCTCGATGGCCAGACATCGGACCTCGGCGACCTGCCCCTCGGCCTCCTTCCTGCCATACGCGGGGCCGTCCTGGATTCACAGGGAAAGCCCCTGGGGGCGGCGCGGGTGTTCCCCTACCTCGCATGCTGCAGCGGCATTGCTTACGGGACCTCGAGCCACGGGGACGGGAGCTTTCGAATGCGGATCCCTTCCGACGCGATCGGGTACGTGCTCGTCGGCAAGTCGGGTTACGGGAGCATCCCAGTTCCCATCGTCCGGGAGCGGCGCGACGAACCGCTGACGGTCATCCTGCCCCCCGAGGGCTCGGTGAGGGCCTCGGTCCGCGGCGCTCTGGGGGACGAGTCGTGCTCGGTGAACGTCTCCCGGGACGGAGAGTTCTGGTGGGATCCGCGACGGGGGGAGAAGCGGGACGTCGCCAGCGGCGATCGGGTTTGGGAACTCGCGGGGCTCCCCCCCGGCCCGATCCGGGTCCGCGCCGAATATGGCTCCGGCGTGGACGAGAAGGAGGTCCTCGTCGTCGCGGGGCAGACGACGGAGGTCGTCCTCGAGCCGCGGGCCCGGAAGTAGCGGAGCTACTTCGTCGCTTCTCGCGAGGGCTCGGAGGGCTCGTCCGGCGCGAGCGAGGTCTCGAGCTTGATCGTGCGGCCCGGGACCTCGAGGTCGAGCCGAGACCGGATCGGGATCTTCCGGGAGAGCGAGAACAGGACCTCGCACGAGAACTTGGACTTCTCCCCGCCCGGGAGGCCCTTGGCCGTTCCCGTGACCCGCGCGCACACTTCCCCGTTCTCCGTGGCGATCTCCTTCAGGGTGAAGGTCCCCAGGACGTTTTCCCCGCCGCGGATGAAGAGGATGTCCCCTTTCCAGTTCCACGAGTCGCCGACCTTCACCGCCTTCCCGGGGAGGATCGCCGCGAAGCCGTAGAGCGAGCTGCCCGGGAGTCCCTCCCGGGTGGTGAGGGCCTTTCAGCAGGCCCCCTCGGAGCAGCAGCCCCGCCGGTCCACCGCGAGGCGGACCCCCTCCTGGATCTCGCCTGCGACCCACGTCCTGTCTTCCTCGGTGTCGCGGCCCCGGAGGTAGCCCTCCTTCCGGTTCCACTCGATCCCGATGTCGAACGGCTTCCCCTTCTTCACGCCCTGTCCCTGGTAGAGGACCCGGTCGAGGGTCGCGTTCCCGACCACCGGGGCCCGGTCGCCGCCGCGGTCGAGCTTCCAGCGCAGGGTCAGCTCGGTCCTCATCGCCCCGTGCATGTCGTCCTCGGGCCGGTAGTCCCAGGTCGTGTCCGCGGCATAACGGACCCGGAGGGACCGGCCGTCCGCCGGGAAGAACGAGAGGTCGTAGGTCCTGGGCGCGTCCTTCGGCTCGTCCGGGCGGGCCGTGGGAGCGGCGAGGATCGCGCCGAGGATCGCGAGGACGGGGACGGTGCGCTGGGCGAGCGGCATGTCGGCCTCCGGGGGGAGCCCCCAGGATACACGCGCGGACGCCTCCCGGGGTTCCGGGCATGGGTGTTCGGGTGCATGTCCGGAATCGCACGACAGGATCCGGTGGGAGGCGGGCGTTCACGGTATGCGGATGCCGGCAGCCGGCAGACGGGCGCCGATGGCCGACCGCCGTCCACCGTCTCCCGTGAACGCCCGCCGGCCTCCGCCCCTCGAAGGATGCTCCGTCGGGCCTCGGCTCGGTGGTCGGACGCCGTTCACGGCAGGCGGAAGTCGGGCGCGGGCAGACGGGAGCCGGTGCCCGTCTGCCGTCCACCGTCTCCCGTGAACGCCCACCGTCCCACGCCCACCGAGCCTCCTTCCTCGGTGTCACTCGCGCCCCCCCCCTTCGGGTGAGGGGGCGCGAGTGCCCCCTCGGAAGGAGGCTTCAGATGGATCAGTTCAACGGCTTCGGGCACGAGAGGCTCGCTGCCTTCGTCGTCGCCCGCGAGTTCCTCGCCTCCGCCGCCTCGCTCCTGCGGGGGCTCCCCCGCGGCGAGTCGGCGATCGCCGACCAGCTCCGGCGGGCCGGCGATAGTGCGCTCTTGAACCTCTGCGAGGCCGCGGGGCGCCGCCGGGGACGGGAGAAGGCGCACCAATACGAGATCGCGCGGGGGTCGGCGGCGGAGTGCGGCGCGATCCTGACCGTACTCGCGGTCCGAGGACTCGCGTCCGCGGAGCCGCTCTCGCGGGCGCGTGGACTGGTCCTGCGGCTCGTGTGCATGCTCACGGCGCTGGCTCGGCGCGCGCGGGGAGACGGAGCGACGGGATAGGCGCCCCTCCGCCGCGTCGCGCCGAGACCGTCGCGCCGGGCGGGGCCGCTCCCCGGAGCTGTCGCTCCGGGGCGTCCCTGTCCGTCACGCCGCTCCCGCCCTGCCTTCGGGGCGACGCGGCGGAGAGGGGGAGCAGCAAGAACAGACATGGACCCTGGGTGTTCCGGTATCGCCCAGCGGCCTGCGCATGGCCGTATGCCTACGGCGCCAGCCGGCCCGGACGCAGGCGGTGGGGCTCCGGGCCCGTCCCGCCGAGGACGGCCCGGAGTTCCCGCCGGAGATCGTCCGTGAGCCCGAGCCCCGGCTCCGCGCCCGAGACCTCGACGACGCCGGGGACGTCGAGGAGCGCCCGCGCCGCTTGCGGGACGTCCACGTCCGGGAGCGCCCGCGCGAGATCGGGGAGCCGGCACGCCGACGGCTCGGTGAGGAGGGCGTGCAGGACCCGGGCGCAGGACCTCGGGTCGAGGGCGCTCCGCATCCGCCGCGCCTGGACGGCGACGTGGAGGACGCGGCGGAGCAGGGGAGCCCCGAGCACGAAGCAGGCGACGATCGCGAGCACGGCGAGGGTGCCCAGTCGGCCGATCCCCCGCCCGCGCCGATCCACCTCGGCGACCGAGAGCAGCATCGCGAGCGCCCAGCCGATCGCCGCCGCGGAGATCGCCGCCCAGACGAGGAGGAGCGGCCCGAGGGCCCACATCTCGTCACGCCACCAGGTGCGGCGCCTCTCGGTGATCCAGGACTCGAGGAGGGGGAGGCGCATGAGACCGTGGAACGCCCGAGCAACGAGCATGCCGGAACTCACCTGCGGCTCGATCCGCCCGGGGTCCTTGGGGTCCGGCGCCGGACGCCCCCGGTAGGCGCTCCCCGCCTCGCGACGGGGGTATCATCGGAGGCGTGAACGTCGGGCCCCATCGGGACGTGAAGCCGCCAGACATCCTCATCGGAAGGCGTGCCCCCGATCCAATGCCTCGGGTTCCTCCTTCTGCCAGGCTTCAACCCGGGACCCAGAACCCGGAACCAGGAAAGACGCGTCCGTTCCTCGCTGACTTCGGCCTCGCCAAGTCCGTCGCCACGGGCTCCAAGCTCACCCGGACCGGTCAGGCCCTCGGGACTCCGGCCTACATGTCCCCCGAACAAGCCCGCGGCGAGGCGGGCCGGCTCACTCCCAGGACGGACGTCTGGTCCCTCGGGTGCCTCCTCCATGAGATGCTGCTCGGTGCGCCGCCTTTCGTCGGCGACACCGCGGCCGCGGTCGTGGGCCGGGTCCTCGTGCAGGAGCCCGCGCCGATCCGGCGGCGCCGCCGGGACGTCCCGGCCGGCGTCGAGCGCGTGATCCGAGTGTCCCTGAGCAAGCGGCCGGGGGACCGCTACCCGGACGGTGCGGCGCTGGCCGCGGATCTGGATCGTGTCCTCGCCGGCGAGCGGCCCCGGGCACGAGTTCCGGGCGCCCGCCGCCGCTCGGCGGCCTCGGCGGCGGCCGCCCTCGCGGCGGTCGTGACCGTGGCGGCGATCGCCTGGCCGGCGGCATCGGGAGGCTCCGCGCCCCCCCGCTCCCTGGGGCCGTCCGAGGCCGAGCGGCTCGCGAGCACCGCGTTCGGCCTGCGATTGAAGGACCCCGCGAGGGGGGCCGAGCTCCTCGGGCGGGCTCTGGCGCTCGATCCGGAGCGCCACGCGTGGCGCGTCGAGCAGGGATTGACGCTCTGGTTTGCCGGGGACGCCGCCGCCGCGATGGACGCGTGGGAGACCGTTCCGCCGCGCGCACCGGAGTTCCGCCAGGCGCGCCTCTACCAGGGCCTCGAGGCGTTCTTCAGGCTGGCGGGGAAGGAGGCGGAACCCCGTCTCTCGCCGCTGACCGATGGGAACGACGCGGCCGCTGCGCTCTCGCGCGCCGTCGTGGCCGCGCGGCGGAAGGCCTGGGCCGAGGCGCGCAGCGCTCTCGCCGGCCAACAGAGCTGGTGCGCGAGCCTCCTCCGGGCCTACGTCGAGGCGGCGGATCCGTCGGGAGACCCGACGAAGGCCGAGATGGAGTACACGGAAGCGCTGGGAGAAGGCATCCCGTTCGACTGGGTCTACAACAACCGGGGCTGCGCCCGCGAGGACCTGGGGAATCTCGAAGGAGCCCTCGCCGACTTCGACGAGGCCCTGAAGCGGCGGCCGTCGGAAGTGAAGTACCGGGTGAACCGCGGGCGGATCCGCGTCCTCCGGGGGGATCACCGGGGTGGGCTCCAAGACCTGGAGGATGTCCCGGCAGATTCCCCGGACTTCTTGTCCGCCTTGAGCCACCGGGCGAGGGCGCGGAGCGAACTGGGGGACATCCGGGGAGCGTTCGCCGACCTGGATCGCCTCCTCCGGACGGAGCCGGAGGACGTCACGTCCCGCGCCCTGCGCGCCGACCTGCGCAGGACCGCTGGCGATCCTCGCGGCGCGCTCGAGGATCTGGACGCCGTCCTCCGGGTCCGACCGGACTACTACCTGGCTCTGGGGAGTCGGGCGGTCGTCCGCCAGGCACTCGGCGACACCCGAGGCTGCCTCGAGGACTGCGAGGCGGCCCTCAAGCTGCAGCCCGACTGCGCCGAGGCGCTCGCGGCCCGCGGCGTGATCCGGGCCCAGAAGCGGGACTTCGCGGGCGCACGGGACGACCTGGATAAGGCCCTCGGCTTCTGGCCGGACCGGCTGGAGCTCCGCATGAACCGCGGAGTCGTGCGGCAGGAGCTGGGCGATCTCCCGGGAGCACTCGCGGACCTCGATGCCGTGCTGGCGGCCCAGCCCGCACACGCCCTGGCCCTCTCGAATCGGGCGGTCGTGAAACGGGGACTGGGCGATGCGGGGGGGGCCTTGGCGGACCTGACCGCCCTCCTCGAGCGTGAGCCCGGCCACCCCGTACGGCTCGTGAACCGCGCCTCCGTGCGCACCGACCTCGGAGACTTCGAGGGGGCTCTCGCGGACCTCCGGGAAGCGGAAAAGCGGATGCCCGGCCACCCGATCCTCCGGGCCAACCGGTCCCTCGTGCTCGCCCGAATGGGGAAGTGCGACGAGGCCCTCGCGGAGGCGAAGGCGGCGCTCGCGTTCGACTCGAAGGGGCCCTACTACGCGTACGCGGCCCGCGGGCTGGCGCTCCTTCGGCAGGGGAAGCCGCGCGAGGCCCGGGCGGCCTTCGAGAGCTTCGAGGCCCTGGCCCGGCCGGCCGATCCGCTCCGACCGGCCGTCGCGGAGTGGAAGGCCGAGGCGTCGGGGGCAGGGGCGAAGTAGGGAACGCGCTCCCCTGCCGGGGGGGACTCGTTAGGACGAGGCGCGGCCGGGGGCCAGCCGGAACTCGAGCGAGGTCCCGAAGGCGCGCTCGAAGAGGCGCGCCTTGGCTCGGGCGCCGTCGAGCCCGAGGTCCCCGTCGCGGGTCGCGTGGACGGCGATCGTCGTGATGCCGTCGCGGCGGCGGAGCTGCACGTCGCGGACGTCGCGGCCGTGCGCGCGGTCCAGGCCGTCGGCGATCCGGAGGAGGGCCGCGAGGGCGCGCACGAGATTCCGGTCCTCGCGCGGGAGTTCCCGGAAGTTCCGGTGCTTCTTCTTCGGGCGGCCGCCGGTGTGGTAGCGGGCGACGTTGGCGACGAGCCGCACCTCGCGCGCGGAGAAGCCGGGGAGGTCCGCGTGGAGGATGAGCGAGTAGGCGTGCCGGTGGTGGCCCTCGTAGCCGACCGCGTAGCCCACGTCGTGGAGGAGCGCCGCCGCCTCGAGGAGCCCGCGCGTCTCGGGGGGGAGCCCGGCGGCGGGAGCCGCCTGGTCCCAGAGTCGGAGCGCGAGCCGGGCCACGTGCTCGGCGTGGCGGCGCTCGAACCCGCACCGCTCGGCGAACCGGAGGACGCCCTCGCGGCGGAGGTCCCCGGGAGCGCGGACGCCCCTCCCGCCCGACGCCTCGCGCAGCAGCCGCAGCACGAGCCCCTCGCGGACCCCGTGCGCGCTCGCCACGAGGCTCCGGGCGCGCAGCCGCCCGAGGACCCCGTCCACGACCGCCGCGCCGGCGACGATCAGGTCGGCGCGGTCCGGGGAGATCCCGGGGAGTTCCGCCCGCTCGGCCGAGGTCCGACGCGCCAGCCACTCGACGAGGTGCCGGACCTGGCCCGGGTTCAGGCTGTAGCCGTGGACCGACGAGAGCGTCTCCCCCTCGCGGGACTGCGAGAGGGCGGCGAGCGCGGAGATCGTCCCGCCCGAGGCGATCACCCGGTCGGCCGTCGCGCCGCGGGGGAGCGCGCGGGCGAGGGTCCGGGCGACGTGCCGCCCGAGCGCGAGCAGCTCCCGCTTGCGGGGCGGGTTGTCGAAGAGGAACTCCTCGGTGAGCCGGACGGCCCCGAGCGGGAGCGCCACGGCGCGCTCGACGGCGCCGCCGGCCGCCAGCACGATCTCGGCCGACCCGCCGCCCAGGTCGAGGACCGCCGTGCGGCCGGGGCCGAGCGCGAAGTGGCGGCGGGCGCTCTCGAAGGCGAGCATCGCCTCCTCCTCGCCCGGGATCGTGCGGACCGGGGCCCCGAGGGCGCGGGCGGCCCGGGCGAGGAAGGCGTCGCGCTCGGGGGCCTCGCGGACGGCGCTCGTGGCGACTGCCGCCGCGATGGCCGCGCCGTGGTTCCGGGCGATCCGGCGCATGAGGCGGAGCGCGGCGAGCGTCCGCCGGACGGCGTCGGGGTCGAGCCGCCCCGTCGCGCCGATCCCGGCCGCGAGGCGAGTCCCCACCCGCTCGTCGTCGAGGACGCGGTAGGTCCCCCCCGGGCGCGCCGCCACGACGAGCATCCGGACCGAGTTGGACCCGAGGTCCACGACGGCGAAGGGGGCCGTCGCGGTGCGACCGTGCACCGTGGACCGTGGACCGTGGACCCTCACCCCTCCCCGATCCTCCGCAGCATCCGCGGCGTGGCGAGCCAGAGGAGTGAGGCCGACCCCTCGGGCGGTTCCCGCGTCTCGAGGCAGAGCGCGCCGGCCTTCTTCAGCGCGACGCCCCCGCGGCAACCGAGCCAACAGCGCGCGAGCGTCGAGAGGTGGGGCTCGTGGCCGACGAGGGTCGCGGGGCCCGACCCGAGGTCCCGCAGCAGCGCGTCGGCCTCGGCGGGGGCCGCTTCGGGGCGGAGGGCGTCCGAGAGCCGGACCCGACGCCGTCCGCCGAGGACCTCCGCGAGGATCTCGGCCGTCTGGCGGGCGCGGGCGAGCGGGCTCGAGACGACCGCGCGGGGGACCGGTCCGAGTCGCCGGAGCCCCCGCGCGGCCGCACGGGTCCGGCGGCGGCCGTCCGCCGTGAGCCGGCGCGACTCGTCGTCCCCTCCGCGCGAGCGCGACTCCGCGGGCCCGTGGCGGAAGAGGATAACGGTCATGCCCGATCCGTTTGTCGTTTGAGGTCTGTCGTTTGACGTTCGGGAGGGCCATACCCCCCCAACGACAAACTGCAAGCGTCAAACCCCAAACGACTTCCTCTCATGCCTGCCCCCCCGCCCCTCCGAGCGGCGCGAGTGCGGCCGCGAGACGCCGGGGCACGTCGAGGCGCCGCCACGCGGCGGGAAAGGCTCCCCGGAGCCGTGCGGCCTTCCGCTCGTAGGCCCCGGCGAGGGGCGCCAGGTCCCGCGAGAACCGGCGCGCCGCCCCCGCGGCGACGACGGCGTCCTGGTGTTCGCCGAGGAGGTCCTGCACGGCCACCGCCGCGCGGATCGTCGCCGCGGCCGGACGTCCGGCGAGGTCGCCGAACGGCTCGAGCGCGTAGCGGGCGCGCTTCACCGCGATCCGGACGGCGTGGAGGTCGCCCGCCGGGGAGTCCGGACCCGCCCCCCGGCCGAGCCGCAGCGCCCGGCGGATCGGCCTCGAGACGAGCCGCGCGGCCGCCCGGCCGATCGGTGCCCGCGCCGCGTCGGGGAACCGCCCGGGGGCGCGACCCGCCGCGAGCGCGCGGAGCCGTGCGCGGAGCCGCGCGGCGCCCCGCCCCTCCAGGTGGCGCTCGAGCCGCCGCCAGGCCGCCTCGCGCTCGCCCCGGAGCGCCCGCAGGAACCCGGTCGCCTCGCCGGCAGCCTTGCGGCGGAGCCCCCGCGCCTGCTCGGGCAGTCCCTCGAGCAGGACGTCGAGGTCGCGGACGCGCCCGAGTCCCCGGGCGAGCGTCCGGAGGTCGCGCCGGAGCCTGCGGAGCCGGCGCGGGAGGACTCGCCGGAACGTCCGGAGCGCCGCCCGCAGCCGCCGCGTGGCGACTCGGAGGTCGTGGACGGCCTCGGTCTCCTCCTCGCGATCGCCCGCCATGAGCCGCGCCTCGCTGGCGAGGGCGGCGCGCGCGTGGCGCGCGAGAACGGCGATCGCCGCCCGCCCCGTCGAGGTCCGGGGGTTGCCGAGGGGGTCCCCGCCGGCCTCCGACGACGGGACCGCCGCGCCAGTCCCCCCCCCCGCCCACTCGCGCGGCGCACCCAACTCGCGCCCGATTATACCTCAACCACCTTCCCTTGTATCCCCACTACCTCCGCACCCCATTCCCTTGAGTACCGGGGGTGTGGTGCCAGACACTGTGCCGGGGGGACAGCGCCTGGCCGTGTCCCGGGGGACAGTGCCCGGAGCTGTCCCCCAGGGGAGTGCCGCGTGGGGGGGTTGCTCGGGAGGGCGCCAGGGGGGAGGATACCGGCCCTCTCCCCGAGGGGAACCCGTGCTCGAGACCGTGGACCTGTCCCGCAGCCTCAGGAAGGCCGCCGAGCGGCGCGTCCTTTCGGCGCTCGAGGAGAAGCTCCGCTCCCTTCAGTACGAGCTGCGCGCGGCCGAGGTCCCGACGATCATCGTGTTCGAGGGGTGGGAGGCGGCCGGCAAGGGGCTCGTCATCCGGCGCCTCTCCGAGCGGCTCGACCCGCGCGCCTTCCGGGTCCACTACGCGGGGCCCCCGAACGACATCGAGGCGCGCCACCAGTTCCTGCACCGCTTCTTCTTCCGGCTCCCGAACGACGGCGAGATGGCGCTCTTCGACGGATCGTGGTACCGGCGCGTCCTCCTCGAGCGGGTCGAGAAGGAGGCGAAGCGCAAGGTCTGGAGCCGCGCGTTCGAGGAGATAGACCAGATGGAGCGCTGGCTCGTGGACGACGGCCAGGTGCTCGTCAAGTTCTTCTTCCACATCTCGCGGAAGGAGCAGCGGAAGCGCTTCCGCCGGCTTGAGGAGGACAAGGCCGAGCGCTGGCGCGTCGGGAAGACCGAGTGGCGGCAGAACGACCGCTACGAGCGCTGGTACGCGGCGGCCGAGGAGATGCTCGTCCGCACCGACACGCCCGAGGCGCCGTGGACGATCGTCGAGGCGACCGACGCGCGGTGGACCCGGGTGCGGGTGATCGAGAAGCTCGTCGAGCGCATGCAGGAGGCGATCGCCCGGCGGAAGGCCGAGCCGGCGGCCATCATGCGGACCTCGGCGGCCAAACGCGCGACGCAGATCCTGCGCGCGAAGAAGGACGTCGAGGACCACCGCCGCGCCGCCGCCGCGGCCGCCGAGGCCGGCATGACGATCGAGGGGGACCTCCTCCCCGCGGCCGCGCCGACCCAGCCCGCGCCCGCGGCCCAGGCCGCCGCGGGGGACGGGAGCCGCGCGGCGGCGGCCCCGGCCGCGCGGCCGGCGTCCTCGACGGGCTCCTACGACCCCCGGCCCTCCCCGAAGGGCGTGGCCCCCGCCGCGCCCGAGGCTCCGGCCAAGGAGTGACCGTGCTCGAGCGCGTGGACCTCCGAAAGAAGCTCTCCGAGAAGGACTACGACCGGGACATCTCGGTCGAGCAGGTCCGGCTCCGGAAGCTCCAGTTCCGGCTCTACGAGGAGCAACGGCCGGCGCTCGCGGTCTTCGAGGGCTGGGACGCGGCCGGGAAGGGCGGCGCGATCAAGCGCATCACCGAGACCCTCGAGCCGCGCGGGTTCACGGTCACGTCGTTCGCCGCGCCGAAGGGCGAGGAGAAGACCCACCACTACCTCTGGCGGTTCTTCAAGGCGCTCCCGCGCGCCGGCCACTTCGGGATCTTCGACCGGTCCCAGTACGGCCGCGTCCTCGTGGAGCGGGTCGAGGGCTTCTGCTCCGAGGCCGAGTGGAAGAGGGCCTTCCGCGAGATCAACGACTTCGAGTCGCAGCAGGCGGCCTTCGGGATGGTGATCCGGAAGTTCTGGCTCCACCTCTCCCCCGAGGAGCAGCTCCGCCGCTTCAAGAGCCGCGAGCGCGACCCCTACCGCCAGTACAAGCTCACCGAGGAGGACTGGCGGAACCGGGCGAAGTGGGGGGACTACCTCGCCGCGGTGGAGGAGATGCTCGAGCGGACCAGCACGCCCTACGCCCCCTGGGTGGTGGTGGAGGCAAACGACAAGTATTGGGCCCGCGTGAAGGTCGTCCGCGAGATGGCCGACGCGATCGAGAAGGCCCTGGAGGGGAAGAGCCGGGTGCGGGTGGCGTAGGGCCGCGGAGGGAGCTTGGACGTGATCCCCTCGTACGTCCGAGCGGATTCCCAGAGGATCGTGGGGTGAGTCGGGCGTCGTCATCCCGTGGCGCCTCGTGGGTGAGGCCGTGTCTGGGGGATCCCATCTTGATCGCGGCGTTGATCGCCGGCCTCCTGGTCGGCCCGGGATGCGCCGCCGCTCGCACGGTGGATCCGGGGACCCGCGCCCAGATCTTCGCGGCTATGAACATGGCGAGCAGTGAGCTCCAGCGCTGTGTCCTTTTTGCGGACCCGGCGGTGCGGGAGAGGGCCGCCCTGTTCTGGAGAGATGCCCAAAGGAGCCTGGACTTGATCGGGTATGACGCGGACGTCTTCCAGGCGGTCAACGAAGGCTGCATGAGGGAGGTCGGCCGACCCTTCATTGAGTGCATGCGAGGCATGGCGAACCGCTCCGAGGCTGACTGGGCCAGAGGGGGCACTGCGCCGGCTCCTCGGCCCGATGCCTCCGCGACGCCCCCGGCAGCGTCTCGTCGACCCAGGGACGACTAGGTCGGGCTGGGCCGCTCCGCCCCCCCTTGATCCTGGGGCCCCCTTCTTGTACTACTTCCTCCGGCGACGGTCCCCGGGGGAACGGGACTCGGCCGCGGAGACGCCGGAACGTCGGCGCGGCCATCCTGACGGGACGCGACCTGCTCGGTGGGCTCGGAGCCCCGACGGGTGCGCGAGATGCGGCGTTCGGGTGTTCCGACCCGTCGCCGTGCCCTGGGGACCGGGCGCCCAGCATCTCCCGGGCACGGGCCGCAGCGACAGCTTGACCGCTCCGCTACCCTCCGTCCGCCTCCTCTACCGCCCCGAGCCGGAGAACCCGGCGGCGGGGGAGCTGCTCTTCTGGTCCCCGGACGGGGACCCGGAGCCGGCGGTCCGCTCGGCCCTGGGGGCGGAGCTGCCCCCCATGGCCACCCGGGCGGCCGGCGTGGCCATCCCCATCCCGTCTCCGGAGCCGGGGGGGACCGACTGGCGGATCCGGCGCGTCGAGGGGCGCGGGCTCGGGCTCTGGCCGGGGGTCCCCCTCCTCGCACGGGTGGCCGCCAACCCGGCCCCGGGCCAGCCCGCCCCCGGCGACTCCGTCCGCGCCTGGAGCGTCGCGGCGAAGTTCGCCCTCGAGCTGGTGGCCGGCGGTCGGATGGTGCCGACGCTCCGCCCCGGTCCCCAGGGCGGCGTGCCGGCCGCGACCTGGGCGGTCTCGCTCGCCCGGCCCGAGGACCGGGAGAGGTTCGTCCGGCTCGCCGACGCGCTCCCGCCCGCGGCCCACGCCTTCCCGTCCGAGGGCGCGGGGAACGGGAACGGGGTCCGACTCCGGTCCCCGGAGGAGGTCCTCCGCGCCTTCCTCGACGGGGCTGCCGACGCGCTCGTCCGCGTGGCGGCGCGCCGCGCCGCGGCCGACCTGAAGGCGCTCCCGGAGACCCCGGGCTGGGCGGGACGGTTCCTCCAGGCCCTCGTCGGGGACGACTCGCGGTTCGCGGCCGAGGCGGCCACCGAGCGGGCCATCGTGTCCGAGGTCTCGGGGTGGGTCCGCGGGGCGCTCGGCGCGGGAGCCGAGGCCCCGTTCCGGGTCCTCTTCCAGCTCGAGGCGCCGGCCGACGGTGCCCCCGAGGAGGCCCCCTGGGTCCTCCGCTACATGATCCAGTCCACCGAGGAGCCGGCGGTCCTCGCGGCACTCTCCGACGTCTGGGTGGGGCGCATCGCGGACGAGCGGCTGCGCGGGGTGCTCGAGGCCGACCCGGCCGCCGCCCACGACGCGATCCTGCGCGCCCTCGGCGAGGCCTCGCGCGCCTTCCGGCCGATCGAGGCGAGCCTGCGCCGCCCGAAGCCCGCCTACGTGGTGCTCGGCCCGGGGGGCGCGTGGCTCTTCCTCTCCGAGGCGGCCCCGCTCCTGCGCGCGGCCGGCCACGCCGTCGCGATCCCTCCCGAGTTCGGGTCCGAGGGCTCCCGCCGGCTGCGCGCGAGGCTCCACGTCGCCGGCACGGGCCGTGGCGCCTGGCGGACGCGCGCTCCGGGCGAGGACGGGACCGGGCTCCCCTCCTGGGACACGCCGGCCGAGTTCCGCTGGGAGGTGGCGGTCGGGAACGACCCGATCACGTCGGCCGAGTTCCGCGCGCTCGCGCGCGGCAAGCGCCCCCTCCTCCACTGGCGGGGGAAGTGGGTCCTCGTGGACCCGGCCGACCTCGCGACCATCGCGCGGCTCGTCTCCCAGCGCGCGACGGGCGCGGGGAACCTCGCCGAGGCGCTGGCGCTCGCCCTACGGGGCGGCGTCGCCCCGGCGCCCGGGCTTGCGGAGGCGCCGGTCGTCGCGGGCGGGGCGCTCGGCGACCTCGTCCAGGCCCTGCGCTCGGGCGGGTTCGGCTCCGAGGAGGAGCCCCCCGGCTTCCGCGGGAAGCTCCGCCCCTACCAGAAGCGCGGCGTGGCGTGGCTCCACGGGATGTCCGGGATCGGGCTCGGGACGCTTCTGGCGGACGACATGGGACTCGGTAAGACGATCCAAGTCCTCGCCTTCCTGCTCCGCCAGCGCTCCGAGAAGCCCGACGAGAAGCGCGGGTCGCTGCTGGTCTGCCCGACCTCCGTCCTCGGGAACTGGCAGCGCGAGGCGGAGAGGTTCGCGCCGCCGCTCCCGGTGGTCCGCCAGCACGGGCCGGGGCGGCCGAAGGAGCCCGAGGCGCTCGAGAAGTGGGTCCCTCCCGGCGGGCTCGTCCTCACGACCTACGCCACGGCCCGGGGCGACGCCGAGCTGCTTTGCTCCTACGAGTGGGCCCACGTGATCCTGGACGAAGCCCAGAACGTGAAGAACCCGGCCACGGCCCAGGCCCGCGCCGTGCGGCGCTTCCGCGCGCCCTCTCGGATCGCCCTCACGGGCACGCCCGTCGAGAACCGGCTCCAGGACCTCTGGATGCTCCTCCAGTTCGCGAACCCGGGGTTCCTCGGGCCGCTCGCCGAGTTCCGGCAGGCGTTCGCCAAGCCGATCGAGCGCTACCGCGACCCGGAGGCGGCCGCGCGGCTGCGCCGGCTCACGGGGCCGTTCGTGCTGCGGCGGCTGAAGAGCGAGGTCGAGGCCGACCTCCCCGAGAAGATCGAGGGCACCGTCGCCTGCAGCCTCACCCGGGAGCAGGCGACCCTCTACAAGCAGGCTCTCGAGCGCCAGTGGGGCGGGATCTCGGGCGCCTCGGGCATGGAGCGGCGCGGGCGGGTTCTGGCGCTCCTCACGCATCTGAAACAGATCTGCAACCACCCGGCGCACTTCATGAAGGAGGCCGGCGAGATCCGCGGGCGCTCCGGCAAGCTCCAGCGGCTCACCGAGATGCTCGAAGAGGCGATCTCCACGGGCGACCGCTCGCTCATCTTCACCCAGTACGTCGAGATGGGAGACCTGCTCGCCCCGTACCTTGCCGAGACGTTCAAGATCGAGGCGCCGTTCCTGCACGGGAGCCTGACGGGCCCGGCCCGCGACGCGCTCGTGAAGCGGTTCCAGGAGGACCCGAACGGCCCGCCGGTGCTGCTCGTCTCGCTGCGCGCCGGGGGGACGGGGCTGAACCTCACCCGCGCGACCCACGTCTTCCACTTCGACCGCTGGTGGAACCCGGCCGTCGAGGACCAGGCGACGGACCGGACCCACCGGATCGGCCAGACCCGCGCGGTCCACGTCCACAAGCTCGTCACGATCGGGACCCTCGAGGAGAAGATCTCCGAGATGCTCGAGAAGAAGCGCGGGCTCGCCGATGCCGTCGTCGGGACCGGCGAGGGGTGGCTGACGGAGCTCGACGACGACCAGCTGCGCGAGCTGGTGGAGCTCTCGGGCGACGTGGTGGTCGGGGCGGAGGAGTCTTAGGGAATGACAGCTCGACGCGGCGAGGGGGCGACGCGGGGACGCGGCGATGGAGGGAGCCGTCCTGTCGGCGTCCTTCGCCGTGTCGCCGTGTCGCCGTGTCGCCGGGTCGAACCGGGGGATCTGGATGCCCCCTAGGTTCGGCTCAACCTGGTGGGGCGCGCGGTGGATCAACTCGCTCCACCGGCTCGGGGGCGCGTGGCCGAGCCGCCTCGGGCGGGGGATCGCGTACGCCCGCGGCGGCGCGGTGCGGGACCTGAAGCTCGAGCCGGGGCTCGCGACGGCCCTCGTCCAGGGGCGACGGCCCGAGCCCTACGAGGTGCGGATCTCCCTCGCGCGCCTCCCGGAGGGGGTCTGGCATCGGGTCTTCGGGCGGCTCGCGAGCCAGGCGCTCTATGCGGCCCAGCTCCTCGCGGGCGAGATGCCGCGCGACATCCAGCGCGTCTTCGGCCAATGCGGCGCGTCCCTCTTTCCGCGGCGTCCCGACGACCTCCGGACCTCCTGCACCTGCCCCGACGTCGTGAACCCGTGCAAGCACGTCGCGGCGGCGCACTACATCCTGGCCGAGGCGCTCGACCGCGACCCGTTCCTCCTGTTCGAGATGCGCGGCCGATCGCGGGACGACATCCTGGCGGCGCTGCGCTCGCGCCGGGGCGCGGTCGCCGTCAGCGACTCGCCGCCCGTCGCCGAGGGGGTCCCCGCGCCCCCGATCGCGCCGGAGGAGTACGACCGCTCCCCGGGCGACCTCGCCGCGTTCGGCTTCCACGTGGCCGAGCCCGAGGTGCCGGCCGCGGCGCTCCGCGCCCTCGGTCCCCCCCGCTCCTGGCCCAACCCGGACGCCTTCGCGGCGACCGTCGAGCCCCTCTTCAGGGCCGCGACGAAGCTCGCCCTCGAGGTGGCCATGGCGGAGGAGGAGGGGAAGGTGGAGGAGGCCGACGCGGCGACGCGGGGACGCCCTTCGGCAGGCTCAGGGCACGGCGGGGACGCGGCGAAGGAGACGACTGCGGGAGAGGCTCCGCCGGGGGCCGCGAGCACGAGTGCGAGCACGAGTACGAGCACCGAGGAAGGGATGGGCGAGAAGTCTCGGGGGAGGAGGAAGAAGGCGGCGGAGGTGCCGGCGGACTCGGCCCCGGCCCGGACGCGCCGCGGGCGGAGGAAGAAGGACCCCGCTGCGGGTGGGTAGCTAGGGCTCCGAAGGACGGGGCGGCGAGGCGCGGGCGACGTCGGCCCCGGCGGCCCGGTCGGTCCGGTACGCCGGCACCGCCAGCAGCTCCGAGACCGTCACGGTCCGGAGCCCTCGGGCCGCCAGGCCGTCGAGGATCCGCGGGAGGGCGGCGAGCGTCGCCGACTGGTCGGGATGCTCGTAGCCCGAGTGGCCGTCGTGCATCACCAGGATCGCGCCGTCGCGGGCGGCGTCGAGGACGCGCGCGGCGAGGGCCTCGTGCGCCTCGTCGCTCCCGGCGTCGCGCGCGGCGCCCGAGTAGGCGACGAGCACGCAGTCCCGGTCCGCGGCCGCCCTCTCGACCCGCGCGACGTTCGGGAACGGGACGCCGACGGGCCAGCGGAGGAGCCTCGGGCGGACTCCCGTCGCCTTGGCGATAGCGTCCTCGCCCTCCTCGATCTCGCGCGCGAGCGTCGTCCCGGGCCAGAAGGCCCAGGAGTAGAGGTGGCTCATCGTGTGGTTCCCCACCTCGTGCCCCTCGGCCACGATCCGGCGGGCGCACCCGGGGTGGCGCTCGACGTTGCGTCCCACGAGGAAGAACGTCGCCCGCGCGCCGCGCTCGCGGAGGAAGTCGAGCACCCGGTCGGTGCCGCCCGGCGCGGGCCCGTCGTCGAATGTGAGCGCCAGGACGCCCCGGCCGGCCGGCGCCGAGGCGATCCCCGGCTGGACGCAGCCGGCGACGGCAGCCGCGAGGAGCGCGGCGACGAGCCGACCGTGGATCATCTCGCGAGGAGGGCCACGGCGACCTCGCCCATCGGCGGCCTCTCGGCCGGGTCGGCCGCGAGGCCGCGCCGGAGCGAGTCGTCGAGCTTGCGGAGGTCGAAGGGGGGCGGGAGGGGCGAGGTGAGCCCGACGAACCGGTAGTGGCGGGCGCGCTTGGCCTCGAGGAGGGCCTCGGGGGACTCCCCCCCCGAGAACAGCTCCTTCGCCGTGAGCGCCTCGGCGGCGAGCGCCACGAGCGAGTAGACGTCCTCGGCGGGCTGGGGGTCGGGCTCGCTCCCGGTGAGCATCGCGTCGAGCCTCTCCGGCGCGAGGTAAGCGAGCCCGCGGCGGCCGGCCGCCTGCCAGCCCTCGCCGGGGATGGGCATCACGCCCGTGTCGAGCACCGTCGCCGCGAGGGCCCCGTCGGCGCGGCGGACGAGGACGTTCCCGGGCTTCAGGTTCCCGTGGGCCGCGCCGGCGGCGTGCAGGGCCGAGAGCGCCTGCGCGAGGCCGCGCAGCAGCCCGAGCACCTCGACCCGCGAGGAGCCCTGCACTCCGCGAGCCCCGAGCGGCCGCCCCTCCACCCTCTCGAGGACGAGGCAGCCGCGGCCGCGGTCGTCCTCGCCGAGCGCGAGGACCCGCGCGATCCCGGCGTGGGGGCTCTCCTCGGCGAGCTTCGCCGCGAGCGGGAGGATCCGCCCCCGCCCCGCGTCCACGACCTTGAGGACGACCTCGAGCCTGTCCCCGGTCCGGGCGACGAACGCCTCCCCCACGACGCCGGCGCCGAGGGTCCGGACGACCTGGTAGCCCTCGAGGATCGGCGGCGGGATCCGCCCGGAGACGGCCTCGAGCTGCTGGGTCGGGGGCTTCGCGGCCACGGGAGGCGGATCGTAGCGGCGCTCCGGAGCGTGGACAAGCGCGGCGGGCCGGGCCTATACTCGGGCGCCTCGCCCCGCGGGAACCCCGGGCCCGAGAGAGAGGCCCGTGAGAGCCCGTGAAAGAACGATGACGCACTCCTCGCGCGCCCTCCTCCTGGTCCTCGCGGCGACGGCGGCCGGGTGCTCCACCTACCGGACCCGGGAGCTCGACTACCGCCGCACGGCCTCCTCGTTCCTCGGCGCGGCCTCCGAGAAGGGCCTCACGCTCTCCGCCGAGGCGATGACCGACCCCGACCGGGCGGCGCGCTACCTCTGGTTCTCGCCCGCCCACCACGGCTACCTTCCCGTGGTCGTCCGCGCGAAGAACCCGGGGCCGAACGCCTTCCGCGTCGAGAGGACCGGGGTGCAGTGCGTGCTCCGGGACGGCACCGCGCTCGAGTGCGCCCCGGTGGCGGAGGTCGCCTCCGAGCTCTCGTACGGCGTCCCCGGCTCGCTCCCCTACTGGGTCTTCGGTCTCGTCCCCGGGGTCGTGAGCCTCGTCCACCGCTCCCTCGTGAACCAGGACCTCTCCGCCGACTACGAGGAGAAGCACCTCTTCGGCAAGGGGGACGCCCTCCGGATCGGGGTGGAGGACCGGCTCGTCGGGGTCGTCTTCTTCCGCTTGAAGCGCTCCGGCGTCGTCCCCTCGATGGCCGAGGCGGTCCTCGAGGTGAAGGTGACGAAGGAACGGGGCCCCGAGGGGGGCGACATCGAGACGCTCACGCTCCGGCCGCAGGTGGAGTAGGCGGAGACGTGGTTTGTCGTTTGCCGTTTGCCGTTTGTCGTTGGCCGAAGACGGCAACGGCAAACGCGAAACGCCAAACGCGAAACCGCCGGCGGCGAGCCGGGGCCGCCTTGGCGGCCCTGGCGCTCGCCGCCGGCTGCGGCGGGACCGCCGAGTGGCAGGCCCGCTACGACGCCGGCTTCGCGCGGCTCGGGGAGGGGAACGCGCGGGAGGCGGTGACGGAGCTCGAGGCGGCGCTCGCCCTCGACGAGGGCTCGGCCGCGACGCGGCTCCGCCTCGGGGACGCCTACACGCTCGCCCGGGAGTGGGAGAAGGCCCTGCGTGTCACCGAGGGGATCTTCCAGCACGCGGAGCCGACCGACCTCTCGCCCGCGGACCGGGCGTGGGCGTGGCGCCGGATCGGGGTCCTGAACCTCGCGCGCGGCCTCGAGCCGGCCGACACGGCGCGGCTCCAGCGCGCGAACGACACCTTCGATCGCTGGATCGGGGCGGACCCGCAGGCCTACGACGCGCACCTGGCCAAGGGCCTCGGGTTGCTCCACCTCGGCCGGCACTCCGACGCGGACGCGCGACGCGACGACGCCTGGAGCCGGCTCGGCGAGGCCGAGGCGCTCGACCCCCGTCGGCCCGAGGGGCCGTACTGGAAGGCCGTCGCCGGCGAGAGGGGCGGGGGGACCGTGACGGCGAAGGAGGTGGCCGACGCGTACCGCCGGGTGCTCCGCGCCGCGGGCCCCCTCGAGAAGCTCGCCCCGGGCCGCGGCGCCCGCGGGCGGACGATCTTCCCCGAGATCCCGGCGCTCGATCTCGACTACCCCGTGCTCGCGATCCAGGGGCTGCTGCGGGTCCTCTCCAAGAGCCCCGTGGGCGCGGCCGGCACCGAGGACCGCGCGCTGCGCGAGGCGCAGGGTCTGGTCTCGCCGCTGATGCGGCTCGGCGGGTCCATCCCGGCCGGGGTCGAGGCCTGGCTCTCGGCGGGTAAGCCCACCCCGCCGCCCCCGGTCGTCCCCCCCTCCTCGGGAGGCTCGACGCCGCCGCCCCGCGAGCCGGAGGCGATCCCGCCGCGGATCGTGACGCGACCCTGGGACCCGCCCCCGGTCGTGGCGGTGGGGGCCTTCACGTTCTCGGTCGTGGCCGAGGGCCAGTCCGAGCCCGTCCGTCTGGAAGTGAGTGTGGACGGTGGCGAGGCGGAGGCGAAGGTCGGCAAGCGAGACGAGCCCTCGGGCGAGGCGGACCCGGCGACGGGCCGGCGGCTCCTGCGAACCCGGTTCGAGGCGACCGTGGAACTCGCGGCGGGCGAGCACCGGGTCTCACTCCGGGTGGCCGACGCGCAGGCGCGCTTCTCGGTGCTGCCCTGGGAGACGGTCGTGCGCTGCCGCGCCGCCGCCGTCCGCCTCCTCGCGGTGGGATGCGACGGGCCGGGGGCGCCCGGGGCGGAGGGCGTCCCGCGGCTGGCGGGGGCCGAGAGCGACGCGGCCGAGCTCGCCCGGGCGCTGGGAGACCGCCTCGGGCTCCGCGGCGAGGACCGGGTCGTCCTCGTGGGCGCCGACGCAGTCCCCGAGCGCGTCTCGCAGGAGCTCGGGGCGCTCGCGGCGCGCTGCGAGGGGAGCGACGCGCTGGTGGTCCTCTTTGCGTCGTTCGGGGGGAAGGGGCCCGGCGGGGAGCACGCGCTCGCCCTCCGCGCCGCGGCGCCCGGGCGCGATCCCGCGTGGCTCCCGCTCGCGTCCGTGCTCGAGGTCCTCCGCGAGTGCCGCGCGGAACGGGCCCTCCTCTTCCTCGACACGAGCGTCGCGGGCGAGGGCGGCCGGACGTGGCCGGGTGCGGCAGGAGCCCCCTTCGACCTCGACGCCCTGTCGGCCGTGGCGGCCCCGGGGGAGGGGGACTCGAGCAAGCGGAAGAGGGCCGTCCTGCTCGCCGCGGCGACGACCGCGGCGCGCGAGTCTCCCGCCGCCCCGCCCTCGGCCGAAGCGGCCGGGCCCTCGGTGACGGGGGTCACGGGGGTCGCGGGCCTCTTCACCCGGTCGCTCCTCGACGCCCTCGCCCGCCCCGAGGCCGACGCGGACGCAGACGGGGATCTCTCGGCCGACGAGGTGGCCCGCTTCGTCCAGGACCTCGCGAGCTTCCGCGCCGCCCGCGAGGGCTGGGACCAGGACCCGGCGCTCGCGGGGGACAAGTCCTGCCCCCTCGCGCCGGCGGCGAAGCGCTAGAATCGCGCGGCCCCATGTCCGAGTCGCTCGCCTTCCTCGACGGCCCCCTCGCCGGCACCGAGAAGAAGCTCGGCTCGTGGACGAAGATCTCCATCGGGCGCTCGGCCTCCTGCGACGTCCCGATCGAGGATCCGTCGGTCTCGGCCTACCACTGCCGCATCGAGAGGAAGTCCCTCCTCTTCCAGCTCTCGGACGAGGAGGGCTCCTCGGGGACCACGGTGAACGGCCGGCCCGTGCGGTCCAAGTACCTCCTCCCGGGCGACGTGATCGGGATCGGCCGCGTCCGGATCCGGTTCGACTTCAAGGACACGTCCGACCCGAACCAGACCTCGGTCGCCCTCGAGAGCCCGGTCGCGCCCGAGAAGATCCAGGCGGCCGCGCGGCGCATCGAGGAGAAGCTCGAGTCGCACGTCCGGAAGGCCGCCACGCCCGCGACCGTCGCCGCGAGCCGGCAGGTGCTCCTCCTCGCCCGCGTCTCGACGATCCTCATCCGGGAGGACGACCGCGAGGCGATCCTCGGCGCGACGGTGGACGCGCTCTGCGAGAACCTCCCGGCCGACCGGGGCGCCGTGCTGCTCCGGGGGCGCGACGGGAAGATGGCCCCGGCCCACGTGCGGCGCGGGGCCGCGGACCCGCCCAAGGCCCGGATCCAGGTGCCGCGCGAGCCGGTGGAGAAGGCGGCCGCGGACGGGAAGGGCAGCGCCGGCCATGTCGAGGGACGGGCCTACGCCTGCGTGCCGCTCCAGGGGCGCGGAGGGCCGCTCGGCGCGCTCTATGTGGACGCCCCCCTTGCCGATCGCGCCTACCACGACGACGACCTGCAGCTCCTCGCGGCGGTCGGGCGGCAGCTCGGGCTCGCCCTCGAGCGCGAGGGGGTCCTCGAGCGCGCCGCCGCCGCGGTCCGCGAGGCCGAGAGGCGCGAGGGGGACCTGCGGGCCCTCCTCGACGCCGTGGCCGAGCCCGTCTTCGCGCTCGCCCGGGACGGGGCCGTCTCCTTCGCGAACCGGTCGGCCCGCGCGATCGTCGGGGACGCCGTGGGCCGGAAGCTCGCCGTGTCGGTCCCCGAGGCGGAGCGGGCGGCGCTCGCCGCGGCCCTCGAGCGGGCCTGGTCGGGGGACCCGGCCGAGGCGACCCTCCAGCTCGCGGGGGTCCGGGGGACCCCCGTGACCCTCCCGGTCCGGATCCTCCCGATCCTGCGCCCCGCGGCCGAGTCGGACGAGGGCGGCGCGGCCGAGATCCCGCCGGTCCAGAGGCTCGTGCTGCTCGGGCGCCCGGCGGGCGGCGACCGGGTGTAGAATCGCGGCCCCCCGCGCCGGCGGAGCGCCCGCCCGGGGACCAGGTCCCGTCCTGGAGGAGTTCCCATGAAGCGCGCCCTTGCCCTCCTTTCCCTCGCCCTGCTCGCCATCGCCCCCCCGGCGCTCGCACAGGACAAGAAGTACGACCTCGGCCACAAGGACAAGTGGCAAGCGGGCGACGTGGTCACCACGACCGAGGACTCGACCCAGACGCAGAAGGTGAGCGTCACCGACGGGATGGGCAATCCCATCCAGTCCCAGAACGAGAAGGTGAAGAGCCGGGTGGTGCGGGTCACAAAGTGCCTCGAGGCCAACGCCGAGGGGAAGGTGACCAAGTGCCACGTCTACTTCAAGGAGTGGAGCTGGGAGCAGGGCGGGGAGGCGGACGGATGTTTGAAGGGCGGCCTCTACGAGGTGACCGGCCTCGGCGCCGAGCGGGTCTGGAAGCGTGTCGGCGGCGGCGGGGAGCCGAGCAACCAGGCTCAGACCTGGCTCGACAAGAACCTCGGCGCTCAGTCCGGCGACGAGGAGGCCAAGGAGGCTGCGCTCCGTCCGAAGGCGCCCATCGCGGTCGGCGAGACCTGGAAGCCGGACATCGAGCCGCTCCTCCAGGACCCCGAAATGGCGGCGATTCCCATGGACAAGTCGAAGGCGACGGCCACGGGGAAGCTCGAGGCCGTGGAGAAGGTGGGCGCCAACACGGTGGGCCGCATCCGGTTCGACATCTCGATCCCGATCTCCGGCTTCCCGGGCATGCCCGAGGGGATGGAGATCAAGTGGACCAAGGCGGCGGTCCTCAAGCTCTCGGGGACGGGCACGGTGGGGATCGAGGGCCGGCTCGTCCCGGATGAGGGAGAGTTCGAGTTCAGCCTCGCCGGCGAGGCCGACATCCAAGGCATGAGGATGGTGCTCGACATCAAGGCCGAGGAGACGACCGAGGAGGCGCTCGGCGGCGAGATCCCGGCGGGGATCTCCGCGACCCCGGGCGGCAGCGAGGGAAAGAAGAAGTAGCCGGGTCTGCGAAGCTATACTCCCCTTCGCGGCCTCCCCTCCGGGCCGCGGGCGGGGGCGAGATGGGGCACGGAAGGCGCCTCGGCGCGGCGTTCCTCGCGGCCGCCGCGTCGGTCGTGGCCCCGGCCGCGGCGCGGGCGGAGGAGCCCCAGTTCCGGGTCAAGGCCGCTGAGGAGGTCGAGGGGAACTCGATCGAGGATCTCGAGCACGCGCCGTTCGCCGGGACCGTGTCGGGCCTCCGCGTCGGCAGGGCGTTCTCGACGACCCACGACCCGGCCCTGCGTTCGCGGGCCCACGGATACGCCTACGGCTGCGGGCTGAGGCTAGCGCACATCGTCTCGGGAGAGGCCCACGGCCGGCCGGGGTTCGGGCTGACCGCGGAGATCTCTGCGGGGAGCGCGCACGGGAAGTCCACGGGCAGCCACCGCGGATGCCCTCCGATGTTCGTCTGCACCCAGGGGATCGGCGTCTCCCGACCGACGCGGCTCGAGTTCGAGTCCGACGAGCTCTCCATGTTCGGGGGCGCCTTCGCCCGATGGTCCAGCCAGTACTTGCGCACCTTCGCCGAGTTCCGCGTGGCGCTCGGGGGAAGCCTCGTGGACGTCGAGTTCGAGTCCGCGAACTCCGAGCTCGGCACTCGATTCTCCGGGGGTGACGTCGAGGTCCTCCCCATCCTCCGGGCGGGGCTCGCTCTCGGGATCGAGCTCTCCCGGAAGCGTGTGCAGGCGGTGCGGGCTCCCGGGCGCCTCGACCTGCGGATCCGGATCGAGTACGCCTGGGCCCTCTCGCGGGCGCGGGCGCGCTTCGACGGCGAGCGGGGATCGGCCACCTACGACCTGTCCGGCGCGAGCGCGAGCCTCGGGCTCGCGGTGCTCCTGTGAGGGCGACCGGCTCGGGCCTCGCGTGGCCGCTCCCGGCGGTCGGCCTGCTCGGGGCGCTCCTGGTCCCGTCCGCCGCCCGGGCGGAGGAACCTCCCTTCAAGGACGCCACGGAGTTCCAAGTCCCGCCGCCCCGACAGGAGGCGGCGCGCTACGACGTCGAGGCCATCGGGCTCGTCGGAACGTGCCGCGGTCTCCAAGTCGGGCGCGCGTTCCGCATCGCGCACCATCCCTCGCTCGAGACGGAGGCTCCGGGCGGCGTCGAAGGCTTGGCGCTACGGCTCCAGGGGGTCTTCGAGGATGGAGACCCCGGGTGGTTCTCGGTCGGGTGGCTCGCAGAGCTCTCGATGGCCATGACCTTCGGCGACAGCAGGCATGGGCCTTCCGAGTGGTTCCTGGGGGACACCACAAAGTGTGCCCAGGTCCCCGTCACCCTCCCGAGCCCCTACGACCACGCCGTGCTCTCGTTCAGCGCGAGCCAGTTCGGCCCCCTCGCCGGCGGGACGGTCCGAACAACGACCCAGGATCGCCGGTTCTTCGCCGAGGCCGACCTCTGTGCCGGGGCGTTCCTGACCGAACTCAGACTCGAGAGTCGGCGGGACCAGTACCAGACCGCAGGAAAGGGCTGCCCCTGATGACGACTCCTCGTCGGCGCCCCGACAGGCGTGTCGGAGCGATACGAAGGGGGCGACAAGTCCGTTATCCCGGTGGCGCGAGTCGGGTTGACGTTCGGGGCCGAGTTCACCCCCAAGATCGAGCCCCGCGTCCGCGCGCGCTGGCGGCTCGGCGTCCGCTTCCGGCTCGAGTGGCTCCAGGCTCTCGACACGGCGCGCGCCCGCTTTAGCGGCGTGCGGGGCTCGGCCGTCTACGACCCCTCCGGGTGGCGGGCGGGCCTGGGTCTCGCGCTGGCGTTCTGAGCGGGTTGCCCGTCCGAGGTCGCCGCCTAGAATCCCCTGGTCTATGCGTCGTCTCGTCGGCCTCGGCGTCTGGGTCCTGGTCGCCGCGCTCACGGGCGGCGCGCCGGCGCAGGAGAAGGCTCCCGCCCCCGACAAGGGCAAGAAGTACGACCTCTCCGAGCGGGACCGCTGGCAGTCGGGCGACCTGCTGACCACGACCGAGGACAGCACCGAGACGCGGAAGTTCAAGATCACGGACAAGACGGGGAAAGTGCTGCAGT
The DNA here is from genome assembly GCA_022614695.1 of Planctomycetales bacterium. Classification (GTDB taxonomy): domain Bacteria; phylum Planctomycetota; class JAKEIC01; order JAKEIC01; family JAKEIC01; genus JAKEIC01. The sequence goes on along the minus strand of JAKEIC010000176.1, from coordinate 1,469 downwards.
CCGAAGACGAGACCGTGAAGCTCCACGCGGTCCACGTGACGAAGTGCCTCGAGGCGGGCGCGGAGAACCGGCTCAAGAAGTCCCTCGTCTACTTCAAGGACTGGTCCCTGGAGAAGGGAGGGCGTAGGGACGCCTGCCTCAAGGGGACCGTGATCCAGGTGATGGGCCGAGGCACCGATCGCGAGTGGGTGCGGATTTCCGAGACCCTGGCGCCCACCGAGGAGGCGAAGAACTGGCTCGACGGCCGGTTCGGCGAGACCAAGACCCGGGAGGAGGACGAGGAGGCGGCTCTCGCGCCGAAGGCGCCGGTCGCCGTCGGCGAGTCCTGGAAGCCGGATCTCGACCTGTTCCTGAAGGGCGATCTGGCGGACATGCCGGTGGATCGCGCCAGCGCGACGGCGACGAGGACCCTCAAGGCCGTGGACCTCGTGGGCGGACAGACGGTCGCCCGGGTCCGGCTCGAGATGTCGCTCCCCCTCACCGGATTCCCGGGGGCCCCGCCGGGGGCTCCCGTGAAGTGGATCCGCCGGGGGAACATGAAGTTCGTCGGCGAGGAGTCGTTCCCGCTCGGCGCGCGTCTCCGTTCGCTGCGGCGGACGATGGAGATCACGCTGGACGCCGAAGCGGATGTCGAGGGGGCCCGTGTCAGGATCACGACGAAGACGAAGGAGACGAACGAGGACACTCTGGGCGGCGAGATCCCGGCGGAGCTCGCAGCGGGCGGGGAGACCAAGAAGTAGGCGGGTCGGCGCGGGCCGCCGCATCGCCCGCGCTCCGCCCCCGTTAGGGAGGCAGGACTGGTCCGTGCCTGCGCGACGCGGGCGCCACGCGGACCTTGCGGACCCGGAGCCGCCACAGGAGGTCGCCCCACAGGCGGACGGCACCGACGCGGCAGCTCAGTAGGAACCATCCCGCGACGAGCCCTCCCAGGTGGGCCCAGTGCGCGATGCGCGACTCGCCCGACGCGCTGGCGGCGAGGGCGATCGTCAGGGCTCCGTAGAGGAGCGCCACCACCCGCGCCGGGAGCGCCATCGGGAACGGGAAGAGGACGAGCCTCTCGCGAGGGAACCAGAGGGCGTAGCCGGCGAGTAGTCCGAAGAGCGCGCCGGACGCGCCGATCACCGGCACGTCCGGGGACTGCCGGGGCAGGTACGCGGCCGCGACTTGGGTGACGCCGGCGCCGATCCCGCAGAGGAGATAGAAGCGGAGGAATCGCCACTTCCCCCAGGTCCTCTCGAGCGCGGGCCCGAAGACCCAGAGGGTCCAGAGATTCCCGAGGATGTGCCACGGCCACACCGGATCGTGGAGGAACTGCGACGTGAGGAGCTGCCACAGCGCCCCCCCCGACACGACGCGGCGCGGCACCAGGCCTAGTCCTACTCCGCTATGTGCGGCGGACCATGAGGCAGGAGCGAATGCGTGAGAGGTAGACCCCGGCACTGTGGAGATCGCGAAGCCGGGTCCGCCGG
>JAKEIC010000014.1 GCA_022614695.1 Planctomycetales bacterium | reverse complement strand
TCAAGGACATTCCCGCTCCCTGCTGCGTGCGTTCGGGCGCGCCGAGCCCCCCCCTCCCCGACGAAGAGATGAGCTGGGGATGAGATCATCAGCGCGCCTTCTCGTGCTCATCCTGGCCACCATGCCTCAGGGGCCCGTCGGCTTCTTGTCCTCCGCGCTGGGTCCCGTCCGGCGCGGCTCCTCCCCGGTCCCATCTGCGACGAGGCGCGCAACCTCGCCCGCGATGTCCTGCCGGTTGTCCTCGTACCGCTCGATGGTCCGCACGTCCTTGTGCCCCGAGAACCGCTGGACGGTCCGCACGTTACCTCGTGTGAGTTCGAGGGCCTCCGTGATCGCCGCGTGTCGGAGGCCGTGGGGGCGCGCCCGGCTCCCCGCCCGCTCGCCGAGTCCCCGGATGAGCCGGTAGATGCTCGTCCCCGTGATCAGCCCGCCCTTCCGGGCCCGGTCGAAGTTCGTGAAGAGCGGCCCGGGCTCGGTGCCCCGCGCCTCCACCCAGGCCGCGAGGGCCGCCTTGGTGGGCTCGGGGAGCGGCATCGTCACCTTCTGCGTCCGCCCCTTTCGGAGGACCGCCACGGCGCCCGCCGCGAGGTCCAGGTCCGCCAGGTCGAGCCCCTCGACCTCCCCGCGCCTCAGCGCGAGGTCGTAGAGCAGCCGGGGATCGCCCGGTCCCAGTGGGCCTTCTTCCTCTCCCCGCTCCCAACCTGGGCGGGCAGCTCCCGAAACCCAGCCCTCCCCGGCCCCCGGGTGTCCCTGTAGGGCTCCGACTTGACGCTCTCGACCTCCAGGGTCCAGGGCACCATCCCGAGGAGCCGAGCCAGGCGAACGATGCACCGGAGGGCCGTGGGCCGGCGGCTGGCCGTCGAGGGCGAGAGCTTCCGCTCGATCAAGGCCGCCCGGTAGGCCAGAGCGGTCCCGTTAGCCTCACCGTGCCCGTGCCCCAGCAGCCGCCCGGCGGCCGTCGGCAAGTCCTCCGCCCCCAGGAACGTCTGGAAGTCCTCCAGGTCGCTGCGGTAGGCGGCCAGGGTGCGGGGATTCCTGCCGGCGAGGAAGGCCTCGACCAGCCGGGAGGCCGCCGACCCGACGGCCAGGAGCCCCTGGGGCCGGGGGACCGGCAGCAGTGGGGGCTTGGAGTCCACGGGAGCCCCGCCTACCCCGCTACCTGGCGCCGGCCAGCTCGGCCGACGTCGTAATTCCCCTCGAGGGTGATGACGACTGTCCGTGGGTATCGCGGACTTCGCTTCGAGTCGTCCCCGCCGTCGCGTCCCTCATCGCGGCCGAGTACCGCCACCAGGTTCGGCACCGCGAAGAGCGGCAGGGTCTCGGCTTCCGCCGGAGGAAATCCAGAGGACTTTCCGCTTGACGACCCTCCGCGAGGGTGTAGAAGCTCGATTCCCGTGCCCCCAGCGTGCCCCCTAGGACATGTCGGAAACGGGCTCGGGACGGATCGGGGACGGAGGGCGTATAACTGCGACAAGGGGCCCGTAGCCCCTCGTATTCTGCGTTTCCTCTCTGGAGGCGGCACCCGGATTTGAACCGGGGATGAGGGATTTGCAATCCCTTGCCTTGCCGCTTGGCGATGCCGCCCCGGGTCGCGTTCGACCCGCGCGGCGGAGTCTAGGGGCGGGGACCCGGCCTCGCAACTCGATCCCCGGGACGAGCGGTCCCCGCGACGGGCCTGTCCGGGGGGCCGGACGGGCGGCGAGGAACGCCGCCCCCGCATGGGGGCGAGGACGGCATGGGATTCGCCGGGGACGATCCTCCGGATGGCCCGCCGGCCCGCGAAGGACCGGAACTACTACACGACCTCGGAGGTCGCCCGTCTCGCGCGCGTCCACAAGAACACGATCCTGGCCGCGATCCGCGCGGGGAAGCTCGCGGCCAGCCGGACCCCGGGGGGCCACGGGAGGGTGAGCCGCGACGCGCTCTCCGTCTACCTCCGGGCGCACGGGCTCCCCGATCCGTTCGGGAGCCCCGGCCCCGGGCGCCAAGTCGTGCTGGTGGTGGGGGAGGCGCCGGAGTCCGTGCGCAGGATCCGTGCCGATCTCCCCCGCGAGCGGTTCGACGTGGTCTCGGTCCAGGGCCTCTTCGAGGCCGGGGCGGTCGCGGCCCGGCTCCGTCCGTCGGTCCTCGTCCTGGCCTGCGACGAGGGCGGACCCGGGTGGGGGATCTCCGCCGAGGACCTGTCGGCCGTCCCCGGTCCCCGGCCGATCAATCTGATCGGTGTCTCTGAGAATGGGACGGGACCCGCGACGGCCCGCTACGGGATCGTTCTCCGACGCGCGTTCGAGCGGGGCGAGTTCGCCCTTGCGGTCGGGCGGCTGGTGGGAGGGATCGAGGAGCCGGGGTAGCGTCCCGCCTACCGCGACTCGCCGCCCGGGACGGCGGTCCCGACCGCCGGCTCGAACGCATCGCTCGCGAGCGCCGGGAGGCCGCCGCGAGGAGCCACGAGGAGGCGGTATCGCTCGGCCGGCCCGGGGGCGAACCGGTCGGGGAAGTACCAGGTCGCGCGCCAGTCGGCCGCCGGCCCGCGGACGCGCAGGAGCCGCACCTCCACGTCGAGCCCCGTGTCGTCCTGCGGGAGGCCCTCGACGGCGAGGGGCTCCCAGCCGCCGCCGCGCAGGACCTCGGCCCGCACGAGCCACCCCTCGTGGACCCCGATCCGGCCCGGGTCGAGGTCGCGCCACTCGAACGACGCGCGGTCGCGCCCGACCCGGACGCGGGTCCCGTCGTCTCCCGGGATCGCTCGCCGCTCGACGGCGCCCCCTTCCGCCTGCGGGTACCGTCGCGTGCGCGCCCCGACGGGGAATTCCCGCGGCTCGAGGGCGAGGGGGCTCGCCGGCGCGGGGGACGGCGGCAGGGCCGCCGCGAGCCGGGCGGCCTGCTCCGCGAGGAAGGGCCCTTCCAGTGGGCCGTAGATCATCGAGGCGCCCTCGTAGTGCTGCGCGTCGTACTCCTCGGGAGTCGTGCAGTAGCTCGCGTAGTCGTTCGCGAGGCCCACGACGAGGACGTCCTCGGGCCGCGCGCGCGCGTTCGCCGTCTCGAGGGCCGCCGTCACCGCCGCGCGGACGCGCCGACTGGCCTGCGTCGTCGGCTCGACGGGGAGGCCCACGAGGACGAGGGGCCCGACCCGGAGGACCTGCACCGGGACCCGCTCGGGCGGCTCGAGGCCGAAGAGGTCCTGGAGCCCCCATTGGAGCCAGGGGATCGCCACGACCTTCGGGGCATGGCACCCCCCGCCCTCGCGCCGCATCCCCTCGCGGACGATCCTCGGGTGCAGGGAGGACCGGCCGTCCTCCGCGCCGGCCATGGCCGAGGCGCCGAACCGCGCCGTCTCGCAGAGGGACCTCCCGTCGGAGAGCGCCGCCCCCGGGAGGCGGACCTCGTCGTAGGCGTGGCTCACCGCGACCGGCTCGGGGACGGGCGCGGCGGAGCCCGTCGAGTCCCAGAGGCCTCGCGCGGCCGCCGCGAGGGCCGCCCCGAGCCGCATCGCCTCGGAGTGGCCGGCCAGCGCCTCCCGCGGCTCGGGCCGCCACGCGAACGAGACGTCCCCCTCGGCGCCGTTCGCGAACGCGAGGACCGGCGCGCCGCCCGGGCCCGCGAGGTCGCGCCCGAGGAGCCGCGTCGCCACCCCGAAGACGTCCGCGTGCCAGAGGTCCGCCTCGGGCGAGACGACCGTCTGGTGGCCGGCGAAGTGGAAGAGCCCGCCGATCGGGGTCCCGTCCTCGCGGTCGAGGCGCAGCAGCGTGAGCGTCTCGTCCACCGGCGGCGCGCGCCCTCCGGGCGCGTCCGGGCTCGCTTCCGGGTTCCGGAGGAACGCCTCGGGGCTGCGGTTGCGCGTGAGCCCGGGCACCCGGACGCTCCCGACCCGGAGGACGGCGGGGGAAAGGCCCGCGCCGCGCTCCCCGAACGCCCGCTCGATCGCCCGCGCGATCCGGCCCGCCAGGAAGTCCGCGAGCGCCGGGTCGAACCCGGAGGGGATCCGCGGAGACCCGAGCGCGTTGTACCACGCCGCGGCGGCGTACCCGGCCGGGCCGCTGTGGGTGTGCGTCGCCGCGAGGAGGAGGCGGTCGGCGGTGAGCCCGGTCGTCCCGGCGACCCGCCGGGCGACCTCGCGGTGCAGGACGGCCGAGACATGGCCGAGGTCGGCCACGACGACCGCCGCGAGCCCGCCCCCGGCGTCGAGGAAAGCGAACGCCTCGGCGCGGAGACGCACCCGGTGGCCCGCGAACGAGGAGTGCTTCGCAGCGGCGGAGTAGCCGAAGGGCGGGAGCCCAGGGGGCGGCGTGATGTCCTCCTCGGCCGCGCCGGCGAGGAGCCGGCCGGCCCCGGGGAGGCGGGCGACCGACGTGGGAGGCTCGACCCGGTGCGGCCGGGCGCGGCAGCCCGAGAGGAGGGCCGCGGCGAGCGCGGCGACGATCCGGCGCGGGCGGGGGGAACGAACCACAGGATCATCCCTCCGAGGACCGGAGGTTACCCGATCCCGGGTCCTCCACGACGGCTCGCAGGCTCGCCGTCATGAGCCCCACGGCCGCCAGGATCGCCCCGAACCAATGGTCCAGGTGAGCGACCCTCTGGACGGTTTGCGCAGCATCCCTCGCTCCCCGCGGGATGGCGAGGGGTCGCGGCGCCAAGGGGCCAGGGCCCGCGCCGGGACGGGCTGCCTCCGCGCGTCCCTCGGGCCCGGGGTCGCTTCCCGGTCCGACTCGGCGGTCTTGCCCCATCGATGCGTCGGGATCCCGGGGTCCCTGTTCAGCCCGGCTCGCCGATCCCGTACCTCTCCATCTTCTTCCGCAGCCCCAGCCGCGAGAGCCCGAGCTGCTTCGCCGCCGCCGACTTGTTCCCGCGCGTCTCGGCGAGGACCTTCCGGATCGCGTCGCGCTCGAGGCTCTCGACGAGTTCCTTGAGCGGCACGCGGGGGACGCTCCCCGGGACGCCCATCGCGGGGCCCCCGGCCCGGATGTGCGGCGAGAGGACCGAGACGTCCACCTCGTCGCCCGAGCCGAGCGCGACCATCTTCAGGATCTCGTTCTGGAGCTCCCGGATGTTCCCCGGCCAGTCGTACTTCATGAGGGCCGCGGTGACCTCGGGGCGAAGCGACTTCTTCACCTGCCCGGCCTCGGTCGCGGTATCGAGGAATTTCTCGATCAGGAGCGGGATGTCCTCCTTGCGGTCGCGGAGCGGAGGCACGGTGATCGTCACGACGTTCAGCCGGTAGTAGAGGTCCTCGCGGAAGCGCCCCTCGCGCATGAGGTCCTCGAGCTTGCGGTTGGTGGCCGAGACGACGCGGACGTCCACCCCGATCGAGTCCTTGCCCCCGACGGGGCGGAGCGTCCCCTCCTGGAGGACCCGCAGGAGCTTCTTCTGCATGTCAGGGCTCATGTCCCCGACCTCGTCGAGGAAGAGCGTCCCCCCGTTGGCGATCTCGAAGAGGCCCTTCTTGTTCCGGTCGGCGCCCGTGAAGGCCCCCCTCACGTAGCCGAACAGCTCCGACTCGAGGAGCGTCTCGGAGATCGCCGCGCAGTTCTCCGAGACGAACGGCTTGTCCTTGCGCGGCCCGTTGTAGTGGATCGCCCGGGCGATCAGCTCCTTGCCCGTCCCCGACTCGCCCTGGACGAGGACGGGGACGGACACGTCCGTGATCCGGTCGAGGAGCCGGAAGATCTCCTGCATCTTCGGGCTCCGGCCGATGATCTGGTCGTAGTTGTACTTGGTCTGGAGCTGGACGCGGAGGTCCTCCTGGACCACCTTCACCGCGAGCAGCTCCTGGGTCTGCCGCTCGACCTTGCTCGCCAGCTCGCGGTTCAGCTCCTCCACCTTGCGGTGCGACTCGGCCAGCTCCTCGTGCTTCTTCTCGTTCTCGCGGATGAGGCGGGCGTTGTGGAGCGCGATCGCCGCCTGGGCCGCGAAGGCCTGGAGCAGCTCCACGTCCTCCACCGCGAACAGCCCGCGCTCCACGTGGTTGTCTATGTAGAGGACCCCGAGCGCCTCGCCCGAGGCCCGGAGGCCCACGCAGAGGACCGAGCGCAGCCGGAGGTCCCGCACGCTCTCGAGACCGCGGAACCGCTCGTCGGCCTGCGCGTCGGCCGTGAGGACCGGCTCCCCCGTCTCGAGCACCTTCTTCGTGATCGAGGTGCTGATCTCCTCATCGGGCCTCGGGAGGTTCTCCTGGCGGTAGTTCCGCGCCACCTGGAACGAGAGCGCCCCGCGCTCGACGAGCACGAGGAAGCCGCGCTCGGCGTCGGTGAGCCGGATCGCGGTGTCCACGATGATCTCGAGGAGCTTCTCGAGGCGGAGCTCCGAGGCGAGCTTCTGCGTGATCGCCAGGAGCTTCCGCAGGTTCTCGTTGTCCTGACGGAGCGACTCGAGCGTCTCCTCCCCCCGCGGCCGCGGGGGCGCCGGCTCGATCCGCGTCGCGTTCGCGTCGCCCATCCTCGCGGACGCCGGCTTCGCCTCGGCCTGCGGCGGCGGAGGGGGCGGCGGGGGGGCCGGCTCCGGAGGGTTCCCCGTCTCGAAGAGGATCTCGGTCTGGCCGATCTCGATCCGGTCCCCGTGGCGGAGGACGTGCTCGGTGATGGTCGCCCCGTTCACGAACGTCCCGTTCAGGCTGTGGAGGTCCCGGACCCGGAACCCGCCCCCCGGGGCCCTCTCGACGACGCAGTGGCGGCGCGAGGACTTCTGGTCCTCGAGCACGAGGGAGTTGTCCGACGAGCGGCCGAGCGTGATGGGGCCGGTCTTCAACGGCACGATCCGGACGCCGGAGGGCTCGGTGACCTTCAGGAACGGCATGGGGACCCTCTCGGCTCGACGTGGCGACTCACAGCAGCGCCAGGCCGATCGCGTAGATCGGCCCCGTCGCGAGCATCACGACGGCCGTGTAGCCCATGATGTCGCCGGCCCGGACCCCCGTGATCGCGAGCAGCGGCACGGCCCAGAAGGGCTGGATCATGTTGGTCCACTCGTCCCCGTAGGCGACGGCGAGGAGGGCCTTCTCGGCCGGGACGCCGAGAGCCTGCGCCGCGTCGAGGGCCGTCCCCCCCGCCACTCCCCAGAGTCCGCCCCCGCTCGTCACGAACATGTTGAGGAAGGACGCCGCGAGCCACGTAAAGACGGGGAACGTAGTCGCCGCGGCACCGGTCGAGTTCGAGAGCGTCACGAACCACCCCGCGATCGTCGCCCCGAGCCCCGAGTCCTGCACCATGTGGAGAATCCCGATGTAGAAGGGGAACTGGAGCACGATCCCCGCCGCTCCGCCGATCCCGTCCTCCACCGCCCGGACGTACGCGATCGGGGTGCGGTGGAGGGCCATCCCCGCGAGCAGGAAGACCGCGATCACGGTCGGGAGCGTGATCCCCGAGAGCCCGGCGGCGCGGGTCGGCTGCGCCCACCCGAGGAAAGTCCAGGCGAGGACGAGGGCCCCGAGGAGCAGGACGCCACCGGTGACTATCACCGACTCGTCGAGCCATCGCGCCGCCGTCCCCGCCGGGGCGACGGAGCCCCCGATCGGCGCGTCGTCCCCCGGGTCGGCCGCGATCTCCTGGATCGAGCCCTTCGAGGTGGGGACGAGGAAGACCGCGATGGCCGGGACCGCCACCAGCAGGAGCCCCGAGACGAAGAGGTTCACGGGGTGGAGGAGCGTGCCCGTGATCGGGACCACCCCCATCTTCCCCTCGAACGGGTGGCCCGGCGCCGCCACCTGGAGCGGCGCGGAGCCGGAGAGCCCGCCGTGCCAGATCATGAGGCCGAAGTACCCGCAGGCCGCGAGGAGCGGGTAGTGGAACGCGAGGCCACGGCGTTTCCCCTCGAGCGCCACCTCGCGCGCGAAGTAGGCCGAGGCCACCAGGGAGAAGCCCCAGTTCAGCAGCCCGGTGAGGAGCGACACCGCGCTCGTGAGGAGGACGGCCTGGCGTCCCGTCCTCGGCAGGCCCGCGAGCCGGCGGAGGAGCCTCCGGACGGGCGGGGCGACCGCGAGAGCATGACCCGTCACGAGGATCAGCGCCATGTGGAAGGCGAAGGCCAGCCACTTGTCCGTGACGAATCCCCGGAACCAGTGGTCCAAGAGGCCCGGGGCGTAGAAGCCGGCGCCCGCGCGCTCCCCGACCGTGTGGGAGGCCCCCTCGGCGACGGTGACGGGGGGACCGCCGCCGGGCCCCTCCTCGAGGAGTGCGCGCGCGCCCGGGGCGGTCCAGACCGTATCGCCCGTGCCGACGAGGTCGCCGACCTTGAGCGGGCGGGCGTGCTCGGCCGCGACCGCCCCCGGGGGCAACGGCGGCGCGACGGTCGCCGCGCCGGCCAGGGAGGCCACCCGCGCGGCCTTCCTCGTCCCGAGGGGCGCGACGCCCGTGACAACCCAGGCGAGGGCGATCGTCACGAACGTGAGCAGCACGACGAAGAGGAACGGGTCCGGCATGAGCCGCTGCGCCCACTTCGTCGCCCACTCGCCGAGCCGGGCGATCATGCGGTCGCCCCCGCGCTCCGGGTCGCGGCCGCCCCGCCGACCACGCCCTCGACGAGGGCGAGGTCCGCGACGCGCTCGCTGAAGAGGCGGTTCACCCGGGAGAGCAGCGTCAGGCGGTTCTCGCGTACGGCCGGGTCCGGGTCGTTCACGAAGACCTTGGCGAAGAACTCGTGGACCGGCGCCGCGAGGGAGTCGCGGTAGAGGCGGGCCGCCGGCACGTAGTCCCGCGCGTCGAGGAGCCTCTGGACCTCGCCGCGGCACCCGTCGAAGGCGCGCTGCAGGACCTGCTCCTCGGGAAGCGCGAGGCCGGCGGGCATCTCGAGCCGGGGCTTCCAGTCCTTCGGCAGGATCCTCTTCGTGCGGTCCACCACCTCGACCAGGCCGGGCCAGCCGGGCTCGGCGGCGAGCCGCCGCAGCGCCTCCAGCCGCGCGAATACGTCGGCCGGCTCGTCGGCCCCCGAGGCGATGACGGCCCGGACCAGGTCGTGCGGGTGGCCGGCATCCAACGCGGCCTGGGAGAGCCGGTCCGCGAGGAACGCGGCGATCGCGGGCTTCTTCGCCTCGCCCGCCGAGCGCGCCTTCCCGGCGGGCAGCTCCGCCACGGCGGCGTGGACGATCCCCGAGACCTTCCCCGCGCCGAGCCCCTCCCGGAGGAGCCGCAGGAGCCCGTAGGCCGCGCGCCGGAGCCCGAACGCGTCCCCTGCCCCGGTCGGCTCGCGGCCGAGAGCGAAGCCCTCCGCGAGGGCCATCGCCCGGTCGGCGAGCGCGAGCAGGAGCCCGAGCGGGGTCGCCGGGAGGGGGTCCTTGGCGGCCCGGGGCTGGTAGTGGTCGCGGATCGAGACGGCGACCTCCTCGGGCTCCCCGTCGAGGCGCGCGTAGATCTCGCCCATCACGCCCTGCAGCTCCGGGAACTCGCCCACGACCTCGGTGAGGAGGTCGGCTTTCGCGAGCTGCGCCGCCCGCTCGATCCGGGCCGGGGCGAGCGCCCGGACCGCGGCGGGAGCCCGCGGCGAGGAGGCGAGCCGCGTCGCGAGCCGGGCCACCCGGTCGGCCCGGTCGCGGAGGCTCCCGAGGTCGGGCTGCACGCCCATCTCGCGGAGCCCCTCGACGCGCGCGGCGAGGGGCTTCTTGCGGTCGCCCTCGAAGAAGAACCGCGCGTCCGAGAGCCGCGCCCGCAGCACCCGCTCGTTCCCCGCCCGGACCTCTCCGGCCGCGTCGCCGCCCCGGTCGGCGAAGGCCACGAACCGCGCCCGGAGCTTCCCGTCGCGCCCGCGGACGGGGAAGTAGCGCTGGTGGTGGACCATGGCCGCCTCGAGGATCGCGTCGGGGAGCGCCAGGTAGGCCTCGTCGTAGGTCCCCTCGACGGGCGTCGGCCACTCGAGCAGGTTCGCCACCTCCTCGGCGAGCGCCTCGCGGGTGAACGCGCCGCCGTCCCGGGCGAGGGAGGCCTCGACCGCCCCGCGCACGAGCCGCACGCGCTCCGCCGTCTCGACGACGACCCGCGCCGCCCGGAGCTTCTCCCGGTATTCCTCCCAGTCCGCGCCGCCCATCCGGACCGGCCCCGGCGCGAGGAAGCGGTGGCCGCGCGCCTCGCCCGACGCGCGGACCCCCGCCAGGGTCGCCGGGACGACGTCCGCCCCGAAGAGCGCGAGCAGGGACCGGATCGGCCGTGCGAACCGGACCCCCGGCGGCCCCCAGCGCATGGACTTGGGGCTCACGACCGCGGCGAGCGCCCGCTCGAGCATCCCCGGCAGGAGGGAGAGAGTCGCGGCGCCCCCCTCGCGGCGCATCGCGTGGACGTAGGCGCCCTTCGGGGTCTCCCGGACCTCGAGGGCCGAGACCGGGACCCCCTGCGCGGCGGCGAACTTCTGCGCGACCGGGGTCGGGTTCCCGCCCGCGTCGTAGGCGGCGTCGCGCGTGGGACCCCGCACGAGCTTCTCGCTCCCGGGCTGCGTGGCCGGGATCCCCCGGGCGAGGAGGGCAAGCCGCCGGGGGGTCGAGTCGCCCCGGACGTCGGGGGTGCCGAGACCGGCCGCCGCGCACTCGCGCCGGAGCCCCTCGGCCAGCGCCTCGACCGCGCCGCGGAGGTAGCCGGCGGGGATCTCCTCGGTGCCGATCTCGACGAGCAGGTCGGGCATGGCCCTACTTCGGCAGGAGGCTCCGCCAGGTCTCCAGGAACGGCGCCCACGCCCCGGGGTCCGCGTCGCGGCGCGGGAGCCTCGGGCCGCGCTCCTCGCGGAGGCGCAGCAGCGCCTTGTGGAGCACCTCGATCCAGTTGAAGGCCTCCCCCGTCATCCCGGCCACCGGGTCCGCCGGCTTCGCGGCCTGGACCCTCTTCTCCAGCTCCGCGAAGAGTCCGCGGGAGTCCGGGTCCCAGCTCCCGAGCGCGCCGATCGCCTCGACGGCCGCCAGCCGGACCTCGTCGTCCTCCTTCTCGTTCGCGAGGATCTCCCACGAGACCGGGATCGCGTGCGGCGCCATCGCGCGGAGCACCGGCTCGGCGAAGGACCTCCGCATCTGCGCCGCCGTGCCGTAGGCCCAGACCCGGACCAGGCTGAAGTACCGGATGGTCTTCTCCGGGCCCTTCCGCGCGGCGGAGAGCAGCGCCCTGGCGCGCTGGGGGGACGGGCTGTCGGGGATCCCGTCCGCGATCGCCTTCAGGAGCCGCGCCCGGAGCGCCGTCTCCTTCACGCGCCCGAAGAGCGCGTCGTAGTCCAGGTCCGCGTCGGGCATGTGCTCGATGTCCCGGATCCGCCACTCCACGAGGGCCGCCTCGAACTGGCTCTCGAGGGTCTCGAGGAGGTCGAGAAGGGCCTTGCGCGTCTTCTCGACCCGGACCCTCTCGGCAAGCGGCCGCGCCTCGGCGATCTCGCGGCGGACCCGGTCCCGGAGCGAGTCCTCGTGCGTCTCCGCCCAGGCGCTCGCGAGGAGCCGGAGGAGCTGGAGGCGGACCTTGATGTTGTCGGGGTCGCACTCCTTCGCCTTCTCGAAGCATTCGATCCCCGGTTGCGGCTGACGGAGGGCCATGTGGGCGAGGGCACGCCCCGCCCAGAGCTTCCAGGCCCGCGGGAAGAGGCGGGTCATCTCCTGGAAGTGCATGAGGGCCTTCGCGTACTCCTTCGCCTCGAGGAGCAGGAACCCGAGGTCCCCCTGAGCCAGCCGGCATCCCGGGGCGGCCGCACGGGCACGCTCGAGGAGCTGGAGCGCCTCGGCCGGCTTCTTCTCGGCGCGCAGGAGGCGCGATTCGTAGGTGTCCGCGAGGTATCCGTAGAGGGCGAGGGAGTCGCGGGAGCGGGCCGTCTGGATCGCCTCGCGGACCGCCTGGAAGTCGCGGCTCGCCGGGCTGCCCCGCTGATCCTCCATCTCCTGGAGCCGCAGGGCGGCGAGAGCGAGGTAGCCGAGAGGATCCTCGGGCCGGGCCTTGATCTCCGCCTCCACGCGCTTCCGGATCTCCTCGAAGGTCTCCTGGTCCAGCGCGGCCTCCAGCTCCTCGACGAACTTCAGGAAGGCCGGCGGGGTCGGGTCCTCGGGCGCGGGAGCGCCGGCGGGCGCCGCCCCGGGCTCGGTCGCGCCGCCCGCGATCCCGGTCGCCGGTTGCCCATCGCCCCCATCGCCCGTGGGCCGGCCCGCCTCCCCGTCCCGCGGGCTCCCGGCGCCGCCAAACGCCATGGAAGGGGCGGGCGGAGCCTTCGGCTCCGGCCGGCACCCGCAGCCGGAGGAGAGGACCGCGGCCAGTGCCGCCGCGAGGGGAAGGGAGCGGGTCCTCATGCGACCGGCGCCCCCGCGGGCGCTCCCCGCAGCAGCGGGTGGCCGAGCCTCTCCCGCAGCGCCAGCCAGCCCTTCGACGTGGCCCGCGCGAGCGCCCGGACGCGCCCCATCAGCTCGGTCCTCTGCGCGGTCCCGAGCGCGCGCCGCGCCTCGAGGAGGTTGAACGCGTGCGAACACTTGAGCACCTGGTCCGCGGCCGGGATCGGGCAGTCGGCCTCGAGGAGCCTCCGCCCCTCCGCCTCGTAGCAGTCGAAGAGGACCCGGAGCGTCGCGACATCGGCGAGCTCGAAGTTGTAGCGGCTCCACTCCACCTCGTCCTCGTGGTGGACCTGCCCGTAGGTCACCCCCGGGGCCCAGCGGAGGTCGTAGCAGCTGTCCACGCCCTGCAGGAACATCGCGATCCGCTCGAGGCCGTAGGTCAGCTCCGCCGAGACCGGGTCCAGCTCGAACCCGCCCATCTGCTGGAAGTAGGTGAACTGCGTCACCTCCATCCCGTCGAGCCAGACCTCCCAGCCGAGCCCCGTGGCGCCGAGGCTCGGGTTCTCCCAGTCGTCCTCGACGAAACGCACGTCGTGGCGGACGAGGTCAATGCCGAGGGCCCGGAGGCTCTCGAGGTAGAGCCCCTGCGGGTCGGCGGGCGAGGGCTTCAGGATCACCTGGAACTGGTAGTAGTGCTGGAGGCGGTTGGGGTTCTCGCCGTAGCGGCCGTCGGTCGGCCGGCGAGACGGCTCCACGTAGGCGCAGTTCCAGGGCTCGGGGCCGAGGCACCGCAGGAACGTGGCGGGGTTGCTCGTGCCCGCGCCCTTCTCGACGTCGTAGGGCTGCCAGAGGACGCAACCACGATCCGCCCAGTACTTCTGGAGGGTGAGGATGACGTCCTGGAAGAGCATCGGATACGCGCTTACCAGCTCCTCGGGCGGTCGGGGCGATCGAGGGGTAACGAGGCTACCAGCGCGCCGTATCCGACGCAATCGCTTTCCTGGGAGACCTACCGCTTGCGGGCCTGGGGAAATGGCCTGGTATGGCGCCGCGTCGCGGCGGCGGAGGTGCGGAGGCGCTCCAGGTCCGTCCAGAACTCGGGGTATGTCTTGGCGACGCAACCGGGGTCCCGGACCAGGACCCCAGGCACCCGCAGCCCCACAAGCGCGAACGCCATCGCGATCCGGTGGTCGCCGTAGGTCTCGATCGTCGCCCCGCGGAGAGTCCCGGGCCGGATCGCGATCTCGTCGGGCCCGGCGCGCACCTTCGCCCCGAGCCTCTCGCACTCGGTGGCGATCGCCGCGATCCGGTCCGATTCCTTGGACCGGAGGGTCGCGAGGCCCGTCAAGCGGGACTCGCCGCGCGCGAACAGGCAGAGCGCCGCGAGCGTGGGCGCCAGGTCGGGAGTGTCGCCGCAGTCCGCCCGCAGGGCGCGCAGCGGCGGGCCCGGGGCCTGGACCTCGAGGAAGCCGGGCCCGTCGGCGACTTCCGCCCCGACGCCCTCGAGGTGCCCGAGGATCGCCACGTCCCCCTGGAGGGTCGTCCGGTCGAGCCCCCGGACCCTCACCCGGCCCCCCGCGATCGCGGCCGCCGCGAGCGGGTACTGGGCCGCCGAGGCGTCCCCTTCGACGGCGTACCGCGTCGCGCGGTACGGGCCGGCGGCGACGACGTGGACCCCGTCCGGGCGGACGGCGACTTCGCGGCCGAACGTCCGCATCGCGGCCCGCGTCAGGTCCGCGTAGGGCCGCGACGCGATCCGGCCGCCGGACCCTGCCTCGGGCAGGAGCTCGACCCCATGGGCGTAGAGCGGGCCCGCGAGGAGGAGAGCCGAGAGGAACTGGCTGCTCTCGTCGCTCGCGACGGCCGTCGCCCCGCCCGCCGCCGGACCCGAGACGTCGAGCGGGGGGAACCCCTCGCGTCCCCCGAAGACGATGCGGGCCCCGAGCCGGCGGAGCGCCTCGGCGAGCGCCCCGATCGGGCGCTCTCGCATGCGCGGGGTCCCGTCGAGCGTGACGGGCCCGGGGCCCGCCGCCGCGACCGCCGCGAGGAATCGCATCGCCGTGCCGGCGTTCCCGCACGAGAGCGCGACCCCGCCCCGCACCCGGCCCCCCGTCCCGGTCACGCGCCAGAGCCCCGCCTCCTCGACGATCCCCGCCCCGAGCGCGCGCAGCGCCTCGCGCATGAGCCGGGTGTCCTCGGCGTCGAGCGGGGATTCGAGGACCGACTCCCCTTCGGCGAGTCCCGCGCAGACGAGCGCCCGGTTCGTGAGGCTCTTGCTCCCGGGGAGCGCGAGGGCTGCCTCCAGGCGCCCGTCGGCGGGCGCGATGGGGAAGGGGTCGGGGAGCGGCCGCGTCACGGGGCCCCGACGGGCGGGACGCCGGTCGCCGGCGTCGCGTCGGTGTCCCC
>JAKEIC010000013.1 GCA_022614695.1 Planctomycetales bacterium | reverse complement strand
CGGCCCCGTCCGGCGCGACGGTCTCGCCGCGACGCGGCCGTGACCGGGGCCCCGAGGGCCACCCCTACGGGGTCGGCGTACCCCCTTCCTCCTCGCCCCGGGCCCGCCGCGCCAGCGCCGTCAGCATGCAGACGAGCCGGTGCAGTCGGACCCGCGCCGCCGCGACCCGGGCCGGATCCGCCAGCCGTCGCAAGAGCAGGATGTCCAGGATCGCGGCGCACTCCGTGCCCGACCCGCGGGCGATCTCGTAGTGATGCGCCTTCTCCTTCCCCGCACGGCGCCCCGCGCCCTCGCAGAGATTGAGGAACACGCTGTCGGCCGCGCGCTTGAGCTGGTCGGCGATCCCCGACTCGCCTCGGGGCAGTCCCGCCAGAAGATCGGCGACGTTGCCGAGGAACTCGCGAGCGACCCGATACGCATCGAGCCGCTCGTGGCTGAATCCGAACCACCGATCCATCGGAGCCTCCTTCTGAGGGGTCACACGCGCCCCTCGCCGGAAGGTGGGGGCGCGTGGGACTCCGAAGCAAGGGAGGCTCCGGAGGCGGAGGGCGGGATACGTTCACGGAGGGGGCGGGCGGGGGAAGGTGGTGCGGTCTCCCGCTTGCCGTCGCCGCTCCACCGTGAACGCCGCCCCTCCCCCGCCCACCGAAGCGGCCGGAGAGCTCTGGGGGACGTTCACGGAGGGAGGCGGACGGTGAGAGGAGCGGCCGTCCCCCTCGGTTCCCGTCTACCGTCCGCCGTGAACGTCCGCCGCCCCCCGACCACGCCGCGGAGGAACGGACATGCACCCGCGCTGAGCTCCCCACTCGCCCCGCGGGTCGCCGTCCGGTAGAATCAGTCCGGTCGCCGCCGCCCACCGGGGGCGGGGGAGGAGAGGGTCCCGTGGCGCGCGTTCTCGTCGTGGACGACTCGGACCTCTCACGTCAGCTGATCGGCGACATCCTGAAGCGCGGGGGCCACGCGGTCACGGGGGTGGAGGACGGCGAGGCCGCGCTCAAGCACGTCGAGGGGGAGACCTTCGACGTCATCGTCACCGACTTCATGATGCCCGGCATGCTCGGGGACGAGCTGGTGAAGCGGGTCCGCAAGCTCAAGCCCGAGATGCCCGTCGTCGTCGTCTCCTCGTACTACGACTCGGACCTCTTCCGGAAGGTGCGGGCGCTGCCCGTGGCCAAGATCATCAACAAGCCCTTCTCCGACCGCGAGATCCTCGGCGCGATCAGCGACCTGACGCTGCCCAAGCCAGCGGCGCCCGCGGGCGGCGGCCTGGGCTCCCCGCCCGCGTAGCCCGACGCACTCGCGCGTGGGCAAAGGCGGTGCGCGAATGCGTCGGGCTAGTGACGGCCGGATCCACTTGAGCCCATTTCGGAATGGTGGATGGCTTGTGACAATAGCTAGCCGGCGACATTCACGCGGGGCCTTGGCGGCGTGAATGATGCCGGCTAGCTGTGCCCGATCTCACGCGCATCGAGTTCCTCGTCCTGAACAACCTCGCCGACGAGCCGGAGTCGTTCTCCATGCTCTTTGCCGACACGGCCCGCGACCTCGGGGGCGAGGTGGACCTCGGGGACGTCGCCGCGGCGGCCTCGGAGCTGGTGGCCCGGGGCTTCGCGCGGGTCCTCGAGGGAGGCGAGGACGTGACGGCGGGAGAGCTCCTCGAGCACTACGGCAACCTCGAGGAGGAGCTGGTCGCGCACCTCGACTCGGCGCCCGAGGGCACGCCCTTCGAGTACTCGGCCGGCGAGGTCGTCTACGAGATGACCGACCGCGGCCGTGCCGAGTGGGAGCGGCCGGGGTACGAGGCGTTCTGGCCGGAGGATGGGGAGTAGCCAGGGGCGGGCTGCGGCGCCCCCGAACGCATGGCGACCCTCGGGTTCCTCACGGACTTCGGCCTCGCGAAGTCCGTTGCCACGGGCAGCAAGCTCACGCGGACCGGCCAGGCCCTCGGGACCCCCGGGTACATGTCCCCCGAGCAGGCACGGGGTGAGGTCTCCTCGCTCACTCCGGCGACGGACGTGTGGTCCCTCGGCTGCGTCCTCTACGAGCTGCTCGCGGGGCGCCCCGCCTTCGAGGGCGAGACGACCGCGGCCGTGATCGGGAGGGTCCTCGTGGGGGAGCCTACCCGGCTCGAGTCGCTCCGGGGGGGCGTGCCGAGGGGGCTGGCCCTCGTCGTGCGGGTCTGCCTCGCCAAGCGCACCCGCGACCGCTACCGGGACGCGGCGGGGCTTCGGGAGGACCTGGAGCGGGTGCTGCGGGGGGAGAGACCCCGGAGGCGCCCGCCCGGGCACGCCCGGGCGAGGCTCGGGATCGCCGCCCTGGCCCTCACGGTCGCTGGCGCCGCGTGGGCCGCAGGCGCCGGGACGGCGCGGACCCCCGACGCCGGACCCCCGGAGGCGCCCCCGGGGCCCTCCGAGGCCGAGGCGCTTGCGGCCCGGGCGCGGGCGGTCCGGCAGTCCGACCCTCGCGGGGCGGCGGAGCTGCTTGGGCGAGCCCTCGAAAGGGAACCCGGGACTCTCGACTGGCGCCTGGAACGCGGGCTCCTCCTCTGGGCCGTCGGTGACTGGGAGCGGGCTCGCCGGGAGTGGGACCTGGTTCCCCCGGACTCCTCGCGGGGGGCCGCCGCAGCTCTCTACCGGGCGATGGAGGAGAGGAGCCGGAGAATCGCCGTGGGCCCCGCCCTCCGGGCGGAGCTCGCGACCGCGGCGCGATCTCCGGGCCGCGAGGGCCGCCTCGCGCGGGCGATCCTCGATTCGATTGCGGAACGCTGGGGCCCGGCTCGGGAGGCGCTGGCGGGGCTCGAAGGCTGGGAGGCGGCCCTGGAGCGAGGGTACATCGAGGCGAACGACCCCCGGGGCGATCGGGCCATCGCGGTCCGGGAATACACACAGGTCCTTGCCGAGGGGCCGCCGCTCGCGCTCGCGTGGGGGAACCGGGGCTACGCGCGTCTCGTGATGGGGGAGTTGGCAGCCGCGATCGGGGATCTCACGAAGGCGATCGAGCTCGACGCGCGTAACGCCACGAACTACCTGAACCGGGGCGAGGCGTTCCGCGAGACGGGAGACCTGGACGGTGCGCTCCGCGACCTGGAGTCGGCCCTGACGATCCGCCCCGGTTTCGCGGACGCCCTCGCGAACCGCGCCCTCGTGCGGCGGCTGAAGGGCGACATGGCGGGGGCGCTCGACGACTACACGGAGGCGCTGAGATTGAGCCCGCGGGACTCCCGGGCCTACTACAGCCGCGGCGTCGTGCGGACGAAGCTGGGTGACCTGGACGGCGCGATCGCGGACTTCGGGACGTCGCTCTCCCTCAACCCCCGGTTCAGCCCCGCCCACCAGGACCGCGGGGTCATCCTCTACGACCGGGGCGACCGCGAGGGTGCGCGCCGCGACTTCGAGGCGGCGCTCGCCTGCGACCCCGGGAACGCCTCGTCTTTCATGGGCCGCGCGAGGGTCCGCGCCGACGACGGCGACCTCGACGCCGCCCTCTCGGACCTGGACGCCGCCCTGCGGCTCGACCCCCGCTCGGCGGCGGCGTACAACTACCGGGGGAACGTGCGCGGGAAGCTGAACGACCACGACGGCGCGCTTGCCGACTTCACCGCGGCCATCGCCCTGGCGCCCGACGACCCCTTCCATTACGCGGGCCGCGCGTTCGCCCGCTTCTCGAAGCGGGACCTCGAAGGCGCCGAGGCCGACTGGACGAAGGCCCTCGAGCTGGCCCCCTCGGGGTGGCCCCAGCGGAAGCGGGCGGAGAGGGAACTCGAACGGATCCGCCGCGCCCGCGGGGACCGGTAGTCGTCGGGGGCCGGCTACCGCGCCGCGGCCGCGAGGCCGCGCAGCGCCGCGACCGAGTCGGCGGTGACCTCGACGGCCCGGTCCACGTCGGCCTCGGTGTTCCCCTGGCCGAGCGAGTAACGGAGGGTCGAGCGAGCCTCGGCCTTCGTGAGGCCCATCGCGAGGAGGACGTGCGAGGGGAGCGCAGCGCCCGTGTGGCAGGCCGATCCCGCGGAGACCGCGATCCCCTCGAGGTCGAGACGCAGGAGGAGCGCCTCGCCGTCCGTGCCCGGGAACGTCACGTTGAGCGTGTTCGGGACGGCGTGCGCGGGATCGCCGTTCCGCTGGACGCCCGGGATCCGCGAGGCGAGGCCCTGCCAGAGCCGGTCGCGGAGGCGCCCGATCGCCGCGAGGTCGTGCAGCTCCCCCGCCGCGGCGAGCCGGCACGCCTCCCCGAGGCCGGCGATCCCCGCCACGTTCTCGGTCCCGGTCCGCCGGCCGCCCTCCTGCGAGCCGCCGACCTGCAGCGACTCGAACTTCACGCCACGGCGGACCACGAGGGCGCCCGCCCCTTTCGGCCCGTAGAACTTGTGGCCGGAGATCGAGGCGAGGTCCACGGGGAGTGCCGAGAAGTCGAAGGGCGCCTTGGCCACGAGCTGCACCGCGTCGGTGTGGAAGAGGACGCCGCGCGCCCGGACCCGCGCCCCGATCTCGGCGATCGGCTGGAGGACGCCCGATTCGTTGTTCGCGGCCATGACCGAGACGAGCACCGTCTCGGGCCGGAGCGCCGCCTCGACCGCCGCCGGGTCCACTCGACCGCCTCGGCCGACGGGAGCGCGCGTCGCCGTCCCCCCCTCGCGCTCGACCTGCTCGGCCGCGGAGAGGACCGCCGAGTGCTCGATCGCCGACACCACCACGTGGGGCCTCTTCCCGGCCCGCGCCGCCGCGCGCGCCGCGCCGATCACCGCGAGGTTGTCCGCCTCGGTCCCGCCCGAGGTGAACGTCACGTCCTCGGCCTTCGCCCGGAGGAACGCCGCCACGTGCTCCCGCGCCTTCTCGACGACCGCCCGCGCCTTCCGTCCCTCGGCGTGCGCCGACGACGGGTTTCCCGGGGTCTCCCGGAGCGCCCGCGCCATCGCCTCGACCACCGCCGGGTGCGGCGGCGTCGTGGCGTTGTAGTCCAGGTAGGTGGACGGCCGAGCGGGGGGCATGGTCGAGCGATTGAGTGTACTCGGTCGCGCCCGCCCCCCAAACCCTGCGTCCGGGGCTCGAGTGCCGGTGCGGAGCGAGGGGCGCCGCCCCTCGCGCTCCCCGCCGGATCCGGATCCCCGTTGAGCCGGCCTCCCTCCGAACCTATACTCGTTGCATCCGCGTAGAGGGGAGGCCCCATGACCACGAAGACGGGCACGAAGTCCGAGAGGCTCCCGGCCGCCGACGCCGGGAACGCGCGCGAGTACGGGATCCCCGACCTGGTGCGCGACATCAACGGATTCCTCTCGAGCCATCTCTCGCAGTACGGGCTGATCGAGAACATCGGGCGGATGATCCGGAAGGCGATCAAGAACCCGAAGCTGCTCGCCCCCGAGCACATGGCGCCGCGGAAGGACCGCTACGCGCGGAACTTCCTCCACAAGGACCCGGCCGGCCACTTCGTCGTGATGTCGCTCGTCTGGGGCCCGAGCCAGGGGACCCCCATCCACGACCACGGGACCTGGGGCGTGATGGGCGTCTACCGGAACGAGCTCGAGGCCGTGAACTACAAGCGGCTCGACGACGGGTCGGACGAGGACTACGCCGACCTCCGGGAGACCGGGAGCCTCGTCCTCGGCGCGGGCTCCCTCGCGTGGGTCCTCCCCCCGAACGAGGAGATCCACCTGAACCGCAACGGCGGCGACGAACCGACGATCACGATCCACGTCTACGGCAAGGAGATCACGGGATACCACAAGTTCGACCTGGCCACCAAGCGAGTGACCTGGTACGAGATTCCGAAGCCAAGCTAGGCTCGACGCGGGGACACGGGGACGCGGCGAGGGAGGGGAGATGAGGCGCGCACTCCCGATCCTCGCGGCTCTGGCGCTCGGCGGAGTCGCCGGCTGGGCTCTGCGGGGATCCGTTGGAGGGTCCTTGCGGAGCGCTGGGCCCGAAGAGCTCTTGGGAGCTTCGCCGACGGCGGCCGGCGGGATGGCGGGCGCGCCTGGCCCGCCGGACGCCACGAAGTCGGCCGCTGGGGCGGTTGGGGTCGTCCCGGCGGGGTCGTCATCTCCGGGTGACCGACCGCCGGGCACCGCAGGCGCGCCGGCAGGCGAGCGATCCGTAGCGTCGGACCGAACGGCCGCAGCGAGGGCGGACGCCCCCGAGGTGTCGAAGGGCCACTCCGGCGGCGCGGTGCCGTACCGTGGACCCGGGGTCACGTTCCAACCGGGGGAGGTCGTTCCTACATGGATGGAGCCGAGCGATCCTCCGGTAGATCTAGGCCGGGCAGCGGGCCGCGTCGTCTCAGCTCCCGACGGGTCCCCCGTGGTCGCCGCGCGCGTCGGTTTCAATCCCGCCAAGGGACTCGCTGAGGGGAGACGGATCCAGTCCGGCGTCACGGACTCGGCCGGCGAGTTCCGAGCCCGGACGCTGCCCGCGGGCCGCTGGACCCTCGAGGTCACCGCCCCCGACCTGGCCCGCGAGGTCGTGGCCGGAATCGAGGTGGTGGCCGGCCAGGAGACCCGGGTCCCCGACATCGTCCTCTCCCCGCACTCGGTCCTCTTCGGCAACGTGAAGGGCGAGGGCGACCGCCCCCGCGAGGGGCTCCGGGTCCGCGCCCAGGGCCTGAACGGCGGCTCGGCCGAGGCGACCACCGACGCGCTCGGCGGATACCGCCTCACGGGCCTCGCCGCGGGGAACTACTTCCTCGAGGTGAAGGGCGGCCCCGCGGACGTCTACCCCACCCTCGTCGTCACCCTCGGGAAGGGCGAGGAGAGGCGAGCCGACTTCGGCCCCGCGACGGGCGCGCGGCTGGTCGTGACGGTCACGCGCGACGCGCTGCCCGTCGAGGGCGCCGAGGTCCGCCTCTGGTCCCGCGCCGGGACGTTCGGCGACGTCGGGCTCGCGCTCTCCGACGTCCGCACGGAGACCCGCCACACCGACCGGGACGGGCGGGCCGACTTCGAGGGCCTCGTGCCGGGCCCTTACGATGTCGGGGTCCAGGCCTGGGACCTCGGCGCGGATGGGAAGCGCACGGGGCCCACCCGCGCCGCCTGGGCCCGCGCCGTCCTGCCCCCCGAGGGAGGCGAGACGCGGCTCGCGGTCGCCTATCCGGGCGGCGGGCTCTGGGGCCGGGTCCTCGAGGAGGGGACGCTCCGCCCGATCGGCGGGGTCCGTGTCGCGGTGGAGGCCCCGGCCGCGCGCACGACCCGGAGCCTTGCCGACAAGCTCGTCTCGGGCGTCACGGTCTTCGCGGGCACCGGCGGCGACGGGCGGTTCTCTGTCCCCCACCTCGCGGCGGGGGACTACACGGTCTCCCTCGTGAAGCCGGGCTACGAGGCGGTCCTCCTCGAGGGCGTCCGCGTCGGCGAGTCGGGGCTCACCCCGCTCGATGCGGTGCTGCGCGCTGGGGGCGGGACGGTCGCCGGGACGGTCTCGGTCGAGGGCGCCCGGTCGGTCGGGGGCGCGTTCGTCCTCCTCCGCGACCCGTCGGGCGCGGACGCGGGGTTCCAGGGGATCCCCGCCGAGGGGACGTTCCGGTTCGAAGGCCTCCGGCCCGGCCTCCACGCCCTCTTCCTCTACGTCCCGAACCGCCCCGTGATCGTCCGCGAGGGGATCGAGGTGCGCGGGGGCGAGACGGCCAGCGTGACGGTGGAGGTCCCGGCCTCGGGCGGCTGAGCAGACCGGAGGAGATCTTTCACCACAGGGACACAGAGACACAGCGAATCAAGCGTATATCTCGGTTCCTCTCCGTGTCTCTGTGCCTCTGTGGTGATTCTCTTATCATCCACCCGATGCCCGAGCCGCGCACGACGACCCGCCCCGGCGTCGCGACGGACGTCGAGCCCCGCCTCGCGCCGCGGTTCAACGTGGTCCTCCTGGACGACGACGACCACACCTACGAGTACGTGATCGAGATGCTCGGCAGGGTCTTCGGGATGGCTGCGGAGCGCGCCTTCCAGCACGCGCGCGAGGTGGACACGACCGGCCGCACGCTCGTCTTCACGGGCCCGCTCGAGGTGGCCGAGTTGAAGCGCGACCAGATCCACGCCACCGGCGCCGACCGGCGGATCCCGAGGTGCAAAGGCTCGATGAGCGCGGTGGTGGAACCGGCGCCGTAGGGACCTTGACCCATTCGGGGCCGGGCGGCGATCATGGCCTTGTGCTCAGCCGCAAGAAGATCGAGATGTACCGCAGGATGACCCCCGAGGAGCGCTGGGTCGAGGTCGAGGCCCTCATGACGGACGCCTGGCGCGCCCTCCTGGAGCTTCCCGAGGCCGACCGCCAGCGACGGCTCGCCCGGATCCGGGAGGAGCACGAACGCAGCAACGCGGCGCTCCTCGAGCACCTGCGGCAGCACGCGTGACGGAGCTCCCGGTCCAGCGCCTCCTCCTCGACTCGATCGCGGCGGTCGAGTCCGCGGGGCTTCCGTACATGGTGATCGGGGGCTTCGCCGTCCGCACGTGGGCTATCCCACGGCCCACTTACGATGCGGATCTCGTGGTCGGCGGGGATGATCGTGCGGTGGAGGCGTTGCTGGCGCGACTCGAGGCGGCTGGATTCGAGGTGCCCACGGAACACAAGCCCGGTTTCCGGGACCGGGTCGGGGGCATGGAGAAGCTCAAGGCGACTCGGTTCGCATCCGGAAGCCTCTGGGAAGTGGACCTCTTCCTGGCACGAGGGAAGTACCTGGAGACGGCGCTCTCGCGTCGGCGCTCCCGGCGGATCGAGGGTAAGTCCGTCTGGGTGGTCGCCCCCGAGGATCTGATCCTCCTGAAGCTGGGCGCGAACCGCCGGAAGGACCAGCTCGACGTGGAGGAAACCCTGGCGCTCGCGGCGGAGCTGGACATGGCCTACCTCCGCCGCTGGGCGGCCGAGCTCGGTGTGACGGATCGGCTGGAGGGATTCCTTCGGGAAAGGCCCGGGTAACGGGCCCGAGCTATTTCCTCGTGCTGACCGTGACCTCCGCCACGACGCGCCCGTTGAAGATCACGTCGTCGGGGGGGATCGAGCCGGTCGCGGAGATCCGGAGCTTGTAGCCGCCGGGGGCCTGAAAGTACGGGAGCACGTCCACGCGCGTGCACTGGAAGTTGAGCGTGGTGTTCCCGGCGGCGAACTGCGCGTCCCCCGAGGGCAGGAAAGCCACCCGCTCGCTCGACGGCGCCCCGTTCACGGTCGCCTCGATGAAGATGTCCACGGCGGTGAGGAAGCTCCAGTCGTCGGGCAGGCCGTTCTCGATCGCGTCCACGGTTGGGTTCGTCGAGTTCGCGGTGATCGCGAGGGTGAGAGTCTTGATGATCACCCGGTCCACGTTGTCGAAGTCCTGCTGCTGGTACTCCTGCTCGGCCTGGAAGTTGACCGAGACGGGGCTCGGTCCGCCCGTGAGCGTCCCCCCGAGCGCGCTCCCAGGGATCGTCTGCTCCGGGATGTCCTCGTCCACGTCGAAGGTGTAGTGGGCCCAGTCGGAGTTGCACCCCGCCCCGGCGAGCGCCGCGAGGGCTATCGCCCCCGCCCCCGCGAAAGAGGAGAGTCGCCTCATCGGAGTCCCCCGTGGACAAGGACCGCGCGGGAAGGCGGTCCCAGGCCGGTGCCCGGAGACTATCGGATCCCCCGCGCACGGGTCAAGGAAGTGGGTAGGATTCCGCCGGCACTCGATTCCCGGGTCGCGGCATCTCCATTCTCGGGGAGTGCGACAGGCCGATGAACCCCGAGCCCGCGCGGCTGGACCCCGAGGTGCTCCTGGCGCACGGGGGATTCGTCCGGGGGCTCGCCCGGAGCCTCGTCCGGGACGACGACACGGCCGCCGACCTCGAGCAGGAGGCGTGGACGGCCGCCCTTGAGCGTCCGCCCCGGGACCCGCATCGCTGGCGCGGGTGGCTCGCCACCGTCGTCCGCAACTTCGCCCGGCAGCGATACCGGAGCGACCGCCGGCGGGAATCGAGGGAGCGCGCCGCCGCGAGACCGGAGCCCGTCCCCTCGACCGAGGAGATCCTGGCGCGCGAGAGCGCGAGGCGGATGGTCGTGGAGGCGGTGGTCGGCCTCGACGAGCCCTACCGTTCCACCATCGTCCTCCGCTTCCTCGAGGGGCTGCCCCCGAGGGAGGTGGCGCTCCGGCAGGGGGTCCCCGTCGAGACGGTGAAGAGCCGCCTCCAGCGGGGGCTCGCGATCCTCCGGGAGCGGCTGGACGGGCGGCATGGCGGGGACCGTCGAGCCTGGAGCGTGGCGTTGCTCCCCCTGGCCGGTCCGCCTTCCGGCGGCGGCGGCGCGCCTCTTGGACCGGGTCCCGCCGCGGCCCCGGCTGCGGCCGCGGGCGGAGCCCTGGTCGGGGGCGGCGCGAAGCTCGGGCTGGCGGCCGCGCTCCTCGTCGGGGGCGCCGTCGCGACGTGGAGCGTCTACCGGCCCCGCCCCGACTCTGGCGCGCACGCCTCCGACGGGACGGGCCGGCCTCCTACGCCGGGCGAGGAGTCGCCGGCCGCGGCCCCGATTGCCGGTGGTCCGGCCGGCACCGTGCCGGCGGGCCCGCGCCCGGCGATGCCCGCCGCGGGAGAGCGAGGCGTGCCCGGCCTCCCCGCGAGCCGAAGCCTGCGTGGACGCGTCGAGGACGGCCAGGGTGGCCCGGTCGCCGGGGCGAGGGTGGCCCGCCTCCGCCGGGACTCCGCGGGGTCCGGCCTCGGGCGGTGGACCCGGGGACCCGAGGTCGTCGCCGCGGCTGGAGGGACCTTCGTGATCGAGGTCCCGAACGACGAGTCGCGGGCGTGGCTCCTCGAGGCGCGCTCGCCGGGGTACGCGCGGCAAGAGGTCACAGTCGAGCTGCCCCGTCCGGGGGAAGCGGCGGAGGTCCGCTTCGTCCTCGGCCCCGGAGGGGCCGTTGAGGGAACGGTCCGTGACGAGTCCGGGCGTCCCCTGCCCGACGTCCTCGTCTCGCTTGTATCCGCCGGGGACGTGGACGAGGGCGCCGTGCGTTTCCCCTCGGCCATGGCGGAAGCGCACGCGAGCCCCCTCCAGGCCCGGACGAACGGGCTCGGCGATTACGAGCTCCTCTGCGCGCCCGCTGGCACGCCCTGGAGGATCATGGCGCTAGCGCGAGACCACGTCGGCTCGACCTCCCCGACGCGACTCCTCCTCCCCGGCGAACGGCAGCGCCTCGATGTCGTCCTCCGGCGGAGCGGGACCGTGTTCGGTGCCGTGCAGGGCGCCGAGAGATGCCCCCGAGGCACGCTCTGGGTCATGTTCCACCCCGGACCGGAGGCTCCTCCCGGGGTCCGGGACACGAGCTTCACGGCGCCGGTGGACCCGAGCGGAGCGTACAGGCACGAGGCACTGCCCGCCGGCCTGCCGCTCCGGGTCACGGCCTGGTGGGCCGGGGAATTCGCCGAGGCGGAGTGCGAGGCCCTCGGGAGCGGCGAGGAGAGACGGCTCGACCTGGCGCTGCGGCCCGCGGAGGGCCGTGTCGCCGAGGGGGCGAGGCTCGCGGTGGTCGTCCGGGATCGGCAGGGCCTGGCGGTGACCCCCACGCGGATGTTCCAGGCGCTCGATTACGACGGGACGCTCCCGGCCGCCATCGAGGCAAGACCGTCCGGGGTGGAGAGCCCCCGGGGGACGGTCCTCGCGCACCTCGATAACGAGGGCCGCGCGGAGATCGAGCTCCCCGACCCGGGACCTCGCGACGTCCTCTTCTCGCTCTGGGGTTGGGAGGCGGTCCGGAGCGCCGTCGGGCCGGGGGGCCCCGACATCGTGTTCTCCGTGGACTGGGACGCGATCGTCGCTCGCCTCGCCTCCGTCCGCCTCCGGGTACTGGAGGCGGCCGCCGGCGCCCCGGTCGAGGGCGCCTCGGTGACTCTGTGGCCGCCGGGACCGATGGATCTCGGCCGCTCGATGCTGCGGCCGCGGAGCACGGGGAAGGACGGCCGCGAGGTGTTCGCGCGGAGGCCGCCGGGCTCCTACACCCTCAGGGCGGAGGCCCGGGGCCGCGCGTTCTGGGAGGAGACGGTGACCCTCGGGCCCGGCGAGGAGCGGAGCGTGGAGGTCCGGCTGCCGGGAGAGTCGGTCGTGCGCGGCCGGGTCGCGCTGCCGGAGGGCCCGGGTCTCGAGGGCGCGCCCCCGGGCCGGGTGATCCCCCTGCGAGCCGACAGGACGTGCCTGCCCTTCGAGCGGGGCCGCCTGGGCGAACCCGTCCGCGAGACGCCCGTCCTGGACACGGAGGGGCGCTTCCTCCTCCGCGGACTCCCGCCGGGGGAGCTGCTCCTGCTCGTCGTGGTCCCGGGGTGCGCTCCGGCGAACGTGCCCCTCACCTTGGTGGAAGGCGAGACCCGCGAGGTCGAGCTCCGCCTCGAGCGCGGCCGGTACGTGAAGCTGTCCGTGCGCGGTCTGGATCCGGAGTCCGATGAGCCCGAGGTGAGGGACGCGGACGGGCGACCCCTCCTCACGGGACACGGGCTGTCTGCCGACGAGGACGGGTCGCCGGGAACGCTGGTCGCCTGCCTCGCGCCCGGGAGGTACTTCCTCGAGGTCCGCCGTGCCGGGCAGCGGCGGCTCCGGGCGACGTTCGAGGTGACGTCGGGCGACTCGGCCGAGCCGGCTGGCGCCCGGACGATTCGCGTGGGAGACTGAGGAACAGAGTCGAGGTCGGCCAGGGGGCGAACGAGATGGGGCACAAGAGCGTCGCGATCGGGCGGGTCCCGTGGGCGGTCCTTGTCGCCGGCTCCGCTCTCGGGGTGGGAGCGTGCGGTCCCGGACCGGCGGCGCCTCCGCCCGCGGCGGCGCCGGGCGGGCCGGGTGTCGCCGAGAAGCCCTCGGCCGGCGGCCCGCCCCCCTCCGGTCCCGCCCCCGCGAAGCCGGCCGACGACGCCGCCGCCGGCTGGGCCGCGGCGAAGGCCACCGCCGAGGCCTCGCGGGCCCGCGGGGACGCCGCTGGCGCGGCGCGGGCGCTCATGGAGTGGGCCTCGGCGCACCCGAGCGACCCGACCGGATCCGAGGCCGACGCGCTCCTCCGGACGTTCGTCCAGGCCGACTTCGACGCCGCGCGGGAGGAGGCGCGCCGGCTCGCCGCGCAGGGCCAGCGCGCGGAGGGAGTCGCGGTCCTCGAGAGGTTCCTCGCGCTCCCGCACCAGGGAGGGCTCCGCGAGGAGGAGGCCCGGCGCCTCGCCGCGAGGCTCCGCGAGCCCGTCATCGCCGGGGATGGGCGGCCGCCGACGGGGGAGGCCGTGCCCTTCCCGTCGGAGGAGGGCGTTGGGCCCTCCGAGGGCCCCACTCCCTCCGAGCGCCCGCCGGACTCGGGCACACCGTTGGCGCCCGGGGCCGTCGCGGCCGGCGACGAGGGGCTGCAGAGGAAGCTCCTCACCGACGCGTGCGTCGCGGCGGACGCGACGGGAGAGGTCGCGGCCCTGGTCGGGGCGGCGCGGACGTTCGCGGAGGCGAGGCCGAGGGACCGCTACGCGGCGAGCTGGCTCGCCGCGGCCGAGGCGCTCGCCGCGGCCCGCCGTGCTCTGGACGCCGGCCAGGGCTCCGCCGCGGCGCAGGCGCTCGCCAAGGCAGGCGCGGGGCCGATCGGCGCGCGGACCCGGGCCGCGCTCGAGGCGGACCTCGCGAAGCTCCGGGACGCGCTCCGGGGCGTCGTGGAGACGGCGGCCGGGGCCGAGGACGCGGCCGCGCACCTTGCGGCGGCGCGGAAGTTCGCCGCGGCCTTCCCGGAGGACAAGGAGGCCCGGGCCCTGCACTCGGCGGCGCAGCGCCGCGTCCGGCGGCCTCGCGTGCTCGAGGGGCTCCCCGCCCCCTTCCGCGTCGCCACCGAGACGCGCAAGGACCGCGACGCGGTCCTCGACGGGGCCGCGCCGCTCCTCTCCCTCGAGGGCCACGCCGGCGCGATCACGGCTGTCGCGTTCTCCCCGGACGGGCGCCGGCTCGCCACCGTCTCCCGCGACCGGACGGCGCGCGTCTGGGACCTCGCGACCGGGGCGCGGGTCCTCACGCTGAAGGAAGGCCAGCTCACCGATCTCCGGGACGTGGCCTTCTCGCCGGACGGCGCGCTCCTCGCCGTGACCGGCTGGGACAACACGCACCACCAGCAGCACTCCGTGAGGCTTCTCAGTCTCTCGGACGGAACCCTCGTCCGGTCGCTCCGCGGCCATGGAGGCGGCCAGGGCGGGATCAACTCGGTCGCGTTCTCGCGGGACGGCCGGTTCCTCGTCACGGCCGCCAATGACCAGACGGCCCGGATCTGGAACGTGGACCCCGGCGAGGCCGTCTGGGTCCTGGGCGGGCACGACCGCTGGGTGACCTGGGCCGCCTTCTCCCCCGACGGGCGGCTCGTGGCGACCGCCGGGGACGATGGCGGCGTCCGGTTCCACGATCCGAGGACCGGGAAGAGACTCGCCTCCGTGGACGGGGCCGCCGGGGCCGCCTTCTCGCCCGACGGACGCCTCCTCGCGACCTACGCGGGCGGGTCGCTGCGACTCTGGGAGACGGAGAAGTTCCGGGAGGTCCGGGCGTGGGCCGCGCCCGCGGGGATCCCTGTCGCCTTCTCCCCGGACGGCCGGCTCCTTCTCGCGGGCGGCAGGCTCTGGGAGGTCCGGAGCGGCGCCCTCGTCCGGGAGCTCGCGGGGGGGAGCGCCGCCTTCTCCCCGGACGGGCGATTCATGGCCGGGTTCAGGGGCAACGCGGCCGAGGTGTGGGTGCTCCCGGAGGCGGTCGAGGCGGGGGAGGCCGCCACGCCGGAGGCCGTCCGGGGGACGGAGGAGCGCCGCCGCCCCCTCGAGCAGGCGTGCGAGAAGGCCGACGCGGCAGGGGACCTCGCCGCGCTCACGACGGCGGCCGCGGCCTACGCCGAGGCGCTCCCCGACGACACCGTCGCCGTGGCCTGGAGGACCGTCGCGCGCGGGCTCGACGCGGCCCGGACCGCCCTCGCCGGCGGGAAGGGGTCCGAGGCGAGCGGCCTCCTGGACGGGCTCCCCTCGATGGCCGTCGCGACGCGGCTCCGCGCCGCGGTGCGGGCCGAGCGCGACGCCTTCTTCTCGAAGCTCGAGGCCGCGTGCCGCCTGGCGCAGGCGAAGAAGGACGAGGCCGGGCTCGCCGCCGCGGCGAGGGCCTTCGCCGACGCCTTCCCGGACGACCGGGGCGCGACCGCCTGGATCCGCGACGCGGCCGGCCGCGCGGCCCTCGAGAGGATCGCGTCGGGCCTCCCCTCGGCGATCCGGAAGCCCCTCGACTCCCGCGCGGACCGGGCGAAGGTCCTCGCCGGCGAGGTCCCGCTGCACGCGCTCCGCGGGCACGCCGAGAGGACCGGGATCGCCGCGGTCGCCTTCTCCCCAGACGGCCGGCTCGTCGCGTCGGCGGGGACGGACGGCTCGGCGCGGGTCTGGGACGTCGCCGCGGGCCGCGAGATCCGCAAGCTCCAGGGCCACCGTCGGGACCTGACGGATCTCTCCTTCACGCCGGACGGACGCCTCCTCGTGACGTCGTCGCTCGACTCGACGGCCAAGGTCTGGGAGGTCGCGTCGGGGCGCGAGGTCCAGGAGTTCAACGCCATCCGGAACAGCATCCAGCACCCGTTCGTGCAGGGCGTCGTCGTCTCCCCGAACGGGAAGCTCGTCGCGAGTTCCGTGTCCTCCGGCATCGAGAAGCGCCTGCGGATCTGGCTCGTGGAGAGCGGGCACGAGTTCAAGACCCTGGAGGGCGTCACCTGCGACGTCCTGTTCTCGCCGGACAACCGCTTCCTGTTCACGGCGATGGGCGGCACGGGCGGGGTCCCGGCGATCTGGGACGTCGCCACGGGCCGCGAGGCGAAGGCGCTCTCCGCGACGGCGCCGCCTTCCGCGATGACCTTCAGCCCCGACGGGAAGATCCTCGCGCTCGGCCACTCGACCGGCGTGGTGGAGCTGCTGGAGTTCCCCTCGGGGAAGTCCGTACGGACGCTCACCGACCCGTCCAAGGGAAAGACCCAACCGCCGGGCATCGCCTCGATCGGCTACGCGCCGGGCGGCCGGCGCCTCCTCACGCTCGACGCCGCCGGCGTCCTCCGGGTCTGGGACCCCGCGGCGGGCGCCCTGCTGCGCACGCTCACTCTCCGCGCGGGGCTCGTCTTCTCCCGCGACTTCCGTCTCGCCGCCGGCGTCGGCACCGACGGGAAGAACCCCCTGGTCGAGCTCTGGGTCCTGCCCGAGCTGGGGGAGAAGTGAGGACCCGGGCGCTCCGTGGCGTCTCGCTCAGCGCGTTAGTCGGACTCTTCCCCAGTCTTCCGCTCTCCGCTTCGGCCGACCCGGCGCCCTCGCCGGCCGCGCTCTCCGGCTGCCCCAAGAAGGACGGCCTCGGGAAGCTCGCCATCCTCACGAACCTCGCGGAGGCCGACCCGCGGTGGACGGCCGTCCGGGCCCTCCAGAAGCACCGGAAGGCCGCGATCGTCACGTTCCCCGGGAGCCAGGTGCGCGAGGCGGCGACCTCGCTCGCGCAGATGGGGCCGGAATTCGTGGCGATCGCGGTGCCCCCGACGACCGTGGACATGAACTTCCAGCTCGACATGCTCGACCTGTGCCGGAACCTCGACCCGGACCCCATGCCCGACTTCCACTTCGGCTACCTCTGCGCGCGGGACGCCGCCGACCTCGAGGCGTTAGTCTCGCGGATCGTCTCCCGCGAGTCGGAGGAGGGGCGCGTCGCGCAGATGGTCGCGGCGGTGCCGCCCGGGCATCACCTCCAGGAGCCGGACTTCATCCTCCACTTCGGCCACGGCGAGCCCTGCTCGGTCGTGGAGGGGATCACGGGGGAGCAGGTCGGCGCGCTCTCCCTCCCGAAGAAGCCCGTCGTCTTCTCGGGGGCGTGCTTCACGGCCGTCCTCTCGCGGAGCTACCACCCCTGCGCCTACCAGCTCATCTACCTGGCGCCCGTCGAGATGCCCCCCGAGAAGCTCCTCTCGCTCAACTGGGTCCACGCGGGGGTCTCCGGATACCTCGCAGCGCTCGAGGGGGACCGGGGCGAGATGGCGACCGCCGAGTGGGAGCGGTTCCGCGAGGGCGCCGGCCGACTGGGGGAAGTGATCGGCTTCCAGTACCGCCTCGCGTTCACGAGCCTCCCTGCGGGCTTCCAGTTCCCGCGCTACCAGCCCGGGGTCCGCAAGGCCATGAGCTTCTACGACGTGATAATGCGCGGGATGATCTCGCGGATCCTCATCTCGGACCCGATGCTCTGCCCGCTCCGCGAGCCGCTCGATCCCCCCTCGAGCGAGCTGGAGGTGACGCACGACCCGAGGGCGAGGACCGTGACGGCCACGGTGCGCGTGAACCGCTGGTCCATGGGGCACTTCCTGAACTACCTCCCGAAGCCGCCCTCGGACCGGTTCGATCGGCGCCTCTACCAGAGGATCCCGATCCCGGCCGAGGCGACGGGGAAGCTCGGGGAGCCGAAGATCGAGGTCCGCCACGAGGGGAAGGCCGTGACCCTCACCCAGCACCACGTGAGGCACGAAGTCTGGGGCGGCGCGCGGTACGCAAACGTCCAGCTCGAGTCGGAGGACGCCGCGATGGTCTCTCCCGGGGCCGTGGCGACGATCACGTTCCCGGCCGGGCGGTGACGCGGGCGCGGACGCTCACTCGAAGCGCAGGGTCTGTCCGCCGTTCTCGCGCCCCAACGGCTCCACGTCGGTGTACTGCGTCCCGAGGACGATCGTGTGGATCACGACGCGCCGGAGGCGGTTGATCCGCCGGATCTCCCGCAGGACCCCGGGGCGTTCCCCGAAGGACTGCGACCCGTCGCTGTCCGTCCCGACGACGAAGATCGTGTCCACGCCGTTCGGTCCCGTCCCGTAGGCGGGGTCGGTCCCCGGGGGCTGTCCGACCCGGAAGGCGGCTTCGAGCGCATCGGAGATGACGGCGCCGCCGTCCGGCTTCACCCGGGAAGCGAAGGCATGGGCCGCCGCGGTGTTCTCGTCCGTCGCGGGCCGCAGCTCCCGCGACCAGGCCTGCGCCCCGCTCCCGTAGAGGAGGACCGTGAACTGGACGGTCTTGGGCAAGACCCGGAACGTCTCGACGAGCTCCCAGAGCGCGACTCGGAGTCTCGTCTCCACCGGGGGCATGACGGACGGATGTCCGGTGGCGCCCAGCTCCCGCCGTCGGATCGGCGTCGCCATGCACTCGGAGTAGCTCACGAGGAACGCGACGCGGCGCGAGGCGAACGGTATCCCGAAGAAGCTGGGGAGCGACGGCTCGGGCGGGGGCGGAGGCGGCTTCGTGGCCGGGCCCGCGAATCCGGCCCGGCTGCGGGCCCACCAGTCCTTCCAGGGCGCCGGGTCGAGCCCGAAGCCCTGCCCCGTCGCATCGGCGAGCGCGTCGCGGAAGTCGTGGCGGACCCGTCCCTCGGCGCCCCCGAGCCCCGCGACGAGGGCGTCCAGGGTCTCGGCGTCGCGGAGCGAGAGCGCGCGGGCGGCCGAGATGGCCGCGGCCCGGACCGGCCAGGAGTCGTCCCGGAGGGCGGCGCGCACGTCGGGCGCGACCCCCTCCGCCTTCGCGGCCCCGAGCGCGTCCAGGATCAGCACTCGGAGCCAGGCCGTCTTTTCGGACCCGAGCACGTCGAGGAGGTCGCGGATGGCGGCCGCATCGCCGCTCCCCGCGAGCGCCCGCGCCGCGTCGCACCGGACCGCCGGCCGCTTGTCCGAGCGGACCGCGTCCACGAGCCACTTCCGGATGGCCGGGGCTCGGAGGGTGCGAAGCCGCTCGAGGACGTGGTCGCGGAGCTTCTCTTCGTCGGCGAGCACGGTTTGGGCGGCTCCGGTCTCCAGGCCTCGGACCCAGTTCTTCCAAGAGGCGGACCCGG
The DNA here is from genome assembly GCA_022614695.1 of Planctomycetales bacterium. Classification (GTDB taxonomy): domain Bacteria; phylum Planctomycetota; class JAKEIC01; order JAKEIC01; family JAKEIC01; genus JAKEIC01. The sequence goes on along the minus strand of JAKEIC010000013.1, from coordinate 10,383 downwards.
GATCCGTGCCCGGGTTGGTCGGCTTCTTGCACGCCTCGAGGTGATTCTCGAGAACCCCGGCGGCCCGGTCCACGTCCTCGCGCGCGAGGTCGTGGGCCCGCAGCAGGAGATCGTGGGCCCGGGCGTCCCCGGCCTCGGAGAGGCGGTCCACGACGAGCCTCCGCTCCTCTCGCGTCTGGCGGATGCGCTCGCGCTCGAGGGCGAGGTCGTCGCGGAACTTGGTCCGCTTCGCCCGGCCCGAGTTCGTGAACGGGTCCTCGCGGCTCGCGCGCAGCTCCTTCTCGAGGTCCGCGAACATCCGCGGGACCGGGAGAGGCACGAAAGCCCGCTCGAACGCGGCCTTCAGCTCCTTCCACTGCTCGGCCGTGAGGTCGGCCCGGGCCGGGGAGCCGAAGGCGGCGAGCAGCGCGAGACTGGGCGCGAGGCGCGCGAGCGTTCCTATGCGGCCGGGCCTCCCCCGCCCTTGCGGGCAGGGTAGCGGCCCGCCCCGCCGGGAGACAAGGGAGGGGGGGGCAGGGGGCTCGGGGACGCTCTTTCGTTAGACAGAATCCTCTCGCCCAGGCCAGACTTCCCCCATGCTGCGTCAGGCCCGCCTGGACTTCCCGGGCGCCCTCCACCACGTCATGGCCCGGCGGATGGAGCGGCGACGCATTTCCTATGACGACCGCGGCCGTCAGGCGTTCCTCGATCTCTTCGGGGCGGTCCTCAAGGGGACCCAGACCCCGCGCGAGAGGCTCATCCGCCCTCGATCCCTCGCCATCCCTCGGAATAGGCATTCCGAATGTCTTCATCGTTCCCGGCTAGAGTCGCCTCGAGTCCAGGGATCGCCCGCGCGGCCGGCCCGATCCTCCCCAAGCTCTTCGCCGCGGCCATGCGCACCTGGCGGTCGTCGTCGCGGAGGGCCCGGGCGAGCGCGTCGAGGACGGGGCGCGCAAGCGGGGGCGTCAGACCCTGGCCGAGGTAGCCTAGGCACTCCGCGGCAGCCTTCCGGACCCTTGCGTTCTCGTCCTTGAGCGACTCCGCGACGGTATCTACGACGGGCGCAGTCCGCGCGCTCCACTTCCGGAGCGACTGGATCGCCGCCAAGCGGACGGTCCAGTGAGGGCTCTGCAGTCTCCCCAGCGTGACGGGGATCGGCTCGGCCGCAATGGTCTCCGTCAGCTCCTTGGAGAAACTCCTATCGAGATCCAACAAGCCGCAGCGGAAGAGGCTGTGCAACAGCGTCCCCGCGGCGAGGGCCATTCCCCAGAAGGCCATCCTCTTGCCCTTGAGGGCCCCGCGGGAACCCTCGATCCTCCGGACCGCCAACACGTAGGTCGCCAGCGCGGCGGTCGCAAGCGCCAACGGGACCGCGGACCCCATGACTTGCCCTCCCCAAAAGAGGGCCGCGTCCGAAGCCGGGCGGCCCGTCAATTCGCGAAAGGCGCCTCCCGCCGCCACGCCCACGCTTCGGAAGAAGCACGCGAGGACTCCGCACAAGAGGCATGCCACAGCGTGGCCGCTCCGCTGGATCTCGCCGGGAGGAACAGGCTCGAGGACCTCCGGGAGAGCGACCTCCTCCGTCTCTGCGGGGGGAAACCGGAGCCGGCAGTAGGGGCAGAGGACCATTTTGGGGTCGTCCGTCGCCGCAGGCTCGATCGGACGCGAGAAGCCGGGGCACGCGATCGCCACGCTCGCATGATATCGGCCCCTCCGCTCGCGGACTGGGGGACGTTCATGCATTGATGCGTTCCCGGGGACCCTCCACCGCGGGTACTTAGGGACGTGCATAAGTCATAAGCTGAGTCGTCCGCTTCCGCGCCCGTGCTCGGCGTCGCTCGTGCCGGCCCCTACGGCCTCCGCACGAGCAGGTCCGTGAGCACCACCCGGAACCCGAGCTTCGCGACGAGCTTCCGCGAGGCCGCGTTCCGCGCGTTCACCTCGGCGTAGGCGGGGCCGCGGCGGCCGCGGAGGAGCGCCCGGAGCAGCCGCGTCGCGACGCCCTGGCGGCGCCAGCGCGGGGCGACGAAGACGTCCCCGAGCCAGTAACGGCCGTGCCACGTGAGGGCGCCGGCGGCCCCCACGAGCCTTCCGGTCCCGGGATCGAACGCCCCGAGCCAGCGCCAGGGCCTTCCCCCCAGGCTCCCGACGAGCCCCCGGACCTTGGCGGGCAGGGACTCGGTGCGCATGTAGTACTCGCCGACCCCCGAGTAGTCCCGGTGCCATGCCGCCCGCACGAGCCGCGCGAACGCGGCCCCGTCGCGCCGGGTGAGGCGGCGGATGCTGAGGAAGGCGTCCTTCATGCCGAGCCGGGCGGAGCGTCCAGCAGGCGTTTCCCGTGTACCACGGCCGCGACGAGGACGGTGGCCCCTTCAGCCCGATAGAGAATGCGGTACGCGCCGTAGAGGATCTCCCGATACCCAAGGCGCGGGAACTCAGGGACCTTCCTGCCGCTCCTCGGGAACCTCGCCAGCCGGTCCGTCGCGTCCTGAAGTCGCTCGACGAAGGCTTCCGCGGCTGCCGGGGAGTCTCGGGCTATGAAGTCGTGGATCTCGCGGAGGTCGTCCCGCGCCTTCTCGGTCCAGGCTACCGTCGCCACGTACGCGACTGCCTGCGGACCTCCTGGGCGCTGAGGACCCGCCCGGCGGCGATGTCGGCTTCCGCGGCCGCGATCTTCTCGCGGAGGTAGAGGCGATAGATCAGGTCGTCGAGATCCACTTTCTCCGGGAGCTTCCGGAGGAGATCTAGCAGTTCCGACTTGCGGACGGTCATGCGAGTCACCGAAGGTCAGTATACCAACCGCGGCGGAGGAGGCCGTGCTGGAAGCCGCCACTCGGCACTACCGCGCCCTCTTCCTCTCCGCCTCGTACCACGCGATCGTCTTCTGGAGCCCCTCGAGGAACGGCGTCCTCGCCTTGAACCCGAACTCGCGCTCGGCGCGCGTCACGTCGAGGCAGCGGCGGGGCTGGCCGTTCGGCTTGGTCGTGTCCCACTCGATCCGGCCCTGGAAGCCGGTCTCGCGGGCGATCGTCTCGGTCAGCTCCCGGATCGAGATCTCGCGGCCGGAGCCCAGGTTCACCGGGTCGGGCTTCTCGTAGCGCTCCGCGGCGAGCACGATCCCCTCGGCGCAGTCGGCCACGTACAGGAATTCGCGCGTGGGGCTCCCGTCCCCCCAGCAGACGATCTTCCCCTCGCGCGCGTCGCGGGCCTCGACGCACTTCTTCACGATCGCCGGGATCACGTGCGAGGACTCCGGGTCGAAGTTGTCCCGCGGCCCGTAGAGGTTCACCGGCAGGAGGTAGATCGCCGGGAACCCGTACTGCGCCCGGTAGGCCTGCGCCTGCACGAGGAGCATCTTCTTCGCGAGCCCGTAGGGGGCGTTCGTCTCCTCGGGGTAGCCGTCCCAGAGGTTCTCCTCGCGGAAGGGGACCGGGGTGAACTTCGGGTAGGCGCAGATCGTCCCGACGGCGACGAACTTCTTCACCCCCGCGCGGCGGGCGTGCTCCATGAGGAGGACCCCCATGACGGCGTTGTCGTAGAAGAAGCTCCCCGGATTCGCCCGGTTCGCGCCGATCCCCCCGACCACGGCGGCGAGGTGGATCACGACGTCGGGGCGCTTCTCGCGGTAGAGCCGCTCGACGACGCTCTCGGACCGGAGGTCGTACTCCGCGCGCCTCGGCACGACCACGTCCCTCGCCCCCCGTGAGCGGAGCGCCTCGACGACGTGGGTCCCGAGGAACCCGGCCCCCCCGGTCACGAGGACGCGGTTCTTCGCGAGGTCGGTCGGCACGGGAAGGGCCGAGTATAGCGCGCCCGTCCTTGAACCCGGCGCGCGGGTCGTCTATCCTCCTCGCAACCGTCCACGGCCGGGGAGGGGGGACGGAGGCGGAGGCCGAAGCGCATGAGGCGGGCCATCCTCGTCGGCGCGACTCTGCTCTGCGGGATGGGCCCGGCGCCCGCCGCGCCTGACGACGTCCCCGCGCGCCCGGCCGACGCGCCGCGGGTCGAGCGCAACGAGAAGGTGCGCCGCGCGGTCGAGCGCGGGCTCGCCTACCTCGCCTCCACCCAGAACCCCGACGGCTCCTGGACCGCGAAGATCGGCTACAAGCTGAACTCCGACTACCGGGTGGACCGCATCGGCTCCGACGTGGGCGTCTCCGGGCTCGCCGGGATGGCGTTCGTCGCGAACGGGCACCTCCCCGGGCGGGGGCGCTACGGGCCCGTGGTCGAGAGGGCGGTGGACTACCTCCTCTCGCGCGTGGACGAGTCGGGATACGTCTCCGACAACGGCTCGCGCATGTACAGCCACGCCTTCGCGGGGCTTTTCCTCGCCGAGGTCTACGGGATGACCCACCGGGCGGACCTGAAGCCCAAGCTCTCCCGGGTCGTCCACCTGCTCGTCGAAGCGCAGAAGTTCAACCGCCACGGCGGCTGGCGCTACGACCCCGTGAGCCAGGACGCCGACCTCTCCCTCACCGTCTGCCAGCTCCAGCTCCTGCGCGCCGCCCAGAACGCGGGGGTCGCGGTGCCGAAGGAGACCATCCAGACCGCGCTGCGGTACGTGCAGAGGTGCAAGTCGTCGCTCCCGAACAACGAGGACTCGACGGTCTTCCTCTACCAGGACGGGCAGCAGAGCCGCTACAGCTTCGCCCTCACGGCGGCAGGGATCGTCTCGCTCAACAGCGCGGGGGTCTACAGCGGGCCCGACCTCCGCCAGGCGGTGGAGTCGCTCTTCCGGATGGCCGACGAGCAGCAGTACGGGAGCTTCTCCTACTTCTACGGCCACTACTACGCCGTGCAGGCCTTCTACCAGCAGGGGACCTACTGGGAGCGGTACTACGGCCCGCTGCGCGACAAGATCCTCCGCCACCAGCGCGACGACGGGGCGTGGCACGACGTCGTGGACGACAACTACGCGAGCGCGATGGCCACACTCATCCTCTCGATCCCGAACGGGTACTTGCCGATCTTCCAGCGGTAGGCGCCCTCACCCGCCCCGAGGCTTGTAACTCCCCGGCTGTCTTGTGTTTACTCCTCCGCCCGATTCGCCGGGGGCGTGAACCGATCCCGGCCGCGGGCGGTCATAACCCATGGAGACCCGAGAGCCCGACCCGGCCTCGCCCCAGGCGTCCCTGGCGGACGAAGCCCTGATGCAGAGGGTCGGCTCGGGCGACCTTCAGGCGTTCGAGGTCCTGTATGAGCGATACCGGCGGCAACTCCTCCGATTCCTCGCTCATCTCTATTGGGACCGGAGCGCCGCCGAGGACGCCGTGCAGGAGGTCTACCTCCGGCTCTGGCGCGCCGCGCCCCGCTACGCGCCGCGGGGGAAGTTCTCGACCTACCTCTACCAGATCGCCAAGAACTTCTGGCTCACGGACCGCGAGCGCCGAGCCCGGGCCCCGGCTCTCGCCCCGTTCGGGGCCGATTCCGGAGACGAGGAGCCCGGCGCGGCGGGCCCTCCCGACCCCACCGACCCTCGCGCCGGACCCGGCGAGAACGCCGCCGCCGGCGAGACCGCGGCGGCCGTCCGCCGCGCCGTGGACGCGCTCCCGGAGGGGCAGAGGCTCGTGGTAGTCCTCGCCGACTTCCAGGGGCTCCCCTACCGCGAGGTGGCGGAGATCCTCGGGATCCCGGTGGGCACGGTGAAGTCGCGGCACTTCATGGCGGACAAGACTCTGCGGGACGTCCTCAAGCACCTGGCGCCCGAAGGGAGCCGTGAGTGACGCGGCCCCTCGGGTGCGCTGAGGTCCGGGAGGGGATTCCGGGGCACGTCCGGGGGGAGGGGGACGCGGCGGAGCGGGCCGGGGTCGAGGCGCACCTCGCGGCGTGCGAGGCGTGCCGGGACGAGGCCGCCGAGGCGGGGCGCGTGCGGGGGCTCCTCGCGGCGGCGAGGCTGGACCCTGAGCCGCGCGCGGGGGGGTGGGCGGAGCTGCGGGCGCGGGCGGCGGGGACGGGGCAGGCGAGACGGGGCCGCGCGTGGTCTCTCCCGGTCGCGGCGGCTGCGGCCCTGCTCTTCGTGACTGCCGGGCTCTGGGTGAGCATGCGGCGTCCACCCGGTTCCTTCGGGCAAGTCCTGGTGGCGGCCGAGGGCCCAGGCGCCGAGCCCGTAGGCGCGCTCGTGACGGCGGATGCCGTGAGGACGGGGCCGACCGCCGGGCCCACGATCGCACTCACACCCTCCGTGACCGTAGCGTTCGCGCCCCGAACTGAGGCGACGCTCCTGGGCGGCGCATCCCTGCGCCTCGATCAGGGGACTGTTGCCGTGACGGAGACGCAGGGGTCCCTCAGCTGCCAGGTCCAAACCCCTTACGGACTCGTGATCTGCTTCGGCACGGCCTTCCGCGTGTCTGTGGCTCCGGGCCTCGGCGGGGCTGGCCCTTCCACGGAAGTCCAGGTGTTTTCAGGCCGAGTGCGGATGGAGGGCGGGGATGGCCGGGCCTCGAGGACGATCGGGGCGGGCGAGAGCTACGTCTTCGACGACGATGGAATCGGCGTGTGGGTCGAGACGGGCCTCGGCCCCTCCGTACGCGGTTGGATCCCGGCAGCCACCTGGGCACCCCGGGCCGTCGCGACGCCCGCCCCGTCGAGCGCCCCCGCCGGGACCCCGCCCTCCGTCCGGTTCCTCCTCGTGAACCCCGGCCCCGGCCTGCTCGCCCTGGCCCCCCCCAACCCCCGCGATCCGCTCTTCTCGGCCACGATCCAGGCCCTCGACGCCGCGGGCGGCGAGTCCAAGGTCCACCTCCAGCGCGTCACCGTGCGCGAGGTCGGCCTGGCAGCCGGCCCCGTCCGCCTCCTCGGCCCCGGCGAGTCCTGGGACCTCCTCGTGGACGTGGGCCCCGGCATCACGAAGCCCGGCCGCTACAACGTGGTCGTCCGCTACTCGGCCCCCGCCGGCGCCGTCCCGGGCGTCTTCGTCGGCTCCGTCGAGTCCGAGCCCCTGGCGCTCGAGGTGAAGTGAGCGCGAGAATGCCGCGGCGCCCGTTGTGAACCGTGAACTGAGATGAGACCCCCCGAGATCACCTCCCTCCTCGCCCGAGTCCGGGGGACGCTCCGCTCCCTCGCGATCCTGTACGGCGCCGGCCGCCTCCTCCTGCTCGGCGCCGCGTGCGTGGCCGGGCTCTTCGTCCTCGACTACGCCCTCTCGCTCCCGGCCGGGGTGAGGATCGTGCTCCTCGGCGTCGCGCTGGTCCTCGTCCTCACCACGGCCTGGGACCGGCTGCTCCGCCCCGCCACCGCCCCGCTGCCCGACGCCGAGATCGCGGCCCGGCTCGAGGCGCGCCACCCCGACCTCCACGACCGGCTCCTCACGGCCGTCTCGCTCTCGCGGGAGGGAGGCCTCGACCCGCGCGAGTCCTCGGACCTGGCGCGGGCCGCCATCGAGGAGGCGCGCGAGGTCCTGCCCCGCCTCGACCCGGCCCGGGCGCTCCCGGGCCGCCGCGCCCGCCACGCGGCCGCGATCGGGGCGCTGGCCGCCGGGCTCCTCCTCGCCGCCGGGGGGCTCCGCCCCGAGCTGGCCGGGATCTTCCTCCGACGCGTCTGGGGAGCCGAGGTCTCGTGGCCGCAGAGGACGACCCTCGTCGTCCTCTCCCCCGACGCCCGCCGTTCGGCCGTCGCCCGGGGCTCGCGGCTCCGCATCGAGGTCCGGGCCTCCGGGGTCGTCCCCTCCCGCGGGACTCTCCTCACCGACTTCGGGACCGGCGGCCGCTCCGAGCCGACCCGGATGGCCCGAGAGGGCGAGGACCTCTTCGTCCACGAGATCGCGGCCGTCCCCGGCGACTTCACGTTCGAGGTGGAGGCCGGCGACGCCCGCACCGGGACCTACTCGGTCCGGGCGCTCACGGCGCCGCAGCTCGATGAGGTCCGCCTCTTCCTCGACTTCCCCGAGCACACCCGGATGAAGGACACCCCGGAGGGTTCCCCTGCCTCCGACGGGAACGTCGTCGCCCCGGTCGGGACGAAGGTGCGGTTCGAGGGGCGCGCCAACAAGCCGCTCGCCGAGGCGCGCCTCGACGGCGAGGCCTGGGTCGCCCAGGCCCTCGCGCTCGACCCCGCGGGCCTCTCGGTCGCGGGCCGCTTCGAGGTCGCGCAGGACGGGAACTACACCGTGCGGCTGGTGGACCGGGACGGCCTCCGGGGCCGGGCGCCGCACCGCTACTCGGTGCGCGCGACCCCCGACCGCTCCCCGCGCGTGCGTCCCATCTCGCCCGCCTCTGACCGGAGCGTCACCCGGCTCGCCGTCCTGCCGCTGGCCGCCGACGTGAGCGACGACTTCGGCGTGGCCGAGGCGCGCGCCGTCTTCCGGCTCGTCAAGGCGGCAGGGGCGGAGAGCCTGATCGGGGTCCTGCCGCTCCCCGTCCCGCACGAGCCCGACGGCTTCGGCCCCGCCTCGGTCCGCACGGAGGCCCCCTGGGACCTCGGGGCCGTCACCGTCCGCGACTCCCCGAAGGACCCTCCGCGCCCGCTCCGGGTCGGGGACGTCCTCGAGCTGACGCTCGAGGCCCTGGACCACCGGCCGGGGAGCCCGAACGCGGGTCGGAGCCGCCCCTTCACTCTCTCGATCGTCTCGCCCGAGGACCTCGAGCGGATCATCGCCGACGCGCTCCAGAGGCTCCGCGAGTCGGTCTACGTGGCGCTCGACGACCAGAAGCGGGCGCTGAGGCTCGCCGAGTCGGCCGCCGCCGGTCCGACGGACACCGAGCGGGACCGCGACGCCGTGAACGCGCAGCGGCAGGCCGCCCGCAAGGCGGGGGACCTCGCGGGGGAGCTCGAGCGCCGCGTGGAGGAGGTGGCGGTGAACCGGCTCGGCGACCCGGCCTACCGCGCCGCGCTCGAGGAGATGCGCGACCTCGCCCGGCGGGCGGGCCGCGACCGGTCGGCGCGCGCGGTCGAGTCGCTCGAGCGGGCGAGGCTCGCCTCGGGGGAGGCGCGCCGGGCGGGGCTCGCCGAGGCCCGCGAGCTGCAGGCGGGATCCGTGGGGGACCTCGAGGAGCTGCTCGCCCGCATGGAGCGCTGGGAGAAGCTCGCCGACGTCCTCTACGCGCTGCGGAGGATCCACGACGACCAGGAGAAGGCGCGGAACGACCTGCTCAACTACCTGCGGGAGAAGCTCGGCGGGGGCGGGAAGTGACGGGCCCGTGCCAGGAGGACGCATGAGGTACACGATCGTCGCCCTCGCCCTCGCCCTCCTGCCCGGGGGCCCCGCGACGGCCCAGGACGCCGCCGAAGCCCGCGAGATCCAGCTGCGCCAGCTCGTGGAGATCCAGGAGGCGCTCCGCCGCGAGATGGAGAAGGTCGAGCGCTCGATCCTGGACGTCGCGGCGCGGGTCGCGGCCCGGGACCCCGAGGACGCCGAGCGGCTGAAGGGCGCGGCGGCGCGCATCCTCGACCGGAAGATCCGCGACGACATGCGCCAGATCGAGGAGGACCTCCGGGCCGGCCGCGAGACGACCGTCCCCGCCCGCCAGGAGGACGTCCTCAAGAAGCTCCGCGAGGTGATCGGTCTCCTCCACGGCCGGACCGACCCCGAGCAGGCCGAGAAGCGGGCGGCCGAGATGCGCGAGCAGGCGAAGGCGCTCGAGGCGCTCCGCAAGGAGCTGGCCGAGAAGCGCGAGAAGGCGGAGGCCCTCGAGAAGGAGGCCGCCGGGGCGCTCTCGCCGGAGATCCGCCAGGCCCTCGAGGAGGTGCGGAAGCTCCGGGAGGCCGAGGCGGAGGCGCTCTCCCGAACCGACGCGGCGCGGGCCCGCGAGCAGCTCCTCGCCGACGCGACCCGGGCGGCCGAGGCGCTCCGCCGGCTCGCCGAGCAGGAGGACGCGCTCGCGGAGGCGGCAAGGGTGCTCTCCGGGCTCACGGAGGAGGACCGGAGGGCGGCCGAGTCGGCGCTCCGGCGCGTCCGGGACCTCGCCGCGCGTCAGGCCGCGCTCCGCGGCCCCTCCGCCGCGGAGGTGGCGAAGTCCCTCGCCGACCTCGAGCGCCGCGAGCGGGGGCTCGCCGAGGAGACGCGGGCCGCCGCGTCGGGGAAGGCCGCGAGCCCCGAGGCCGAGGCCCTGGCGAAGCTCGCCCCCGACCTCGCGCAGGCGCTCGGCTCGGCCGAGGCGGCGCGAGCCGCCGCCTCCCTCGAGTCGCTCGTGCGCGACCAGGAGGCGGCGCAGGCGAGGGCGCAGGAGCGGGCCGCCGAGGCGGAGGCCCGCCCGCCGGCCGAGGAGGCGCGCCGCGCCCGGGTGCGGGAGCTCGCGGAGCGCGCGGCCCGGGTCCCCGAGTGGTACGAGCGGGCGCGCGGGCGGGGAGAGAAGGAAGGGGAGCGCGCGGCGCTCGCCGAGGCGACGAGGCTCCTGCGGGAGGAGGCCTCCGGGCTCGAGGCCGTCGCCGAGGCGCTCGCGCGGGCCGAGCGCGCCCTCTCGGGCGGCG
>JAKEIC010000175.1 GCA_022614695.1 Planctomycetales bacterium | reverse complement strand
GCGATGTGCCGGCGGGGGTCGAGCGGGTCGTGTCCGCCGCCTTGGCGAGGAGGGTCCGGGAGAGATACCGGGACGCCGCGGGACTCCGGGAGGACCTCGATCGGGTCCTGTCCGGCCGTCGCCCGCGGGCGCGGCTTCCCGGCTGGCGGTGGCGCCCGGCGGCGGCGGCCGCGCTCGCCGGGGCAGCCGTCCTCGGGGCCGCGGCCGCTTGGCCGCGCGGACCAGATCCCCCGCAGCCCACACCGACGGGTCCCGTCATCTCCGAGGTGGACCAGCTCGCGGCCCGGGCTCGCGCGCTCCGTCAATTGGACCCGCGTCAGGCGGAGTCGCTCCTCGGTGCAGCACTGCGGGCCGACCCGGGCCGAAATGACTGGCGGCTCGAGCACGGGCTACTCCTGTGGGCGGTGGGGAAGAACGAGGCCGCGCGGGAGGGCTGGGGCCTGATCCCGCCGGAGGCGCCAGAAGGGGCGAGGGCGCGGCTCTACAGGGGCCTTGAGGCATTCTTCCGGCTCGAGGGGACGGTAGCCGCGCCGGATCTCGAGGCGGCCGCGCGGGGACCTGGCGAGCCTGCCCGGCTCGCGCGGGGGGCTCTCGCGGCGCTGCGTGAGGACTGGGAGGAAGCCCGGGAGGCCCTCGCGGGAGCGTCCGGGTGGGAGGCGGCGCTGCTACGGGGGTGCGTGGAGACCTGGAGTCCTTCGGGGGACGGGCCCGCCGCCGAGCGGGAGTACGACGCCGCCCTCGCGGAAGGGATCGGGTTCGCGTGGGCCTACACCAATCGAGGGCACGCGCGGCAGGACGAGGGCGACATCTCCGGGGCGGTCCGGGACTTCGACGCCGCCCTCGGGATCAATCCACGCGACGCCATGGCCTACAACAACCGTGGGCTCGCGCGGCAGGACGAGGGGGACATCTCCGGGGCGATCCGAGACTTCGACGCCGCCTTGGGGATCAACCCGCGCTACGCCGAGGCCTTCCACAACCGAGGGGTCGCGCGGCAGGCCGAGGGCGACATCCGGGGGGCGATCCAGGACTACGACGCCGCCCTCGGGATCAGCCCGCGCTACGCGAAAGCGTATGCGAACCGTGGGGTCGCGCGGCGGGCCCAGGGCGACATCCTCGGGGCGATCCGGGACTACGAAGCCGCCCTTGGGATCAATCCACGCTACCTGGAGGCCTACGTGAACCGCGGGAACGCGCGGCAGGCCCAAGGCGACAGCCGCGGGGCGATCGAGGACTACGACGCCGCCCTCGGAATCAACCCGCGCCTAGCGGAGGCCTACGTGAACCGCGGCGCCGCGCGGGCGACCCAGGGCGATGTCGCTGGCGCGATCGAGGACTTCGAGAGGGCCCTCGAAGTGGCGGCTTCCGGCTGGCCGAACCGCGCCATGGTCGAGCAGAACCTCGCCCGTGCCCGTGCGGCGCTCGCGAAGGAAGGGCGGAGGTAGCCGGATCCCCCGGCCCGGGACGTGGGGAGTGAGACCTCGCGCAACTCCTCGCCACAGACCACCTGCGGGGCCCCTCGGGTGACCGGCTCCGTCCGACGGCCGACCCGGGAGCCCGGGCCCGGGTTCACTCGCAGTGCTCCTCCCAGGCCCGGCTGCTCGGGCACGGGATTCCCGGCCTTGGGAGATCCTGCCGCAGGATTCCCCGGGGTCAAGCCGCTGGGTGCCGAGGTGCGGAGGGCATTGGCCCTGGCGCGCGAGGCTCCGTCACAACACCCTGGGCAGTGGTCGGTTACGCGCATGGCCTTGTGACCTCCGCCCAGCGCCGTGGTCTCTGTGGGAAGCGGAGCCTGCGGTACGGAGGTTGCTTCACGGGTTGGTCATGAGCCACAGCCGATTGCCCGTCTGGTCTCTCCTCCTCTCGCTCACCGCGACGGGCTGCGGCGCAAGTTCCGGGGCAGAAGCCTCGACCGGAGGCTCGCCCAGAACCGCGCCACCCTCCATCGCCTGGATCAGTCCGGCGAGTGGTTCGGCGACCGGGGGAAGCCCCGTCACCATCTACGGCTCCGACATTCAGGCCGGCGCCCGCGTGACGATCGGGGGCGCCGAGGCCCTCTCCACCGTGACCGAGTCGCATTCGCGGGTCACCTGCCTGACCCCGGCCGGGACCCCGGGCTCCGCGACGGTGAGCCTCGCGAACCCAGACGGCCAGGCCGTGACGATCAACAGCGGCTACACCTACCTACCACCCCTGAGCGTCGCGAGCGTGTGCCCGAGTCTCGGGGCGACGGGAGGCGGGACGACGGCCACGATCTCGGGCGCCGGCTTCCAGACCGGGGCTTCGGTCGCGTTCGGTGGAGCTGCCGCGCTCGGGGTCTCCGTCGTCTCGAGCACGAGGATCCAGTGCGTCACCCCGGCCGGCGCCTCCGGTCTCGCTGACGTCGGCGTTCTGAACCCGGACGGCCAGTCGGCGACCCTGTCGGGGGTCTACCGCTACGTGGCGCCCCCCACCATCACTTCCGCGACCCCTCCGGAGGGTCTGGTTTCGGGCGGGACGTACGTGACAATCGGCGGCGCGGATTTCCTGAGTGGGGCTCTGGTCAGCTTCGGATCCTCCCTGGCAACTTCGGTTGTCGTCGCATCGTCATCGTGTCTCTCGTGCGTGACCCCGGCCGGAGCCGCGGGAACCGTGGACGTCGTCGTGATAAACCCCGACGGGCTGTTCGCCCGCCTCACGGCCGCGTTCACCTACGTCAATCCGGGCAGCCCGGCCGGTTCGGCTCCCTCCACCTGGTCGGCCACCTGGTCGGCGGCCGGGTCGCTCGCGTCGGCCCGCGTCGGCCACACGGCGAGCCTGCTCGCGGACGGGGGCGTGCTGGTCGCTGGCGGCGTCACGAGTTCCCCCGCAGGTGCCCCCCTCGCCTCGGCGGAAGTCCGGAGCGCTCGGACCGGGACCTGGACCACGACGGGATCGCTCGCCGGCGCGCGATGCCGTCATACGACCACGACGTTGGAGGACGGCTCGGTCCTGGCGGTCGGGGGTAGCTCGGGCTCGACCGACCTCTCTACCGCCGAGGTCTACCATCCGCTCGCGGGAACCTGGTCGGCGACGGGATCGCTGGCATGCGCCCGGCAGGGGCACACCGCGACCCTACTCCGGGATGGACGCTTGCTCGTGGTCGGCGGCTCGAGCGGAGCAGCGGCCACCCGGAGTTGCGAGCTCTATCTCCCTTCGTCCGGGACCTGGACCGCGGCCGCGACTCTCCTCGGCCCGCGTAGCGGGCACACCGCCAGCCTCCTCCCGGACGGGCGCGTGCTCGTCGTCGGTGGGGAGGACAGCGGCTTCCTCGGCAGCGCGGAGATCTACGACCCCGCGACCGGTCGCTGGTGCTCCACCGGCAGTCTCGCCACCGGGCGCGCCCGTCACACCGCCACACTCCTGACGGATGGCTCGGTCCTGGTGGTGGGCGGGGACGGCGGCGCGGCCCTCTCCGGGGCGGAGCTGTTTCGCCCCTCGTCCGGGACATGGACGTCCACGGGGAGGCTGGCATCCGCGCGGACACGCCACACGGCGGCGCTCCTGCCGGACGGGAACGTGCTCATCGCTGGGGGAGCGGGCGGAACCGGGAGCGTGGCGATAGCCGAGACCTACGACCCGACGGCGGGAACCTGGACCTTCGGCGGCGTGCTCGTCACCCCGCGCTGGTCCGCGCCCGCCGTGCTGCTTCCGGACGCGACCGTCCTGATGGTCGGCGGAGAGAATGGCTCCCCGCTGGCTTCCGTGGAGGCGTGCGGACTCGGCGCTGGATCCTGGCTCGGCGCTCAGCCCCTCAGGACGGCCCGGCTCGGTTCTCAGACAGTCCTGCTCTCGGATGGGACCCTCCTCGTGTCCCAGGGCGGCGGGGGGACCGGCTCGATCGGGCCGATCGCGACCGCCGAGCGCTACGACTCGGCGACCGACACCTGGACCCGCACGGGCGATCCCCGTTCCGTGCGCAGAGGCCCGACGGCCACGATGCTGCCCGGCGGTAGCATCCTCGTGGCCGGGGGCTTCTCCAATCTCTATGCCTTGGTGTCGTCGGAAATCTACGATCCGACCACGGGGAGCTGGACGTACACCGGGTCCCTCGCGACCGGCAGGTTTTGCCACGTCGCGGCAAACCTCCCGGACAGGAAGGTGCTCGTGGCCGGAGGCTATGTGTACTCCGGTCCACAAGTCACTGGGATCCTCACAGCGTCCGCTACGGCCGAGATCTACGATCCGGTGTCCAGGACGTGGACGGCGACAGTCCCCCTCGCGATCGCCCGGGCCAACCACACGGCAACGGTCCTCGGAGACGGCAGGATCCTCGTCGTGGGCGGGATCGGCGGGACCTCCGGCACCGCGGAGATCTACGACCCTGCGACCGGCAAGTGGGTCTTCACCGGAGCCCTCCAGACGCCCCGCTTCTGTCACACCGCGACCCTCCTACGGGACGGGTCGGTCCTGGTCACCGGGGGGTTCGGCGTGATGCTCGCGTCCGCGCTGACTCTGGCCTCCGCGGAGATCTACGTCCCGGCCCTGGGGACTTGGATGCCAACGGGCGGGATGTCGGCCTCGCGCGTCGGTCATACGGCAACGACGCTGCCCAGCGGAAGGACCCTGGTCGTCGGAGGCATGAGCGGAAGTTCCTACGGGGGCTATGTCGGCCTGAACAGCGTTGAGGTGTACGGACCGGAGACGGGCACGTGGTCGGCCGGACCGGCACTCGCGCGCGGCCGGGACTCTCACACGGCAGCCTGCCTGCCCGACGGACGCGTGCTCGTGATCGGCGGCTATGACCGCGTGCAGGGCGCCGTTCTCTCGGGCGTGGAGGTCTAAGACGAGGGCCGGGGCGCGGCGAACGGATGGCGACCGGAGATCTCGGCGGTGCAGGGAAGTACGGCCTTCCCCGCCGTCGTCTCGCCCGGAAGCACGTTGCGGTTGTCGGGCCTCCGCTTCAGGGGCTCGTCCGAGGCCACGGGGGGGGGCGGTGGTGGTTCCGCCTCGGATGTCCCCCAGGCGACGCTCTCGGGACCGCTGGGAGCCACGAGCTGCTCGACCAGTAGCGGGGAAGGGGCCTGCACGGTCCTGTCAACGAGCGCATTCGCCTCCGGGGGCCAGCTCGACGTCAGCCTGCCCGGATCCGGGTCGCTCGCGGCGGGGCTGTACCTCCTCCGGGTCACCGTGAACGGGGTTCCCTCTGAGGCCCGCCTCGTCAGCGTCCCGTAGTCACTCCTGTGCCGGATCGGGACCGCCATCGGGTCGCGAGACGCAGGGAGCCGCGCTTCTCGTACGCTCGCGGCCTCGGTCGTCAGGACCCAGAGGCCTCCGCGCCCGCTTGACGGGGCGCCTCTCTCCCCGGAAGCTGGAACTGGGGGAGGCGTGGGATGGAGCCCAGGGACATCGGCCCCTACCGGGTCCTCTCCGAGCTCGGCCGCGGCGGGTTCGCGACGGTCTTCCGGGCGCGGGATTCCCGCGACGGACGCGAGGTCGCGCTGAAGGTCCTGCGCACGGGGGAGGGCGGCCCCGGTCCCGACGATCTCCGCCGGTTCCGGAGGGAGATCGAGGCGGCGAGGGCGCTGGAGCACTCGGGGATCGCCCGAGTCATCGACGCGTCCCCGGGGGAGTCCGACCCTCCCTGGGTCGCAATGGAGTTGATTGAAGGAGAGCCGCTCTCGGCCCGGATCGCGCGCGAGCCGCTCCCTTGGCGCCAAGCCGTGACGATCGCCCGTGACGTCGCCGACGCGCTGGCCGCCGCGCACGCCAGGGGCATCCTCCACCGGGATGTGAAGCCCTCGAACATCCTTCTCGACCGTGACGGGCGCCCGCATGTCGTGGACTTCGGGCTGGCGAAGCTCACGGCCCACGGCTCGAAACTGACGAAGACCGGCGAGGCCTTGGGGACGCCAACGTACATGTCGCCCGAGCAGGCACGGGGCGAGGTCTCGTCGCTTGCGCCGGCGACTGACGTCTGGAGCCTCGGGTGCGTCCTCTACGAGATGCTCGCGGGGCGGCCGCCCTTCGAAGGCGATACTGCGGCGGCGGTGGTCGGACAGGCGCTTGTGCGGGAGCCTGTGCGACCGCGCCAAATCCGAAGCGACATCCCGGCGGACCTCGAGCGTGTCGTGCGCGTCTGCCTCGCGAAGCGCGTCCGAGATCGCTATCCCAACGCCGAAGCCCTCGGGACCGACCTGGAACGGGTCCTCCAGGGCCAGAGGCCTCGGGCACGGCTACCGGGGGCTTGGCGTTGGCGAGCGGCCTTGGCCGGGATAGCGGGGGCTGCCGTAGTCTGGGGGCTGGCACTCGCTCGGCGGCAGAGCGAGGCGCCCGCCCTGGCCCCGCCGTCCGCCGATGCACCCGGGGCGGAAGTCCTCGCCGCCCGCGCGGCGGTACTCCGGCCGGGCGACCCGGCTGCCGCGGCGGAGGTGCTGCGGCGTGCCCTGGCGGCGGCCTCGGGGGACCTAGGGCTCCGGGTACTCCGGGCGGATTGCCTGCGGGAGGCTGGGGCATGGCTCGAGGCGGAGGCCGAATATGGGCGTGTCCTCGAGGTAGAGGCGGGCCACGTGCGGGCTCGCTTCGGTCGGGGTCTTACCCGCTGGCTGGCACGGCAGGCTGGGGAGGGCGGCGTAGGAGATCCGGGGGAGGATCTGACGGGCGTGGCGCGTGACGAACCGGGGGCGCAGGGCGCGGTGGCGAGGGCCATCCTGGCGATCCACTCGGGCCGGTGGGATGAGGGTGAGCGCCAGATCGCTGCGGCCGGAGAGGGCTGGGAGGCATGCTTGGTGCGCGGGCTCCTCTGGCACCACTTTGGAGAGGGCGGGGCGGAACAACAGAGGCGGGCGGTCCTGGACTTCGGGGCTGCGATCGAGAGAGGCCCTCCCAGCGCGCACGTGAGGTTTGAGCGAGGGCACGCCAAGTACCTCCTGGGCGACACCACGGGAGCGATCGAGGACTGGAACGCCATCCTCGTCGTTGATCCACGCCACAAGAGAGCGCTCGTGAGCCGCGGCGTCGCCCGACAGTCGGTTGGGGACATCCCCGGGGCGATCGCGGACTACGGCGCGGCCCTCGCCATCGATCCGCGCCTGACGCAAGCCCTATGGAGCCGGGGCGACGCGAAGCAGATCGTCGGAGACTACGAGGGGGCGATCGAGGACTACGATGCCGCCCTCGCCCTGGATCCTCGCGCCAAGGTGGCGCTCAATCACCGCGGCCTCGCGAAAAGGGCCGCCGGAGACATCGCCGGCGCAATCGCGGACTACGACGTGGCCCTCGCACTCGATCCGCAAGACAAGGGGGTGCTGAACAACCGTGGCCTCGCAAGACGGGCTGCCGGGGACATCACCGGCGCGATCGCGGACTACGACGCCGCCCTCGCAGTCGATCCGCGCTACCTTGGGGCGCTCGTGAACCGTGGCGTTGCGAGGGAATCGTCAGGGGACGTCGCGGGGGCGATCGGAGACTATGACGCCGCCCTCGCGATGGATCCGGCGTGCAAGGAGGCGCTGTACTCCCGCGCAGGCGCGAAGCAGGCTGTCGGGGACCCCGCTGGGGCGATCGCCGACTACGGCGCGGCTCTGGCGGTGGATCCGCGCTACACGCAGGCGCTTGTGAACCGCGGCAACGCCAGGCGAGCCCTCGGGGACATCGTGGGGGCGATCGAAGACTATGAGAAGGCCCTGGAGATCGCGCCTCCCGACTGGCCCGACCGCAAGGGAGTCGAAGGGAACCTCCGGTCTGCCCGTGCGCTCTCGGCGAGGGGGAGTTAGCCGCGACTCTCGATCGCTCGCGGCCACGATCGCCCGGACGGCTCGGCCGAAGTGTCCGCTTGACCGGCTGCCCCCCGACTCGGAAGCTGGAATCCTGGGAGGTGCGGGATGGAGCCCCGAAGCATCGGCCCCTACCAGATCCTCTCGGAGCTCGGACGCGGCGGGTTTGCGACGGTATACCGAGCGCGGGACTCGCGGGACGGTCGTGACGTCGCGCTGAAGGTCCTCCGCTCCGGGGAGGGAGGGCCGGGACCGGACGATCTCCGCCGTTTCCGCCGCGAGAGCGAGGCGGCCCGCACGCTGGACCACCCGGGGATCGTGAAGGTCCTCGACGCCGCGCCCGAGGGGACGGAGCCGATGTGGGTGGCGATGGAGCTGGTGGATGGGGAGCCGCTCTCGGCACGCATCGCGCGAGAGCCGCTGCCCTG
>JAKEIC010000174.1 GCA_022614695.1 Planctomycetales bacterium | reverse complement strand
GGGTACGGCTCGCGCCGCTCGTCCCGCCAGCGCGGCCGCTCGCCCCGGTCCCCGCGAGGCGGGCCGCCGCGACCGCGCGGGGGTCCCCCGCGCCCGCCGCGACCGCCGCCGCCGCCGCCGCCCCCGTCGCGGCCGCCGGAGCCCGGCGGCTTGCACGAGAGCTTCACGCGGCCCTGGTCGTCTATCGAGATCACGCGGACCTCGATCTCGTCCCCCAACTTCACGACGTCCTCGACCCGCTCGACGTAGCCCTCGCCGAGCTCCGAGATGTGGACGAGCCCCTCCTGCCCCGGCAGGAACTCCACGAACGCGCCGAAGTCCTTCATCGAGACGACCCGGCCCTTGTAGACCTGGCCGACCTCCGGCACGGTCGTCAGCCCCTCGATGATCGCGCGCGCCCGGTCTATCCCGGACTGCGTCGCGGAGCTGATGAGCACGCGCCCGTCGTCGTCCACCTCGATCTCCGACCCGGTGTCCTCCTGGATCTTGTTGATCACGCGGCCCCCCGGCCCGATGATCGCGCCGATCTTCTCGGGGTCCACGCGCAGCAGCACGTGGCGCGGGGCGTGGGGCGACATCTGCGCCCGGGGCCCGGGCATCACGGCCTTCATCTGCTCGAGGATGAAGAGTCGTCCCGCGCGGGCCTGGTCGAGCGCCTTGGACATGAGATCCGACGAGACCCCGGTGTTCTTGATGTCCATCTGGAGCGCGGTGATGCCCGTCGTGGTCCCGGCGACCTTGAAGTCCATCTCGCCGAAGTGGTCCTCGTCCCCGAGGATGTCGGAGAGGATCCGGGTCTCGCCCTTCTCGATCACGAGCCCCATCGCGATCCCCGCGACCGGCGAGCGGAGCGGCACCCCGGCGTCCAGCAGCGCGAGGGTCCCCCCGCACACCGTCGCCATCGAGGAGGAGCCGTTGCTCTCGAGGATGTCCGAGACGATCCGGATCGTGTAGGGAAACGTGTCATAGGGCGGCAGCACGGCCTCGACGGCCCGCTCGGCGAGCGCGCCGTGGCCGATCTCCCGCCGCCCGGGGCCGCGGATCGGCTTCACCTCGCCCACCGAGAACGAGGGGAAGTTGTAGTGGAGGAGGAACTTCATCCGGTACTCGTCGTGGAGCCCCTCGACGCGCTGCTCGTCGTCAATGGCCCCGAGCGTCGCCGTGACGAGCGCCTGCGTCTCGCCGCGGGTGAACAGCGACGAGCCGTGCGTGCGGGGAAGGACCCCCACCTCGCACGTGATCGGCCGGATGCCGTCGAGGGTGCGGCCGTCGGCCCGCACGCCCTTGACGATCAGCTCGCGGAAGCCCTCCTCCACGAGCCTCTCGACCGTGCCGCCCAGCTCCTTCTGGCGCGCCTCGAGCTTCTCGCCCTCGAGCCCGTCGGTGAACTTCTCGACGAGCGCGGACTTCCAGGCCCGGAGCGCCTCGCGCCGCTCGCGCTTGTCGTGGGTCTGGATCTTCTTGAGGAGGTCCGTGTAGGTGGCCTTCCGGACCGCCTTCTCGAGCGCCTCGTCGTGAGCGGGAGGCTCGAACGTCTGGTGCTTCGCCCCCGCCTTCGCGGCCAGTTCCTCGATCGCCTCGGCGATCTGCCGGCACTGGCCCTGGGCGAACTCGAGGGCCTCGAGGATCTTCGCCTCGGGCACCTCGCGCGCGCCGGCCTCGACCATGACGATGCTCTTCTTCGTCGCCGCGACCACCATCTCGAGGTCGCTCTCGCCGAGCTGCTCGAGGGTCGGGTTCACGACGAACTTCCCCTCGATGAGCCCCACGCGGACGGCGCCGAGCGGGCCGAGCCACGGGAGCGGCGAGACGGCGAGCGCGGCGGAGGCCGCGTTCATCGCGACGACGTCGGGGTCGTTCTCCTGGTCCGCCGAGAGGACGAAGCTCTGGAGCTGGATCTCGCGGCGGTATCCGTCGGGGAAGAGGGGCCGGATCGGCCGGTCTATGAGCCGGCTCGTCAGGGTCTCCTTCAGCGTCGGGCGCCCCTCGCGCTTGAAGAAGCCGCCCGGGAACTTCCCGGCGGCCGAGGCCCTCTCGCGGTAATCCACCTGGAGGGGGAAGAAATCCACGTCGCGCGGCTTGTCGGTGGCGACGGCCGCGAGGACGACGGTGTCCGCGTAGCGGACGAGGGACGCGCCATCGGCCTGGCGCGCGAGGCGTCCGGTCTCGATCGTGAGCGTGCGCCCGCCGATCTCCCGGGTGACTTGAACCTTGGGCATGAGAACTCCTTAGGGTCGGGGGCGCGCGGACGCGGGGACTGCCCCCGCGTTCGGGCGCGACAGACGTGCGGACGGCGCGCCCACCTGGGCTCGCCGGTCGAGTGGAAGGTCCCGGACCTTGTGCGGTCTAGCCGCTGAACCTGTCACCGACTCTTCGACGGCCGGAGGTCGAGCGTCGGGTGGGACACCGGAAGGTTCGGAAGGAGGGGTCGCGCCCGCGGCCCTTTCTTCCAGCCCTTCCCATCTGGCGAGCATCGGCTCGCCCCCGCGCCGCTCGGAACCCTCCGGCCCCGCCTACCTCCTGAGCCCCAGCCGGGAAATCAGGGCGCGGTATCGGTCCGGCTCCGTACTTCGGATGAAGCGGAGCAGCCGACTCCGTTGCCCCACGAGCGTGAGGAGCCCGCGGCGCGAGGCGTGGTCCTTTTCGTGGACCTTCAAGTGCTCGGTCAGATGCTTGATGCGATCCGTGAGGAGCGCGATCTGGACGTCGGCCGAGCCCGTGTCCCCCGGGTGGATGGCGTTCGACGAGATCGTCGCCTTCCGCTTCTCCGCGAGGGCCGCTTCTGCCATGGTCTCCCGGCCCGTCCGGCCGGGGTTGGGGAGGGAGTATGGGGATTCGGGGCGGGAAGTCAAGGGCGGGGGAGGATCGGGTGCATGTCCGGTCTTGCGGGGGCCCGCCCCTCTCCGCCGCGCCGGAGCGAGACCGCCGCGCCCTCCCCCGCCGATCTCGGCCTCCCCTGAACTCCTCCCTTCCGCCTCCACCCGATCCTCCTCCCTCGGAGTCCCACGCGCCCCCACCTTGCGGCGAGGGGCGCGTGTGACCCCTCGGAAGGAGGATCGGATGGATCAGAACTTCGGGTTCAGGCACGAGCGACTCGAGGCGCACCGGGTCGCGCTCGCGCTCCTCAGCGACGTGGCCGAGTTTCTGGCGGGGCTTCCGGGTGGGGAGTCGGCGATCGCCGACCAGCTCAAGCGCGCGGCCGACAACGCCCTTCTCAACCTCGCCGAGGGCGCAGGCCGCCCGCGGGGGCGGGAGAAAGCCCATCACTGCGAGATCGCTCGAGGCTCGGGCACGGAGTGCGCCGCGATCTTCGACCTGCTCCGCGTGCGGCGGCTCGCGGCCAGTCCCGACCTATCTCACCCGCCAGTCCGGCCAGCCCGTCGGGACACCATCCGGCGCGTCGTGGGTGAAGGTCTGCCCACGGTAACTGAGCGCGATCCTCCGCGTCGCCGCCGGCCCGTACGCGCGCAGCTGCCACTCGCCCGGCCCTCCAGGCCAGAGCCGGAGGCGGACGGGAGAGAGCGTCCTCCCCGCGGCGTCGAGCGCACGAATGGTCACTTCGCTCTCTCGGAGCTCGCGGCTCGCGGAGTCCTTCCCCTCCACGAGGAGTCTGACCCTCTGATTGAAGTTGAAGAGAGTGACCGACACCTCGCGGACCCCCGGCGCCAGCTCGACCTGCGCGTCCACCTCCGTGTCCGATCTGAGGAATACAGACACCTCCATCGGAATGCTCACTGCGGGGAGCTCGACAGTCGCGACTCCAGC
>JAKEIC010000173.1 GCA_022614695.1 Planctomycetales bacterium | reverse complement strand
GGGCCAGCCGGCGGCCAGGTGGTGCTCTCCCGCGAACCGGAGAGTCTCCGCCGGGTCCGTGCCCCGGGCGGCCAGGGCCTCGCAGAGGGCGGCCGCGGCCTCGGCCGGGAGGCCCGGGAGGGGCGCCGGCACCCCGCGCAGCGCCGCCGCCGCCCCTCGCGGGTCCCCCGCGTGGAAGCGGTGGTGCGCGAGGGGAGCTGCGAGCCGTGGGTCCCCCGCCGGCGCCGACGCCGCCAGGTCCGCGGCGGCTCGCGCGTGGACGGCGCGGCGCTCCTCCTCGGGGATCTCGAGGTAGAGCGCGGCGCGGACCTCCTCGGAGGGGAGGCTCCAGTCGGGGTCCGCCGGGTCCGGCGCGCCCGAGGATCCGCGGAGAAGGCCCTCGGCGTGGAGCGCCGCGGACGCGGCCGCGGCGGCGGCCGCATCGAGCCCCGCGACCCGGGCGAGGTGGCCCGGGTCGGCCGCGGGACCGCACACGGCCGCGGCCGCCAGGAGCCGGTTCGCCCGGCCGTCCGCGCGCTCGCGGAGCGCCCGGAACCGGGCCGCGGCGGCCGGAGGCGCGAGGCGCGGGCCCTCCGCCGCGCCCGCGAGCGCCCGGAGCCTCTCCGCCACGGCGGCGGCAGAGGCGGGACGCGCCGCCGGGTCCTTCGCGAGGAGCGAGAGGACCAGCGCGTCGAGCTCCGGCGGGACGCCGGACGAGACCCGCGAGGGCGGAACCGGCGACTCGGAGAGGGGGCGCAGGAGCACCGCCGTGGGGCTCGCCCCGCGGAAGGGCGGCCGCCCCGTGAGCAGCCGGAAGAGCAGGGCTCCGAGGGAGTAGAGGTCCGCCCGCGCGTCGGGCGCCGCGCCGCGGAGCCTCTCCGGGGCGAGGGTGCCCGGGGTGCCCCCGTCCGCGCCCGGGACGGAGCCGCCGAGGTCCAGGAGCCGCACGCCGGCCCCCGGCGCGAGGATCGCGTGGGCGGGCGTCAGGTCCCCGTGGGCGAGCCCGAGCCCGTGCAGGTGGGCGAGCGCCTCCGCGATCTCCGCGCCGGCGCGGGCCGCCTCCGCCGGGGGCAGGGTCCCCACGGACGCGAGGTCCCGGCCGGGGAGGTACTCCATCGTGAACCAGCCCGCTCCCCACTCGACCCCCCGGACGATCCGGGGGTGCGAGACCCGGGCGATGGCCTCGTACTCGGCGCGCAGCCCCTCGGCGCCCGCGCGGGGGTCGGCATCGGGCGGGACGGCCTTCAGCGCCAGGTCGGAACCGGTGCGCCGGTCGCGGACGCGGTAGACGATCCCCGTGCGGCCGCGTCCGAGGAGGGCGGTCACCTCGTAGCGGTTCTCGATGAGATCGCCGACGATCACCCGCGGCGGAGTATAGCGGCTTCCGGCCCGGCGACGCCTCGGCTACGCTCCCCCCGTGCCCGCGGTCCCCTGGCGCTCGGTGGACTCGCTCCTCGACCGCGCTCTCGCCGAAGACATCGGGCGCGGCGACGTGACCTCGCTCGCGGCGGTGCCGGCCGGTCTCCTGGCCCGGGGCACGATCGTCGCGAAGGCGGCGGGCGTCGTGGCGGGGCTCCCGGTCGCCGCGCGGGTCTTCGCGCGGGTCTCGCGCTCCGCGCGGCTGCGGCCCCTCGTCCGGGAGGGGGCGCGCGTCCGCGCCGGGACCGCCCTCGCGAGAGTCCGGGGGCCCGCGCGCGCGGTGCTCGCGGCCGAGAGGACCGCGCTCAACCTGCTCGGGCGGCTCTCGGGGATCGCCACCCTCGCGCGCCGCTATGCCGACGCGGTCGCCGGGACCCGCTGCGCCGTCCTCGACACGCGGAAGACGACGCCGCTCTGGCGCGCCCTCGAGCGCGCGGCCGTGCGGGCGGGGGGCGGCCGGAACCACCGCTTCGACCTCCACGACCAGGCCCTGGTGAAGACGAACCACCTCCGGCTCGGGGGCGGCGTCGCCGCGCTCCCGCGGATCGTGGCGGCCTGCCGCCGCCGCGCCCCGGGCCACTCGCCGGTGATCGTCGAGGCGCGGGATCTCCGCGAGTTCCGGGCGGCGACCGCGGCCGGGGCCGACGTCGTCCTCCTCGACAACGTCCCCGACCGGGTCGTCGCGGCCGCGGTCCGCGAGCGCGGCCGGCGGCGCCTCCCGCTGCTCGAGGTCTCGGGCGGGATCACGCCGGCCCGCGCCGCCCGCCTCGCGCGCCTCGGGGCCGACCGGGTGAGCGTGGGGGCCCTCACGCACTCGGCTCCCGCGCTCGACGTGTCACTGCGGCTCGAGCCCGTCCCGGGGAGGTGACGAGAGTGGCGCCGACCGAACCCTTCGACGCGATCGTGATCGGGGCGGGGCAGGCGGGCGTCCCGCTCGCGACCGACCTGGCGGCGGCCGGGCGGCGGACGGCCCTCGTCGAGCGAGGGCACGTCGGCGGGACCTGCGTGAACGTCGGTTGCTCGCCCACCAAGACGATGGTCGCGAGCGCGCGGGTCGCGCACCTCGCGCGCCGGGCCGCCGACTTCGGCGTGCGGGGAGGCCGGGTGCGGGTGGACCAGGTCAAGGTCCGCCAGAGGAAGCGTGCGATCGTCGAGAGCTTCCGCGGGGGGCTCGAGGAGTCACTCCGGGCCGCACCGGGACTCGAGCTCGTCGAGGGCGAGGCGCGCTTCACGGGGCCCCGGACCGTCGAGATCCGCCGTCCGGGCGGGCCGGTCCGCACCCTCTCGGCCGGGCTCGTCGTCATCAACACCGGCTGCAGGCCGGCGCGGCCCGACCTGCCGGGGCTCGACTCGGTCGCGGCCCTCGACTCGACCTCGGTGATGGAGCTCAGGGAAGTCCCGCGTCACCTGCTGGTCCTCGGCGGCGGCTACATCGGGCTCGAGTTCGGGCAGATGTTCCGACGGTTCGGGAGCCGCGTGACGATCGTGCAACGCGGGTCGCAGCTCGTCCCGCGCGTGGATCCCGACGTGGCGGAGGAGATCGCGAGGATCCTCGGGGAAGACGGGATCGAGATCCTCCTCGGGACGGAGGCGATCGGCGCCGCGCGCGGCCCGGACGGGCCCGTCGTCCGCGTGCGCCGGGGGGACCGGACCCGGACCCTCCGCGGCTCGCACCTCCTCCTCGCGGCCGGGCGCGTCCCGAACACGGACGCGCTCGACCTCCCGAGGGCGGGCGTCGCGACGGACGAAAGGGGCTTCGTGCGCGTGGACGACCGCCTCGCGACGAGCGCGCCCGGTGCCTTCGCCGCGGGCGACGTGAAGGGGGGCCCCGCCTTCACCCACGTCTCCTACGACGACTACCGGGTGCTGCGGGAGAACCTGTTGCGCGGGGGGAGCGCGACCACGCGAGGGCGGCTCGTCCCGTGGACGGTCTTCACGGACCCCGAGATCGCCCACGTGGGCCTCTCCGAGAACGAGGCGCGGGCGGCGGGCCGCGACGTGCGCGTGGCGAAGCTGCCCATGGCCGAGGTAGCCCGCGCGCTCGAGACGGACGAGACGCGCGGCTTCCTCAAGGCCCTCGTCGAGCCCGGCTCGGGGAAGATCCTCGGATTCACCGCGATCGGCGTGGGCGCGGGCGAGCTTCTCGCCGCGGTCGAGGTGGCGATGCTCGCCGGGCTCCCCGCCGAGCGCCTCCGCGAGGCGATCTTCGTCCACCCGACGATGGCCGAGGCGCTGAACAACCTGTTCGCGAAGCTCTCGTGAACGAGGCTACCCGTACGCGAGCGCCAGGTACTGCTGCGCCATCCGGTGGGCGTTGAAGTACGAGCCGTTCAGCGCGATGCACTGGCGCATCAGCCGGATCCACTCGTCGCGCCGGTCGCGGTAGAGCGGGACGACGACCTCCCGGAGCTTCCGGTAGAGCCCGGCCGCCTCGGCCGCGCCGTCGCCGGAGCCCGGCGCCGCTCCGCCATCGGGCTCGATCGCCCATCCCGTGACGCCCTCGATGCACCCCTCGACCCACCAGCCGTCGAGGACCGAGAGGCTCGGGACGCCGTTCAGCGCCGCCTTCATGCCCGACGTCCCCGAGGCCTCGAGGGGCGGGAGGGGCGTGTTCAGCCAGATGTCCACCCCCGCCACGAGGCGCTTCGCCAGCTCCATGTCGTGGTTCTCGAGGTAGACGACGGGGACCCGGCCGGCGAGCCGCCGCGCGTGCTCGAAGACGCGGAGGATCATCTCGCGCCCTCCCCCGTCGCGGGGGTGGGCCTTCCCGGCGAGGACGACCTGGAGCCCCCCGCACTCCCCCGCGATCCGCGCGAGCTTCTCGGGGTCCGAGAAGAGGAGCTCCGCCCGCTTGTAGGGGGTCGCGCGGCGGGCGAACCCGAGGGTGAGGGCCCGCGGGTCGAGCGCCGCGCCGCTCCGGCGCGTCACCTCGGCGAGGAGGACGCGCTTCTCCTCCTCGTGCGCCGCCCAGACCTCTTCCGGAGGGAGCGCGATCGCGTGACGGAGCGAGAACGGGTCCGCCGCCCATCCTGGGATGTGCCTGTCGTAGAGCTGGGCGAAGCTCGTCCCCGTCCACGTGCGCGAGTGGACGCCGTTCGTGATCGCCTGGATCGCGTAGCCCGGGAACATCTGCTGCGAGACGAGCCGGTGCCGCTTCGCGACCCCGTTCACGTAGCTCGCAAGCTTGAGCGCCAGGTGGGTCATGTTCAGCCGATCGCCCGGCACGAGCGTCCGCACGATCTCGAGCGGGCCCGTCTCGCCGAGCACGCGGCCGACGAGCCCCCAGTCGAACTGGTCGTGGCCCGCCGCGACCGGGGTGTGGGTCGTGAAGACGCAGCGGTCCCGGACGGCGGGGAAGTTCGGCGCGGGGCCCCCGCCCTCGAGGAGGAGCTCCACGGCGAGGAGGGCCGAGTGGCCCTCGTTCATGTGGAAGCGGGAGATCCGGTCGTGGCCGAGGGCCCGGAGCATCCGGACCCCGCCGATCCCGAGGATCACCTCCTGCGCGAGCCGGTAACGGTCGTCGCCCCCGTACAGGAACGACGTGAGCGCGCGGTCCTCGAGCCCGTTCTCCGGAAGGCCCGTATCGAGGAGGAGGAGGGGCACGACCGCGCCGCCGAGCCCCACGATGTCGTACCGCCAGGCTCCCACCGCGACGGGGCGTCCCTCGATCGCGACGGTGACGCGAGCCGGGAGCGGCCGGAGCACGGCCCCCGGATCCCAGACGACGGCCCTCTCCTCCTGGTTCCCCCGTGCGTCGAGCTTCTGGTCGAAGTAGCCGGCCCGGTGGAGGAGTGTCACCCCGATCGCGGGGACCCCGAGGTCGGCGAGCGCCTTGAGCGTATCGCCCGCGAGGATGCCGAGCCCGCCGGCGTAGGTCGGGAGCCGGGAGTCCACCCCCACCTCCATCGAGAAGTAGGCGACCCGGAGGGACCGGGGCTCCCCCGGAGGGGAGGTGGTCGCGGCGGATCGGGATGCGGGAGCGCGCTCGTCCGTCACCGATGCCTCCGTGGCGGCGGCGACACGGGACTCCGGCCGTCGAGGACCCTCACAGTCCCCGAAAGGGTACGCGAGGCGGCTAGGAAAGCGAGGGCGAGCGGTACTGGACTTGCGACGATGGGGGAAGGGTGGGGGTTATCGTCCCGTCTCCGGTCTGCCGGCGGGTGGGCGGCATCGCCGTCCTCTCCATCGCCCTGTCGGCGAAGCTCGCGGCGCCGGCTCGGGGGCAGGAGCCGCCTCCCGAGCCGGCACCGGCGGCCTCCTCCGCCCCCGTCGCCCCGGCAGGCTCCCCTCTCTCCGACCTGCTCGGCTGGCCGGCCCAGGGCTTCCTCTCCCTCCGCTACCGCGCCCGGTGGAACTCCGACGACTCCGACCAGGACGCTTATGCCCTCCTCGGCGCCGATCTCGGGGACCCTGTCTACGACCCGGTCACGGTCCACCTCCTGGCGAGGCTCTCCGCCGACCTGGACGGCGAGCGGGACACCGAGGGTCACTACGCGTTCGACTCGCTCGCCGACACCTACTCGAACCCCGTGAACGGGAAGGTCTACCACGCCTACCTCGAGGCGCACCGGATGGCGGGGGTCCGGACGCTGCGGGTCGGCCGACAGGCGCTCCGGGAGACGCCCGCCCTCGCGACGCTCGATGGGATCCTGATCGCGACCGACGATTTCCTCGCGCCGGCGCGCCTCTCGGCGGGCCTCTATGGAGGGCTCGCGGCGCGACTCACGGAGTCGTCGTCCGAGGGCGACACGCTCTACGGGACCTTCCTCGAGGGACGACCCCTCTCCGGCCTCCGCGCGCGCCTCGACTGGATGCACGTCTCCGGGGGGGCTCTCCCCGGGACCGGCCGGGAGGATCTCTACGCCGCGGCGGCCTGGGCGCGGCCCTGGCCCCAGTTGCGCCTCCATGCTCGCCATACCCGACTCGAAGGCCACGCGCGGGACCTCGAGGCCGACGCCGCCCTGGACCTCCCTCTCGCCGGCGGGGCCGGCGGAGGATGGGACCTGCGCGTGCAGGCGAGCTACCGCGAGCTCTTCCGGGTCCAGGTGCTCGCTCCTCTCGAGTACGACCTCTTCGTCTCGACCCTGGGAGACCTGTTCCCCTACCGGGAGGGTCGCCTCCTCGCCTCGCAGGACCTCGGCCGGCACCTCGCCGTGGAGGCCGGATACGCGATCCGCCGCCTCGTGGACGAGGACGACGAGGGCCCCTTCAACCGGGAGTTCGCGCGCGGGCACGCGACCGGGACCGTACGGGACTGGCCCCTCCGCGGCCTCTCCGCGAGCGCGACGGTCGAGTCCTGGGAGAGCCAGGGCCGGAGGCTCTGGACGGCCGGCGGCGAGATCGCCGGCGAGTGCCCTCTTGGGTTCCGGATCGCGCTCGGGACCGACTACGCCCTCTGGAGGTACGACCTCTACGGGGACCGCGAGAGGGACCACGTGAGGACCTGGTACGCGCGGGTCCGGCTCGATCCGGCGAAGCGGCTGCGGGTCTCCGCCGAGTACCGGTACGAGGACGACGACTACGACATCGTGCACACGGCGACGATGGGGGCGACATGGCGTTTCTGAGACGGTCGCGCGCGGTCGTCGGACTCGCGCTCCTCGCCGCGGCCGGCTGCGCCGTGGTCGCGGGGCTCGGCCTCTGGACCCCGCCGCCCGGGTTCTCACACCGTGTCCACGCCGCGGAGGGTCTCGAGTGCGACTCGTGCCACGCGGGCGCCGCGGAGAGGGTGGAGGCGGGGTGGCCGACGCTCCGGCAGTGCCTCCTCTGCCACGAGGAGACGGACGCGGAGAAGCCGCCGGAGCGACGGGCGGCCGCGTTCTTCGCGGATGGGAAGGCGATCTCTGCCCGGCTCGCGGACGTGCCCGACGAGGTCCGGTTCTCGCACGCGCGTCACGCCGAGGCGGGGCTCGCGTGCGCCGAGTGCCACGGGGACGTCGCAGCCGGGGATCGGGTGACCGGGGCCGTCCGGGTGGGCAAGGCCGCCTGCATGGATTGCCACGCGGAGCGGGGCGCGCCGAACGACTGCGCGACGTGCCACGCGACGTGGCGCCCGGAGACCGCCCCGGCGAGCCACAGGAAGAACTGGCGCCGCGCGCACGGGGCGACCGTCCGCGAGAGAAGCGAGGCGAGCGCCGACCGCTGCGAGCTGTGCCACGCGGAGTCGGCGTGCGACGAGTGCCACCGCGCGGAGCCGCCGTCCTCCCACGGGCCGCACTTCCGGGAGCGCGCCCACGGGATCCTCGCCTCCATGGATCGGGAGGCCTGCGCCACCTGCCACGAGACGTCCTCCTGCAACCGGTGCCACCAGGAGACCTCGCCCCGGAGCCATCGGGCCGGGTGGGGGAGCCCCAAGAACACGCACTGCATCGAGTGTCACTTCGGGATGGAGCAGGGCTGCGGGACGTGTCACTCCGGGACCCCGAGCCATGCCCTCGCCGCGCCGCTCCCGGCCGGGACCCACACGCCCGCCATGAACTGCCGGCAGTGCCACGGGGTGACACAGCCGCTCCCGCACGTGGACAAGGGGGACAACTGCACGGACTGCCATCGGTAGGTGCGGGATTCTCCGCGGTCCCCGTGCGTTTCCGCGCGACGAGGGCCTCGCCGGGTTCGGAGGCGCGCCGCGCCGCTCCGGTGCGCGATGTGCGTATGAGCAGAGAGGGGAGGGGTACGCCATGGTCCGCCATCTAACAGTCGCCGTCGCGATCCTCGCCGCCGCCGGGTGCGTCCGCGGTCCGCGGGGGGATGCCGGGGCCCCCGGCGCCGCGGGGACGCCCGGGTCCGCCGGGGTCCCCTTCGCGCCGACGAGCGGGGACAAGTACTACGACCCGCCGGGAGTCGTCCTCACGATCACGAGCGTGACGGGGGGGAGCGCGGTCGGGAGCGCCCCGACCGTCACGTTCACGATCCGGAAGAACGACGGCACCCCCTGGAACCTCGAGGAGATGGCGGTCGGCAACGCGCTCGTCTCCGGCCCGACGTTCAACTACCAGCGGGTCATCACCGAGCAGTCGGACCTGCTCACGGCCTCCGTCAACCTCGGGAACGGGTCCTACCGGTACACGTTCCCGGTCGCGATGCCCTCCACGTACGCCGCCCCCGTGAACGACACGACGAGCTTCGGGGCCGGCGACGGGGAGCTGGCGGGGCAGGCGCTGCTGGCCGGCACCTACACGGTCTACATCCGGGCCTACTGGAACTACACGGTGGAGGGGGTCGCCTACAAGGACCCGGGCGAGGCGACGGCCGACTTCCTGTTCGACGGCGCCTCGACCCTCCAGCCGCGCGAGGTCGTCCTCACGAGCAACTGTAACCGCTGCCACCAGAGCGTGCGGGAGCACGGCGGGACTCGCCGGGACGTGAAGGCCTGCGTGCTCTGCCACACGTCCGGGGCCGAGGACAACAACAACCCGACGCTCGGGGGCGGGACCCCGGGCCGGAGCGCGGACTTCCGAGTCCTGATCCACAAGCTCCACAACGGGGCGCATCTTCCCTCGGTCCTCGGCGTGGCGACGAACACGGACGGCTCGCGGAACTACTCGGCGACCCCGGTCCCCTACCAGATCGCCGGCGGCAGTTCCGTCCACGACTTCTCGACCGTCGGGTACCCCGAGTGGCCGCACCTGTCCCACCCGATGCCGCGGGACCAGGGTCACTCGTCGCTCTCCGCGGCGAACCAGGCCCTCGAGGACACGATCCGGAGGGGCGTGACGAACTGCGCCTCGTGCCACGCCGGCGCCGCGCAGGGGAACCTCTACAAGACCCAGCCCTCCCGCCGCGCCTGCCAGAGCTGCCACGACGACTGGGACCCGACCCGGCTCTACGTCTCGAACGGGCAGACCATGGCCGCCCAGACGAACGACTCCTCCTGCGTCCTCTGCCACGCGGGATC
Source organism: Planctomycetales bacterium (assembly GCA_022614695.1). GTDB lineage: Bacteria > Planctomycetota > JAKEIC01 > JAKEIC01 > JAKEIC01 > JAKEIC01. The sequence goes on along the minus strand of JAKEIC010000173.1, from coordinate 2,950 downwards.
GGGGAGCACGCTCGCGATAGACGATGCGCACCTCCACCCCCTCAAGAACGCGGCGCTGAATCCCGGGCTGAACATCACCGTCACCTCGGCCGTCGAGGCCGGGACGAACGACGGGGACGGGACCCTGGATCCGGGCGAGAAGGTGGCCGTGACGCTCTCGATCGCCGACGACGCCGGGGCGGCGGTCGCGCCCTCCTCGGTCGCCTCGATGAGCGTGGTGGTCTCCGGGCCCACGACGAATCGGCAGCTCCTCCTCTCGACCTCGATCCCCGTCGCCGCGCTCACGGGATCGGCCCCCTACACGATCAACCTGCCGGAGCCGGTCGTCCTCGAGAGGGTCGGGCTCTCCACCGCGACGGCGGGAGAGACCTTCACGACGGCCCGGACCCCGCACTGGAACATGACCGGCGCCACGACGACGGTCCGGGTGCGCACGGCGACCGCGGGGGGCAACACGACCCTCTCGGCCGCCACGGCCGCCCTCACGAACACGGTCACGGTGGCGAGCGTCGCGAGCTTCGCCCGGAATGACTACGTCGTTCTGGATGACGGCACGGCGACCGAGGAGTACACCCAGGTGACCCTCGTGGACGGGACGAACCGGCTCTGGCTCTCGCCCCCTCTCCGCTACGCCCACGCCCTCAACGGCACCGTCCAAGAGGTGACCCTCACCACGATGACGGTGACGACCGACTACACGCTCACCGCCGCCACGGGCCAGGTGACCGAAGTGACCGAGTTCGGAGCGGGCAATGCGGTCGTCGTCTCCTACACGAGCGACTTCCTCGTCCCCTCGGTCTACCCGCCCCCGCTCAACGACTCGCCCGACCTCGACGAGACCTGGGGCGAGTGGACCGGGAAGAGCCTCGTCTCGGGGACCTACACCGTCGGCCTCTGGGGCTACCGGAACGTGACCGTGACACTCTTCTCCGAGACCCAGACCTACCGCGGGACCTCGCTCGCCGGGACGCGCGACATCCTCGTGGGATCGGCGACGACCATGACCCCCTACTCCTTCATCTCTTCGGCCGCCAACTGCAACGCGTGCCACGACAACGTCATGTTCCACGGGGGCAGCCGGCGCGGGTTCGACACCTGCATCCTCTGCCACGGGACCAGCGCCCCGGAGGACCGGGCGCGTTACACCGCTGCGAACGCCCCGGCCACCACCGGCGTGACCATCCAGTTCCGGAACATGCTTCACAAGATCCACCGCGGGAGCGACCTCGCGAACGCCGCGACCTACACCGTCAACGGATTCGGCGCCTCGGCCTACCCGAACAACTTCACGGCCCACACCTACGACGAGGTCGGCTTCCCCGCGATGCCGGGCGGCGTCCGGCAGTGCACGGTCTGCCACGGGTCCACGAACGTCGCCTGGAAAGAGCCCTCGAACCGGGACCACCCGACATCGCAGGGCTCGCCCGTGAGGTCGTGGCGCGCCGTGTGCCTCTCCTGCCACGACTCCTCGTCGGCGCAGGCGCACGCCGACCTCCAGACGAGCGGCCTCGGCGTCGAGTCGTGCGCCGTCTGCCACGGGACGACCCGGGACTACAACGTGCCGGTGTCGCACAAGGCACGGTAGCATGCGGGCCGGAGGTGCTCCATGAGACGGATCGCGGGGATCGCGGCCGCCGCGCTGGCCGCCCTCGCGGCCGCTTGGGCCGCGACGGGCCCCGTCCGCGCCCAGGCCAAGAAGGAGGAGAAGCCGGTCAAGTTCATCGGCGCCGCCAAGTGCAAGTCGTGCCACAACGCGAAGAAGACCGGCGAAGCCTTCGCCGTCTGGCAGAAGACGGAGCACGCCAAGGCCTTCGAGGTCCTCGGAGGCGACAAGGCCAAGGAGATCGGCAAGGCGAAGGGGATCCCCGACCCGCAGAAGGCGCCCGAGTGCCTCCGGTGCCACGTCACGGCCCACGGCGAGCCGGCCGAGAGGCTCGACAAGAAGTGGGATCCGAAGCTCGGGGTCCAGTGCGAGACGTGCCACGGCCCCGGCGAGAAGCACTTCAAGGCCCGGATGGCCGCGGCGGGCGAGGAGGGGGGCTCGGGAGACGACAAGGAGAAGGCGCTCGTGAAGCTGCCCGCCGGCGAGATCCTGGCCCGCCCGCCCGTGGAAACGTGCCTCAAGTGCCACAACACGGAGAGCCCCTCCTTCGAGGGGTTCTGCTTCAAGAATCGCCTGAAGGAGATCCGCCACTGGGACCCGCGGAAGAAGCGGACCGAGGCCGACATCGCCGCGCTCGAGTGCGGCTGCGGCGAGAAGTGCGCCTGCACGAAGGCCGAGTGCGGGGGTTGGCCGGAGCCGAGGGAAGGGGACGCGTCCAAGAAGTGAGGAGCGGCTTCCGGCGCGTCCCCGTGCCCAAGCTCGTCCTCGTGCTCGTCCTCGTGCTCGGGGCGGCCCGCGCGGCGCGCGCGCAGGAGGCCCGCCCCTCCGGCTGCGTCGAGTGCCACGCGAAGGAGGCCGAGGCCGAGAAGGGGACGCCCCACGCCCGGGGCGCCGTCGCGTGCGAGGCCTGCCACGGGGGCGACCCCGCCGCGCGGGGCGCGGCGGCCGCCAAGGGGCCCGGCACCGGGTATCGCGGGAAGATCCCCCGGGCGGCATTCCCCGAGACCTGCGGCACGTGCCATGCGGACGTCCGGCGCATGAACCCGACCGGGCTTCCGACCGACGCGCTGGCGCGCTACAGGACCTCCCACCACGGGGAGGCGGTGCTCCTCCGCGGGGACGACGGCGCCGCGACCTGCGTGGACTGCCACGGCGCCCACGGGATTCTCGGGCCGCGCGACGCCCGGAGCCCGGTCCACGCCCGGAACGTGCCGGAGACGTGCGGGCGCTGCCACGCCGACGCCGAGAAGATGGGCCCCCGGGAGATGCCCTCGGACGACCTCCGGAGGTACCGGGAGAGCGTCCACGGGGCCCTTCTCGCCAAGGGCGACCTCGCGGCCCCCACCT
>JAKEIC010000172.1 GCA_022614695.1 Planctomycetales bacterium | reverse complement strand
GGCGGAACGACCGCGCGCAGCGAGCCGGCTCGCTCCTCGAGGAGCTGGGGCTCTCCTCCCTTCGCGAGCGGCGCGCGGAGACGCTCTCGGGCGGCGAGCGCCGGAGGCTCGAGATCGCCCGGGCCCTCGCGCTGGAGCCGGCGGTCATCCTCCTCGACGAGCCGTTCGCGGGCGTGGACCCGATCGCCGTCGCGGACGTCCAGGGGATCGTCCGGGGGCTGCGGGCGAAGGGGATCGGCGTCCTCCTCACGGACCACAACGTCCGCGAGACTCTCGCCATCACCGACCGGAGCTACATCATTGACGCGGGGCGGATCATCGCCGAGGGCCCCCCCCGGGCGATCGTGGAGCACCCGGAGGTGCGACGAACGTACCTGGGGGAGGGGTTCAAGATGCCGGAGCTGACGGGGTAGTAATCCTGGCGCGGCGCCCGCGACCCTGGCCGCGCCAGGATTACTGGTAGAATCGCGCGCCCTCTCCCATGAAGCTCGTCGCCTGCGTGAAGCGTGTCCCGGCGACCGACACGCGGGTGCGCGTGGCCGCCGACGGGGTCTCGCTCGACCCGCAGGGGGTCGAGTGGATCGTCTCGCCCTACGACGAGTTCGCCGTCGAGGAGGCGATCCGGATCCGGGAGAAGCTCGCGGGCTCCGAACTGGTGGTGGTCTCGCTCGGGCCCGCCGAGGCCGCGAAGGAGATCCGCACCTGCCTCGCGATGGGAGCCGACCGCGGGGTGCTCCTCGAGGACAGGGCCGCCTACGCCCGCGACGTCTCTTCTGTCGCGGAGGCGCTCGCCGGGGCGATTCGCGAGATCGGGCCGGACCTCGCCCTCTTCGGCCGCCAGTCCGTGGACTCGGACTCGGCCGGCGTCGGGCCCTTCGTCGCGGCGCTCCTTGGGTGGCCGGTCCTCACGTTCGTGCGGAAGCTCGAGCTGGGCGACGGGCTCGTGCGGGGCCACCGCGAGATCGAGGGCGCGACCGAGGTCGTGGAGGCGAGGCTCCCGGCAGTCGTCACGGCCGAGAAAGGCCTGAACGAGCCGCGCTACCCGTCGCTGAAGGGCATCATGGCGGCCAAGAAGAAACCCGTGGACATTCGGCCCGCGCCGCCGTTGGCGCCGCGGACCCGGGTCGTCGCCCTCGAGCTGCCTCCCGTCCGGCCGCCGGGAAAGGTGGTCGGGAAGGGGAAGGAGGCGGTCCCGGAGCTGCTCCGGCTGCTCCGGGAGGAGGCGAAGGCGCTGTGAGCGTCCTCGTCCTGGCGGAGCAGCGGCAGGGCCAGTTCCGTCGCGCGGCGTTCGAGACCGTGCGCGAGGGGGCGCGCCTCGCGGGGCAGCTCGGGGCCCCCCTCCACGTCGCCGCCCTCGGGAGCGGGATCGAGAAGTCCGCGGCGGCCCTCGGAGGCTACGGCGCCACGAAGGTCCTCGTGGTGGAGGGGGACGCGTACACCGCGTACCTCGGCGAGGCCTGGGCGGCGGCCGCCGCCGAGGTGGCGAAGCGGGTCTCGGCACGGACCCTCCTCCTCGCGGCCACCTCCCTCGGGAAGGACCTCGCCCCGCAGGTGGCGGCCCGGCTCGGCGCGGGGCTCGTCGCCGACTGCGTGGCGCTCGCGGTGACGGACGGCGAGATCGAGGCCACCCGGCCGGTCTTCGCGGGGAAGGCGCGGGTCCGCGTGCGGTCGGCCGGAGCGCCGCTCGTCCTCACCCTCCGCCCGAACGTCTTCCCGGCCGGGAACCCCACGGGTCCGCCGGCGGCCGTCGAGAGGGTGGAGGTCCCGCCGTGCCCCGCGCGGAGCCGCGTGGTCGGGGTGGAGACGGCCGCGGGGCGGACGGTGGACCTGACCGAGGCCTCGATCATCGTCTCGGGGGGACGCGGGATGGGCGGGCCCGAGAACTACAGGATCCTCGAGGAACTGGCCCGCGAGATCGGGGCCGTGGTCGGGGCCTCGCGAGCGTCCGTGGACGCCGGCTGGCGGCCCCACTCGGACCAGGTGGGGCAGACGGGGAAGACCGTCTCGCCCAATCTCTACCTGGCCGTCGGCATCTCGGGGGCGATCCAGCACCTCGCGGGCATGCGCACCTCCAAGGTGATCGTCGCGATCAACAAGGACCCGGAGGCCCCGATCTTCAAGGTCGCCGACTACGGGATCGTCGGGGACCTCTTCGAGGTGGTCCCGGCCCTCACCGAGGCGGTGCGGAAGAGGAAGGCGGCGGAAGGCGCCGCTTGAATCTCCAGAGGACCCCGCCTACGATCCTCACCTTCGCGTCGGGCCCGGCGCGCCGTCCCTCGAAAGGAGTCCGATCCGGATGAAGAAGCTCCTGTTGCTCATCGTCATCCTGGGGCTCGGCGGGGGAGCGGTCTACCTCGTGATGGAGGGCAAGCGGCGGCAGCATAACGCCCTGATCGCGGAGCTCGAGAAATTCACGGTCCCCGCGGACCCGTACCACTTCACGGTGAAGGTGAAGAAGTACGACAAGGAGAAGAAGGAGCACGTCTGGGTCGAAGAGAAGGTCATGTGGGAACCGAAGTACGACGAGCCCGTGAAGCAGGCCTGGGCGCGGCGCACGGAGATCCTGGACAGGCTCCTCGCCCTCGCCGGGGACAAGTCGGCTCCCCCCAAGAAGCGGATCGCGGCCGCGATGACGCTGGGTCACTCGAACGACTTGAAGGAGCAGCGGGACACGATCGTCGCCGCGCTCGTCTCCCTCCTCTCCGAGGAAGGGGAGAGGGTCTCCGAGTTCGGCGCCTTCTCGCTCGGGAAGCTCGTCTACCCGAAGGGGGTCTATCCCAAGTGCGGCGAGCTGCTGACGGGCTCGTCCCCGGAGTTCGTCCGCTACAACGCGCTCATCGCCATCCGGGACACGCGCGAGAACACCACGAAGCGGGTCTACGACGAGACGGGCACCAAGGACATCCTCACCGCGTTCGAGGACAAGAGCCCGAAGGTCCGGGCCCTCGCCGCGGCCGAGAGCCAGCACATCACCGCCAAGGACGACACGGAGAAGGTGAAGATCGTGGACATGCTCTTCAAGCTCGTCGCCGACGCCGACGCCGCGGTGTCGGACGCCGCGACGGATTCGCTCCGGCGCCGCGTCGAGGACATCCCGAAGGCGATCCTCGAGAAGGAGGCGGACTGCCTCGCCATCTACGCGCTGCCGCACGCCCACGCCAAGACGAACGCGCTGCTCTGCGTGACGTTCCTGAACGACACCGCCACCTCGAACCCGATCGGGGAGAAGGAGAAGCCGACACTCAAGCTCTACATGGAGGCCCTGCACGCCACGGACCTGCCGGTCCTTGCGGTCGGCGCCCTGGGGCGCGGGCTCGCGAAGTACGGCTCCGACGCGGACGCGCGGACGGTGGCGGAGTGGCTCCTGAAGAGGGACGAGCCGGAGATCACGGAGAAGGTCCTCGAGGGCCTGCGGGCGCGCGCCGTCAGCAACAAGGGCCAGAGGACGGTGGCGGTCCTCGGAGTGCTCGCCGAGGCGGCGAAGAAGCCCGAGGGGCCCGGGAAGCTCGCCGCTCTCAAGGCTCTCGGGCTGCACGGCGCGAAGGACGAGGCGCGCCTGCTGCTGGATCTCTGGAAGGCGGGCGTGACCGACCCGGTGAAGGCCGCCCTGATCGAGGGGCTCCGGGCGATCGCGGGCGAGTCGGAGAAGCTCGGCGACAAGATCGAGGACTGGGAGATCTGGTTCAGGAAGAAGTACAAGGGCTAGCGAGGAAGCCCAGGACCGCGTCGGCGAGGGCTTCGGTCGCCTTCTCCGCGGACGGGCGGCCCGGGAGGACGAGGAGCCGCGCCCCGGGGATCCGGCGCGCGAGGGCCGCGGCGGCGCGGGGCGGCACGACGAGGTCGCGGCCGAAGGCCAGGACGAGGGTCGGAACCCGGACTCGGCGCAGGATTCCAGGCGGGGGAGGGCGGGAGGTGAGCAGGGCCCGCGCGAGGACGGGGAGGCCGGGCCAGGACCCCCGGAAGTCCGGCGCGACCGCCACGACCGCCCGGACCGCGTCCGGACGGGTCGCGGCGAGCGCGAGCGCCCGCGCGGCCGCGCCACCCGCGCCCACGAGGTCCGAGGGGCCCGACTCCGGGAGTTCGGAGCGGACGATCCTCTCCCGGCCGAGGGCGGTGGCCAGCCGGTCCGGCCACTCCCCGGGTCGTGGGTCCCGGAGGAACACCACCGGGGGGGCCTCGGGCGGGAGGGGCGGGTACGAGGGCGCGCGCCGGGCCGCCTCGAGGGGCCGCCGGTCCGCCCGCCGCACCGTCCCGGCGGCTCCGTCCACCTCGAGGAGGTCCCCGTCGCGGACCATCTCCGAGACGCCCCGGGCCCCAACCACGGCCGGGAGCCCGTGCTCCCGGGCGACCACCGCGGCGTGGGACATGACGCCTCCCACCTCCATCACCACCGCGGAGGCCGAGAGGTAGAGAGGGGTCCAGGCCGAGTCGGCACGCGGGACGACCAGGATCTCGCCGGACCGGAGCCGGCCGGCCTCGGAGGGGTCCCGGATCACGCGGGCCGGGCCCGAGGCCCGCCCCGCCGAGGCGGGGACGGCCCGGAGCACGCCCTCGGCGGCGGCGGCCGGCGCGGCGTCTCCCACGGCCCCCGCCGAGGAGGCCGCCTCCGGCGATGGCCAGCGCCCCGCCGCCTCCGCCCCGGCCCGGCGCGAGGCCACCGGCCCTCGCAGGTCCCCGCCGAGGCCCGCTTCGGCCACGGCCACTTCCCGGAAGGTGAGCCAGAAGACGTCGTCCGCGGCGTCGAGGCGACCCGCGCGCGCGAGGGCGCCTCCGGCGGCGCGTGCCAGGTCCCGGATCCTCTGGAGCGCCCGCAGGCAGATCTCCTTGGTGTCCTCGCGGAGCCGGAGCCCGGGCTGCGCGCGTGCGAGGAGCCGGCGGACCAGGGCCCGGACGGGCCGCGGGAGGCTTGCGGTCGGGTCCTCGCGGCCCCCGGCCGGCGGGGGCCGTGTCGGCGGCTCCCCGAGCAGCGGCCGCAGCGCCGCCAGGAGGAACCGCGGATCCTCGCCCCATCGCGGGACGGCGATGTCGAACTCTCCGTGGCCCCGGTGGCCGTGCTCGGCGAGGAACCGACCGAGGGCCTCCCGGGCCGGCGGGGGGAGGCCGGCGGGGTCGGCGGGTTCGTGGACGAGCGTCTCCCGGCCTCCGGGCGTCGCCGCGATCTCGCGGGCGAGCGCCGCGAGCGCTTGGTCCCGTGCGTGGGTGGTCGTCCCCCCCGCCTCCCCCGTAGCTCCCGGCGCCCCGAGGAGGGGCCGGTCGCCGGGAGCCCGCCGCGCGAGCCAGGGAGAGGCGAGCGCCACCGCGAGCCGGGCGAGGACGGTGCCGCCGATCACGGCGCCCATCCCGCGCAGGATCGCGAGCCGGCAGGAGGCCTCGGAGAGGGCCGCCGCGGCGGCCGCGGGTCGCGGAGAGTCCGGCGGGAACCGGGCGACGAGCGCGTCCATCTCGCGGCGCAGCGTCCGGCTCGGGTCCGGATCGCGGGCGCTCCGGAGGAGGACCGCGAGGACGCGGGGCAGCGCGACCGCCGCGCGGGCCGCCGACTCCCAGGCGCCGCGGGTCGCGAGGGCGGGGCGCGGGCTGTCCGGCCGGTCCCGGAGGAGCCGGTCGAGCACGGTCACATGGCCGGGGTCGAGGTCGAGGAGCGCCGCGCGGAGCAGGCGCGCGCCCCCGCGCATCCGGAGGACGGGCCCGAAGTCGAAGAAGATCCGCCCGCGGAACAGCGCCAGGGGGCGCTCGCGACGGAAGGCGCGCTCGGGGAGCCCGCTGAAGCTCTGCGCCAGCGCCGGCATCGCGAACCGGACGAACCAGTCGTACCCGAGCGCCGAGATCGGGCCGGGGAGAGTCTCCCGGACGTTGACGGAGGAGAGGATCGTGAACCGGCCCGGCGCCGCCGAGGGCACGGGCGGCAGCGCCGTGATCGGGCGCGACTGCAGGAGCAGGACGCGCCCCGCGACGAGGGCCCACTCGACGTCCTGCGGCCCGCCCCGGGCCGCCTCGACCGCCCGCGCGAGGTCCGCCAGGCGCCGGAGGACGCGCGGCGGGAGGAGCCCCGGGTCCGGGGAACGCGGGCGCCCCGTCCGCCGATCGAGGACCACGCGGGCGGGCTCGCGGCTCCCGGCCAGGAGCCCCTCGCCGCGGCCGGGCACGGCCTCGACCACGACCACGGTCCGGTCCCCCGTGAGGGGGTCGGCGGTGAAGAGCACGCCCGCGGCGCGCGGGGCGACCTGGACCTGGACGAGCACCGCCATCGCGGGACGGCCGGCCGGCATCCCCCGGGCGGCGCGGTCGGCGAGCGCGGGCGCCGACACGGCCGAGGCCCAGCAGCGGCGGATCGCCGGGAGGACCGCTCCGGGGGGGACGTCGAGGACCGTCTCGTGCAGCCCCGCGGCCGAGCGCCCCGCCGCGTCCTCGTCGGGCGCCGAGGAACGGACGGCGAGCGGCCCGCCCCCGAGCGCGCGCGCCGCCGCCGCGACCTCCTCGCCGAACCCGGGGGGGAGCGGAGCCTCCTCGATCGCCCGGCGGACGGCCTCGGGGTCGGGGGGGAGACCCCCCCGGCCGTCCAGCGCCTCTTCGAGCGCCTCCGCGACGACGCATGCCCCCGGCGGGACCGCGAACCCGCGCGCGGCGAGGTCCGCGAGCGCCGCGGCCTTCCCGCCCACGCGGGCCACCGCCGGGGACCCGAGCGCCGCCGCCTGCGGGAGTGTGAGGACGTACCGGGCCACCTCCCGGAGTGTATCGGGACGGAGACGAGACCGTGACGGGTCCGCGAGAGGCTTCGGGTATGCGCGGCTTAGGGCTCGTGTTGGCGCTCGTCGCGGCTCCCGCCAGCGCGGGCGGCCCCGACGAGGAGACCGCCTCCACCACGGGCGAGGAACTCGCACGCGCCACGCTCGTGGGCGTGGGCGCGGTCGAGTCGGTCCGGTCCCTCCAGACGGTCACGGTCGCGCACGTGCGGCTCGAGGAGGTTCTCAAGGGCGACGAGAAGCCCGGCGCCACGGTCCTCGTCCTCACGTCCGACCCGCGGCGCTACCGCGCCGGGGAGAAGCTGCTCCTCTTCCTCGGGGCGCTCTCGGACCCCGGCCTCTCGGGCCGCTATCGGGACCTCGCGCGCCATGCGCTCGGGAACCCCGAGGGAGACGAGCGCCTCGAGGTCCTCCGGGGCTACCTCCGGGTCCAGGCGATCCCCGACGAGGCGGCGCGGCTCGAGGCGCTGCGGGCCATGCTGCTCTCGAACCTCCGCGATGGGCGCGAGTGGACCCGGTGGAACGCCGTGCGCGAGTGCTTCGTCCTCGCGGCCCGGGACCCTCCGGTGCTCCGCGCCGAGGATCTCGCGGCCTTGCGGGCGCTCCTCGCGCAGCCCGTCCCGATGAAGAAGAGCCTGCGATGGCACGTGCTCGCGACCCTCACGCGCGCGACGCTCGCCCCGCTCCTCGCGCGGGCCCTGGGAGCCGCGGAACCCGGCGACCGGGCACGGGCCGTGACCGAGATCGCCGCGGTCGCCGACCCCCGGCGCGACGACCTGCTGGCGCAACGGCTCGCCGCCGAGGACGACGCGGGCCGGCGGGCCCGGCTCGCGGAGATCTGCGGAGCGCTCGGGGGTGATCTCCTGCGCGGCGCGCTCCGGGCGCGCCTCCGCGAGGACGGGGAACCTGCGGTCCGCACCGCCGCGGCCCTCGCGCTCACCTGGTGCGATCCGTCGGCCGGGGACGCCCTGCTCCAGACCTTGCGGGAGGACCGCTCCGCCGCCGTCCGGGCGATGGCGGCTCTCCTCCTCGCGAGGCTCCGCGACCGACGAGCGGTCGGGCCCTTGCGCTCCCTCCTCGCCAGCCGCCCGGCCCTCCCGCTCGCGATCGCCGCGGGGACGGCGCTGGAGAGGCTGGAGGCGCCCTAGGTCTTAACCCACGCGAGCCGACGGGCGAGCGCGGGAAGGGCCCGGTGCAGGCCCTCGGCCGTGAAGAAACTCAGCTCGACGTCGCCCCCGAAGCACAGGCGGTCGCCGTCGCCGAGCTCCCTCTTGTCCCCCCGGCGGAGGGCCTTGCGGTTGACGAGGGTGCCGTTCGTGGAGCCGGCGTCCGCCACGAAGTACCGGCCGGTGACGGCGTCCTTCGCAAGGTAGGCGTGGAACTTCGAGACGGAGTCGAACTTGAGCACCACGTCGTTGATCCCGGCCCGGCCGATCGTGATCATCTGCTGGAACGGGGACCCGGGGGCCTTGGTCGCCGGGAAAACGAGATCCGCGGGCTTCGCGCCGGGAGGGACGCGAGGCCGCGGCCTGTCCCGCGTCGAGGCCGTCGTCGGTCGGTTCGGGTCGTGGGTCTTCGGGCCCGTCTCCTCGACCGGGTTCGCCTCGGTGGACTCGAGGAGGAGGAACGCGTGCGGATACCGCGTCAGGAACCCGTCGAGCGGGAGCCCCTGCGCCTGCCCGACGAAGTCGGCCAGCGTCAACAAGGTCCCCCCCCCCCCGCGGGAGCCGTCCCGCGCCCCGGGGGGACCAGACTAGGGCGGAAGCCACGCCCGGTCAACCGGGGCGGTGGATCTCCCGTCCCACCGGAGGGACTTTCCCCGCCGGCGCCTCGCCGCGTCGCCCGTCGCCGCCGTGCCCCGAGCCTGCCGAAGGGTGTCGCCGCGTCGAGCTCACTTTACCGTCACCCGGTTCCTCCCGGAGCGCTTGCTCTCGTAGCAGGCCTCGTCGGCGCGCTTGAGGAGTGTCCCCTCGTCCGACACGTCGGCCGAGAGCGCCGCCACGCCGATCGAGAGCGAGAGCCGGATCGCCTTCTGGGGGTCCGACTGGTTCGTGAACGAGTTCGCTTCGACTCGGGCGCGGAGCCTCTCGGCCTTCTGGGCCGCTCGGATGACGTCGGTCTCGGGGAGGAGCAGCGTGAACTCGTCCCCCCCGTAGCGGCAGAGGACGTCTATCTCGCGACTCTGGCTCTTGAGGATCCGCGCGGCCTCCTTGAGCGTCTGGTCCCCCTGGGCGTGGCCCAACGTGTCGTTCACAGGCTTGAAGTGGTCGAGGTCCATCATCAGGAGCGACAGATCGCGCTTGTAGCGCCGCGCCCGCTTCACCTCGTCCCGGAGCTTCTCGTCGAGGTAGCGGCGGTTGAAGACCCCGGTCAGCTCGTCCACGACCGTCTGGCGCCGCACCTCCTCGAGGAGCCTCACGTTCTCGATCATCACCCCGAGCGAGTTCGCGAGCGTCCGCACGATGTCGAGCTGGCCGGTCCGGACGGTCTGCGAGCCGTCGAAGAGCACCCGCTCGTCCTCCTCGAAGGCGATCTGGAGGACCCCGAGGACCCTCCCGTGGCCGCGGAGCGGGAGGAGCACCTGGCCGGGGGTCTCCGACATCTCCTCCTCTCCCCGGGCGAGCCGCGCGAGCCGGTGGCGCCCGGCGAGCCGCCGCCGCTTGGGCCCCTCCTTGGGGGCCGGCCAGCGCTGGACCAGGGTGTCGCCCTCGACGAGGTGCATCGTCACGCGGGCGTAGTTGAGCCCGTCCGGGTCGGTGAGGATCTCCGCGGCGCGGCGCAGGCACTCGTCCACGGTCTCCGCGTCGAGTAGCGCGGTCGAGAGCTTCGGCGCGTTCCGGATCTTCTCCGTGAGCTGCCAGATCCGGACCGAGGCCTTGGCCGCCTCGATGGTCTTGCGGCGCTGGATCGCGATCTCCTCCTTGAGCTGCGCTTCGAGGCGTCGGCGCTCCGTCACGTCTCGGGCCGAGCCGAGGACGGCGGGCTGTCCCTGGAACGCCACGCGCCGGACGGAGAACTCGATGTCCTTCGCCTCCCCCGTCTTGGTGAGGATCCGCAGGTCGTATCGCCGCTCCTGCGCCTCCGAGTGCTCCACCCGGACCTCCGAGTAGCGGGCCCGGTCGTCGGGGTGGACTACGTCGGAGGGAGCGACCTTGCCCCCCTCCAGCTCCTCGCGGGAGTACCCGAGGAGCGCCTCGAACGCCCGATTCACACGGTAGAACCGCGACCCATCGAGGGAGCGGATGTACTGCGGGTCGTTCCCGGCGTCGAACAGGGCCTCGAAGGTGGTTTCGCCGTCGGAGGGGGTCGCCATGGGGACTCGGAGAGCGGCGGGGGCGGGAAGATAGCAGAGGCCCCGGGGGGCAACAAGACGGGGTCCCGATTCTGCTACCATGCCCCCGATGGCCGTGCCCGACACCCTCGGCCGCGCGGTCCGGCGGCTCCTGCCGCAGGTCCAGACCCCCGCCCAGTATGTGGGCGGCGAGAGGAACCAGGTCGTCCGCGACTGGGAGCGCCGCGCGGTCCGGGTGGCCCTCGCGTTCCCCGATACCTACGGCGTCGGGATGTCGCACCTCGGCCTCAAGATCTTCTACGACATCGTGAACCGGCGCCCGGACGCCCTGGCCGAGCGCTGTTTCTCCCCGTGGTTCGACATGGAGGCGGCCATGCGGGCGGCGGGGATCCCGCTCTTCTCCCTCGAGTCGCACCGGCCGGTCCGCGCCTTCGACGTCCTCGGGGTCTCGCTCCAGTACGAGGCGCTCTACACGAACTTCCTGGCGATGCTGGACCTCGCCGGGATCCCCCTGCGCTCGCGGGAGCGGGGCGAGCAGGACCCGATCGTCGTCGCGGGAGGCCCGGGGACGACGGCCCCCGAGCCCGTGGCCGACTTCGTGGACGTTTTTCTCCTCGGGGACGGGGAGGAGTGCTTCCCGAGGCTCCTGGACCTCGTCGCCGAGAGGAAGCGGACCGGCTCGCGGCGGGAGGACTTCCTGCGCGCCGTGGCCCGCGGGGTGGAGGGGGCCTACGTCCCCTCGCTCTACGACGTCTCGTACCACCCGGACGGCACGGTCTGCCGGGTCCTCCCGCGCCACGCGGACGTCCCGGGCCGCGTCCCGCAGGCCGTCGTCCACGATTTCGCCGCGGCGCCCTACCCGACCGCCCCGCCGGTCCCGTACGTGGACGTGGTCCACGACCGGATCACGCTCGAGATCATGCGCGGCTGCGTCCACGGCTGCCGCTTCTGCCACGCGGGCTACACCAAGCGCCCGATGCGCTACCGCCCGCCCGAGCAGCTCGTGCGGCTCGCGGAGGAGACCTACCGCAACACGGGGCTCTCCGAGATCGGGCTCACCTCGCTCTCCTCGAGCGACTATCCCGAGCTCGTGCGGCTCATGGGGCTCCTGAACGAGCGCTTCCGCGACCGCTCCGTCTCGCTCTCGCTCCCGTCGCTCCGCGTGAACGAGATCCTCGCGACGCTCCCGCACGCCCTCGGCGAGGTGCGGAAGTCCGGGCTCACGCTCGCCCCCGAGGTCGCGACCGACCGGCTCCGCCGCATCGTGAACAAGCCGATCCTGAACGAGGACCTCTTCAACGGGGTGCGCGAGCTCTACCGGGCCGGCTGGTCTCAGGTGAAGGTCTACTTCATGATCGGGATCCCCGGCGAGGTGGACGACGACGTGGACGGGATCGCCCGGATGGCCGAGAGGCTCGTCCAGCTCCGGCGCGAGGCGGGGAAGGGACCCGGCTGGGTGAACGCGACCATCTCGCCCTTCGTCCCGAAGCCCCACACCCCCTTCCAGTGGGAGCCGCAGGTGGGACCGGAGCGGATCCGGGAGATTTCCTCGTTCCTGCGAGGGCGGGTCCGCGACCGGCACGTCCGGCTCAAGGTCCACGACGCCGAGTGGTCCGGCGTCGAGGGGATCCTCTCGCGCGGGGACCGGAGGCTCGGGGCGGTCGTGGAGCGGGTCATGCGAGCCGGCGGCCGGATGGACGGCTGGTCCGAGGGCTTCCGTCTCGAGCGCTGGAGGGACGCGATGGCGGCCGAGGGGCTCGACCCCGCCTTCTACCTCGCGCGGCGCCGCAGCGCCTCGGAGACGCTCCCCTGGGACCACCTCGGGGCCGGCGTCACGAAGGGGTGGCTCGCCCGCGACCTCGAGAAGGCAAGGCGCGAGGAGACGGCGCCCGGCTGCTGGTCCGGCTCGTGCTCGGCGTGCGGCCTGAACCCGAAGTACGAGTGCACCCCCGGCTGGAGCATCCAGAAGCTGGGATGGGCCGAGGCGACGGCGCGTGGGCCGACGGTCTCGCGCCCGCCGCCGCCGAAGCCGGCGCGGGCCCCGGCGGCCGAGCCGGCAGCCGTCGGAAGCTAGCGCCCCCCCTCGCGCGCCCCCGCGAGCCTCGCCTCGCAGCCCGCGAGCAGCTCCCGATACCCTTCCGTGACGGTCGGATCGGCCGGCGCGAGCCGCAGCGCCTCCCGCAGGTGGGGGATCGCCCGGGCGTGGTCGCCGACGAGAAAGAGGACCCCTCCGAGACCGCCGTGGGACTTGTAGTCGTCCGGCGCGAGGACCAACGTCGCCTCGAAGTCGCGGATCGCCCGCGGATAGTCCTCCCTCGCACAGTGCACCGCGCCGCGTCCCGACAGCGCCATCCAATCGCGAGGATCCGCCTCGAGCGCGGCGTCGAAGTCGGCGAGGGCCCCCGACAGGTCGCCCAGCCGGAACTTCGAGGCCGCGCGGTTGGCGAGGAGCGACCGGTAGGACGGGTCCAGCCGCAGCGCCTCCGTGTAATCCCCGACCGCGCCGGCGTGGTCCCCGGCCAGGTGGCGGGCGTGCGCCCGCTCCGCGACAAGCCAGGGGACGCAGGGCCCGAGTTCGAGCGCCCGGTCGAAGTCCCGGACGGCCCGCCGCTGGTCCTCCGGGCTCCCGTCCCCCTCGTGGTGGCGAAGCAGCGCCCGGACGATGCACGTCGCCCACGCGTCGGGCGCCTCCGCCAAGTGGCGCTCACCCTCGTCCCACCGCCTCTCCTGGTAGGCGAGGATGGCGCGGGCCAGGCTCGCGTCGCCCCCCGAGCCGGCAGACGCGGCCTGTTCGAGCGCCTCGCGGGGATCCGGTAGGTCGTCGTACCTGAGCTGGCGACCCACCCAGCGGGTGAGAGCCGCGTCGAACCGCAACGCTTGGTCGAGGGGCGCCGCCTGGAGGAGGAGGCGGTACTCGGCTTCGGCCTCGCGCCAGCGCCCGGCGGTCCGAAGGGCCTCGGCCCTCTCGCGTCGGAGCGCGGAGTCCGCCCCCGCCGAGCGGGCGGCCTCGTCGAGCAACCGCAGCGCCGCCTCGGGGTCGGCGGCCCGGAGCTGACGGGCGCGAGAGGCCAGGGCCTCGGCCCGCCGGCGCGGTGGCTCGGCGGGAGGGGCCGCCGCTTCCCCGCGGCCGGTCTCTTCCGGGTTCGACGGGCCGCGTCGAGCGGCCCAGACCGCGAGGACCACCAGGGCAACACCGGCGAGGACGGCCCAGGTCGGGCGCCTGCCGGACCGTCCCAGGGGCGCCCGGTCGCGGAGAATCCTCGCGAGATCCTCTCGCAGGTCGGCGGCAGTCGGGTACCGTCCCCCGGCGCGCTTCACGAGGCACGAGCGGAGCACGCGCTCTATCCCGGCGGGCGCGTCGTCGCGGAGCCTCCGCAAGGAGGGCGGCTCAGCCAGGAGCACCTGCCCCACGACCGCGGCCGAGGTCTCGCCCTCGAAGGGAGGGGAACCCGCGAGCATCTCGTAGAGGACGCAGCCGAGGCTCCAGACGTCCGTCGCGAGGGTGAGAGTCGAGATCTCGCCCCGCGCCTGCTCAGGGGACATGTAGGCCGGGGTCCCGAGCGCCTGGCCGGTCTTCGTGAGCTTCGAGCCCGTCACGACGGGTTTCGCGAGGCCGAAGTCGGTCAGGAAGGCGCCGCACCCGTCGTCCACGGCTCGG
>JAKEIC010000171.1 GCA_022614695.1 Planctomycetales bacterium | reverse complement strand
GGTCGAGCGGGAGGGTCACCCGGAACGTGGTGCCGGGTCCCGGGCCCGGCGATCCCACCGCGGGGGAGAGGCAGGCGATCTCCCCGCCGTGGGCGTGGGCGATCGTGCGCGACAGGAAGAGGCCGAGGCCGAGCCCGCCGCGCGGCCTCCCCCCGCGCTCGTGGGGCACCTGGTGGAACCGCCCGAAGATCCACTCCCGGTCCTCGGCGGGGATCCCCGGACCGCCGTCCGTCACCTCGAGCACGCCGGTCCCGGGCTCGCTCCGGATCACGATCCGCACCGTCCCGCCCGGCGCGCTGAACCGGAGGGCGTTCGCCACGAGGTTCTTCACGATCCGCGTGATCCCCTCGAGGTCCGCCGAGACGAGCGGCATCCCGCCCGCGACCTCGACCCAGACCTGATCCCGCGTCCCCCCCGCCGCCTCGAGGGCCTCCGCGATCCCTGCCTCCGAGAGCCTCGCGAGGTTCGCGGGCACCGCGTCCACCGGCCAACCTCCGCGGGCGGCGCGCGAGGAGGACAGGATCGAGGTGACGAGCGCCTGCATCCGCCGGCCGTTCCGGATCGCCACCTGGACGAACCCCTTCTGGTCCGGGTTCAGGGATCCGAGGCTGCCCTCGCCGAGCAGGTTGAGCGCCCCGACGAGCGCCGTGAGGGGCGTCCGGATCTCGTGGCACACCGCTCCGAGGGTCTGGTCCAGCGCCAGGGTCTTCGAGTTCGGCTCCATGGCTCTCGCACCTCCAGCGCGAAGGAGAGCACCGGCCGTGCCGCGGCCGGCCCGGGACAGTCCATGACGGAGGGCGAGAAGACCGTCCGGTGGGCCGGACAGGCCCGGGCTGGTGTCCGGCATGCCGGACGGTGGGCGCGACGGGGACCCCCGAAGCCGCGCGGCATGCGACTCGCTCTTCACGGCCCTCGCATGAGGACCGCGGAGCTGCTCGGAGGCCGGTTCCGGCTCGGGGAGGTCCTCGGCCGAGGCGGTATGGCGACGGTCTACCGGGCCGAGGACACCGCGGGGGGCAGCCCGGCCGCGGTGAAGGTCCTCCGGGAGGACCTCGAGGGCGACGGCGGGGCCGTCGCGAGGTTCCGCGACGAGGCGCGGCTCCTCGCCCGGCTTGGGCACCCGCGGGTCCCCAGGCTCCGTGCCGGGGGCCGGGACCGGACCCGCCTCTTCTTCGCGATGGACCTCCTACCCGGCGAGACCCTCCGCCGCCGCGTGTCGCGCGAGGGCCCGATCGGGTGGCCCGCCCTCGGCCGCCTGGCGGCCGAGCTGGCCGACATCCTCGCCTCGGTCCACGCGGTCGGCGTCTTCCACCGGGACGTGAAGCCCGACAACGTGCTCCTCGCCCCGGATGGCGGCGCGGCGCTCGTGGACTTCGGCCTCTCTCGGGAGAGGGGGGCGGCCCGCCTCACGGCGCCGGGGCGCGTGGCGGGGACGACCGGCTACATCCCCCCGGAGCGCCTCGCGGGGGCCCTCGAGGACGACCCTCGCGGGGACCTCTTCGGGCTCGGGATGACTCTCGCCTACGCGGCCACCGGGCGGGACCCGGGCGTCGGGAAGGAGTCCACCGTCCTCGAGTTCCTGTTCGCGGCCGTCGCGGCGCCGCCGGACCTCTCGCGGATCCCGGGCGTCCCGCCCGAGTTCGCGCGCCTCGTCGCGCGGCTGGCCGATCCGGACCCGGCGCGCCGTCCGGCGTCGGCCGCGGAGGTCGCCCGGGAGGTGGGATCCCTCATCCGAGACACTCGCGGTGGCTAGGGAGATCGGGGAGTCCCCCTCAGGATCGGATGCGCTCCGATCTCGGGTTCGAGTCCGAGGCCGAGTCCGGTCACGAGTACGAGGAACGGTCACCCCGGGACGACCAACTCCTTCCTCGGTCGGTTCACCACGCCCCCCCCGTTCAGTGAGGGGCGTGGCGAGGGAGGAGGTGCGGGATCCCGGTAGGGGGGGTCCACCCCTTCCCGAGTCCCCTCTGGCTCCGCCGCGTCCGGCGGGACGCCCTGCCGAGGAAGCGATTCCCCAGGAGATCTCCCGATCTCCTTCGGTTATCGGATCGGGACCGGCACGTTGACGGCTTCGGAGCGCCGACCCTGACAGAGCCGGCCCCTCACCAGGACGGTCCGGACATCGGGAGGCACGTCGGGGAGATGGCAGAGCCAGGCCGCCCGAGTGCCGACGCCGACGTCGGCCGAGTCCTGCACGACGGATTGCACCTTCAACAGCCTCCCTTCGGGATCCAAGACCTCGTCGAGGGCGAAGGACGCCTTCGCAGCGTCCGCTGCGAGGATCGCCGTCGCGACCACCCGCACGGTCACGCCGAAGGGGCCCCTGCTCGCCGACACCTCGGTGGAGGAGTAGCCAGGGGTGTCCAGGAGAAGCACCGAACCGGCGATGAACACGGCGAAAGTGCCTAGGACCGCGACGATGTAGGGCAGGTGCCCGCGCGTGGTCGAGGGTCGATGCCCCGGATCGCAACCCAACGCGGTCCTCTCGCCCTCGCCGCGAGACAGCGCCTTCATGCGGCCTTCCACAATCCTATCGGATCGGGACGGCCTTCTCTCGCACCTTCTCCTTGCGGTCCCCGACCGTGAGGGTGCCGGAGACCGAGAGCGACTTCGCCTCCTTGTCCGCGTCGGCGTAGACGAAGCGCCACTCCTGACGCGCGGAGAAGAGGGAGTCGTGGGAGCTCGAGCCCTGCTCGGAGGCCCGGAGCGCCGTCCCCGAGTCGGTCTTGGCCTCCGCGAGCTCGAACTCCTTGGCCAGCTCGCCCCGGAGGCTCCCGGGCCTCATCGTCCGGACGACGACCAGCTCCACGCCCCTCACGGTCCGGCGCGCCGTGACCTCGACCCTCGCCACGACCTCGATCGAGTAGTACCACCCCACGGCGCCCACCCCCGCCAGGATGACGGCGGTGAGGAAGAGGAGCGCGTAGATCCAGGTCCGGCTCCGGGGTCGCGCCTCGTCACGCATGCCGGCCACGCTAGCACGGCTGCTCGGCGTGGCCAAGGGCCCTCGCGAATACCGCTTGTCGCCCCCCGGGTTCCGCGCGAGAATCCCCGCGATGTCCGGCGTCCTGCTCCTCTCCGACGGATCTTCCTTCCGCGGGACCTCCGTCGGAGCGCGCGCCACGGCGGTGGGCGAGGTCTGCTTCAACACCTCGCTCACCGGGTACGTGGAGGTCCTCACCGATCCCTCCTACCGCGGGCAGATCGTCACCATGACCTATCCCCTCATCGGGAACTACGGCGTGACGGCCGAGGACTTCGAGGCCGCCCGCCCGGCGCTCTCCGGGTTCGTCGTGCGGAAGCTCTCGACCGTCCGCAGCAACTACCGCGCGGAGGAGGACCTCGGCCCCTGGCTCGTGAAGCTCGGGATCCCGGCCCTCTCCGAGGTGGACACGCGCGCGCTCACCAAGCGCTTGCGCGTGCACGGGGCCCTGATGGGGCTCCTCGACACGACGGGCGCGCCGGTCGAGGAGCTGCGCGCCCGCCTGGCCGCGGCGCCGGGACTCGAGGGGCGGGATCTCGCCTCGGAGGTGACGTGCGCCGCGCCGTACGACGTGGCGGCGCCGGGGCCGGACCCCTTCCTCCCGGGAGGGGTTCCCCGCGCGGCGGAATCCCATCCCCGCGTCGCCGTCGTGGACTGCGGGGTGAAGCAGAACATCGTGCGCACGCTCGCGCGGGCCGGCTGCGCGGTCCGGGTCTTCCCCGCCTCGACGACCTCCCGGCTCCTCCTCGACTGGAAGCCCGATGGCCTCCTCCTCTCGAACGGGCCCGGGGATCCCGCCGCGGTGGCCCCGGTCATCCGCGTGGCGCGGGACCTCCTCGGGAAGCTCCCGATCCTCGGGATCTGCCTCGGCCACCAGATCCTCGGCCTCGCGCTCGGGGGCAAGACCTTCAAGCTCAAGTTCGGCCACCACGGGGGGAACCACCCGGTGAAGGACCTCGAGACGGGACGGGTCGAGATCACGACGCAGAACCACGGCTTCGCGGTGGACCCGGCCTCGCTCCCCGGGATCGTGGAGCCGACGCACGTCAACCTGAACGACGGGACCTGCGAGGGCTTCCGAGGCAAGGACTCCCCCCTCTTCGCGGTCCAGTTCCACCCGGAGGCGGCGCCCGGTCCACACGACTCGCTCGGCGTGTTCGGGAGGTTCCTCGACGAAGTGGCCGGCGCCTCGGCAGGGCGGGGGAAGTAGGGGCTCGCGAGCCCTGACGCAGCGCGGGACCGTCTCCGCGCGTATACTGGGAATGGAGACAAGGTGAGTCTCGGTCCTACAAGCGCCGCCCGCCGGACGATCGGGACCGCCCTCGCGGTCCTGCTCGTACTCGCGCTTCCCCTCGGCGGGCTGCCCGTCTGCTGCTGCCTGCTCGGGGGCTGCGACTGCTGCCAGCCGCCGGGCGCCGCGGACGCGGGAGCGGAGACCGCACCCTGCTGCGCCTGCGAGGCGGGCCCTCACGCGGAGGAGCCGTCCGCGGGGCCCGAGTCCGGCTGTTCGTGCGCGCGCGCCTTGCGCTCGCTCCCGGTCTTCGCGCCGGCGGATGACCCGGTCCCGAAGGCGGGCTCGGCCGCCACGACGGGCCTCGCCGAGGCCGCGCAGGAGTCGGCGGCGGTCCGCGCGGCGGCGCGTCCGGCCGTCCCCCCGGCCCCTCCGCCGCGCCTCCCCGTCCCCCTCCGCCTCTAGGACCTCCTCTCGATGCCCCGAGGCTCGGGGCCCCGGGGCCGTTCGTCCGCCGACCGGCGGACAGGAGGTCCGATGGCTCTCAAACGCTTCTCGCGACTCGCCGTCCTCGTGGCGGTCGTCCTCGTCGCCCTTCTCAACGGGCCCGCGTGGGCTCACGAGGAGCGCGACCTCGTCTGCGGCATGGCCGTGGATGTGGACACCGCGAAATTCATCCACGAGCACGCGGGCCGGAAGTACTACTTCTGAAACGAATCGTGCCTGCGGGCGTTCCGTGCGGACCCCGCGAAGTACCTGGGCGCGCTCGTCCTCACCGCCGAGGCCGGAGGCGCGACGTGGACCCTCGAGGTGACGCCGCGCGACCCCGTGGTCGGGGCCCCGGTCCGGTTCGTCGTCCGCCCGCCCGAGGGCGCGGCCCCGCCCGCCGAGGCGTGGACCTGGACGCTCGACCGCTCGCGCGAGCCCGGGCCGCCCGAGAGGAGGGTCCTCCACGCCGTCGGCGGGGTCCGCGCGTTCCAGGTCCTCCCGGAGCGGCCGATCCCGATCCGCGTGGGGATCCCGTCCGGCCTGCAAGGGGCGCCCGTGGCGTGGTTCACGGTGCCCGTGGGATCCGGCGGGAACGCGGCGCCCGGGGCCGGGATCGGGGGCGGGAGCGGGACCGGTCACGAGCACGGGGACGCCGGGACCCTTCCCATGGCGGCGCAGCACGAGGCGATGGTCCGGACCGGAGAGGCGTGGGCCGACCTGGGAGCCGCGCTCGCGGCGGAGCCCGTGGACCTCTCGCGGGCGGCCGACGCCCTCCGGCCCGTCTCGGAGACGGCCCGCCTCCTCCCCCGCTTCTCCCTCCACAAGCACGAGGAGGCGCTGGAGGAGTTCCGAGGTCTCGCCTCCGACTACGAGCGCCGCCTGGCGGCCCTCGGCCGGGCCGTGCGCTCCCGCGACGCGGGCGCCGCCCGGGCGGGGTGGCGCGAGACCGACGCGTGGGCCTGCCTGCGATGCCACGTGAAGTTCCGCTTCGGGGTCGTGAAGGACCTGTCGCGATTCCCGGACCTGGCGGATCCGCCGCCCGTCCCGCGCGACGCGGCAAAGGAGGCGGGCCGCAAGTGAGGCGCGTGCCGGCAGGATCCGCCGTCGCCCTCGCCCTCGCCGCGGCGGCCGCCGCGTGGTGGGTCTCGCGGCGGGGCGGGGTCGCCGACGCGCCGCCCCCGGGCGCGGCCGCCGTGCCCCCCGAGATCGGCCCCCCGCCCCCGGGCCCGCTCGTCGGGGACCCGCGCCACGGAGCGCGGCTCTTCGCGATCCACTGCGCCTCGTGCCACGGGGCCGGGGGCGCGGGGGACGGGCCGTCGGCCGCCGTCCTGCGGCCCTCCCCGCGGGACCTGACGGACCCCGTCGCCATGGCCTCGCGGTCGGACGGGGACCTGGTGCGACTCGTGGAGAAGGGCGGACCCGAGCTCGGGCTCTCGCGCCTCATGCCGCCCTTCGGGGACCTCCTGGACCGGCTCGCCGCCTGGGACGTCGTGGCCTTCCTGCGGACGCTCCACGAGCCGCGCGACCGGGTGCTCCCGGTCCCGGGTCCCGTCGCGCGCGCGACGGTCGTCCTGGGGGACGCGGGGACCCGCGAGCTGGCGGGCGCGATCGGCGAGCCTCCCGCGGCCTCCGAGAGGCGCGTGGACCTCCTCCTGGCGGGGGACCCGGAGAGGCCCTCCGCGGCGGCGGCGTCCCCCGTGCTCGCCGGGGGGCGCCGGGCCGTCGTGACGGTGGCGCTCGATCCCGCGGCCCGTCCGATCGCGGCGACGGCCCGTCCGGCCGGGGCGGCGGGAGCCCCCGAGGCCGCCGCGGCGCGCAAGCGCCTCGAGGCCCGCGCCGCCGCCGCCCTCCGCCAGCGTGCGCAGGACCTCGGCGAGGCGCACGCGACCGCCGACCGCGCCGCCCGAGGGGGCGACGCGCTGCCCCGGGGCCAGAAGCTCTACCTCGACCACTGCGCCGCGTGCCACGGCCAGACCGGCCGGGGGGTGGGACCGAATCTCGCGACCGGGGACTGGCGGGCCGCGAACCTCGCGGACCCGGCGCGCCAGACCGAGGTCTCGGACGAGAGGCTCCGGCGGTTGATCCGCGAGGGAGGCCGGCCGCTCGGGAGTTCCCCCTCGATGCCGGCGGTGGATCTGCCCGACGCGGACCTGGAGGCCCTCGTCGCCTACGTGCGGCAGCTGGGCGTCCCGGCGCCCACGACGGGCTGCCTCTGCGGCGTCTCGGGCGAGCCGTGCGCCGCGGCGGCCGCGGGGACCTGCACTTGTACCCACGGGACGCCGTGTCCGGCGATCCCGAGGAAGGAGAAGGAGGAGAAGTGACCCCATACAAGTTCGTCGCGTCCTGCCTCGTGCTTCCCGTGGCCGGCTGCCTCGCGGCCGAGCCCGCGCCCGTGGATCTCGCCCCGGTGGTCCTCGCCTCGCCCACGTCCGGCGAGGGGGCCGGGCCGACCCTCGGGGACCACCTCTCGCTCCCGGACGCCCTCGCCATCGCCCGGACCCGGGCGCCCCGGCTGCTCGCCGCGCGCGCCCGGGAACGGTCGGCCGAGGGCGCCC
>JAKEIC010000170.1 GCA_022614695.1 Planctomycetales bacterium | reverse complement strand
GCGACGTAGACGATCTTCTGCGGCCGCTCGTGCTTGAACTCGAGCCGCCACCGCTCGGTGGCGGAGGCCTCCGGCGCGCCGGAGAGAAGACCGCAGGCGAGGGCGAGGGCGCCGAGAACGAGGACGCGTCGCATCAGGTCCTCCCGCCCGCGGCAACCGCGGGCCCCGGGGGTGAGGGGAGGCAAGTTACCCCGGGCCTCCGCGGCCCGTCAAGGAGGCTAGTCGTTCACCATCTGGTTCAGGGGCTCCTTCGCGCCGTCCCCGAACCGCAGCTCGCCTCCGAGGTGGTTCCGGACGGAGAGGTTCTCGACGTGTCCGTCCAGGAACGAGACGACGATCGTGTCGCCGTGGTTGGTCGTAGGCTGGTCGCCCCCGGACCGGATCCGGTCGCAGAAGACCGCGATCCGCGATTCGGGGACCTCCCGCCGGATGAGGTTGTCTATGCTCACGGGGGACTTCGGCGTGTTCCTTCTCCCGGCGTACGAGATCGCCCCCTCGTTCACGGGGTCCGCCTCCGCCCCCTTGAGGAGCGCGCCGTCGTCGTTCTCGTCCTCGGGGGCCGCCGGGCAGAGGAAGAGCCTCGACTCCTTCACGGTCCCGGTCCGGTAGAGGCACGCCACGAACTTCGCCCCGTCGTGGGGCGGGTAGCGCTTCCCCTTCCCGACGCTGTCGTAGTAGAGGTGGATGGCCTTGGCCAGCTCCCCGAGGTGCGTGCCGCACTCCACCACCTTCGCCTTCCGCCCGATGGTCATCGCGACCGGCGTGATGATCGAGGCGAGCACCACGATGATCGAGATGACGACCAGAAGCTCGACGAGCGTGAACGCGGCGACCTTGCGGACCATGGGACCTCCTTCGGGCCCGGACGAGCCAGGGGCGGCGATCATCGCCTCCCGACCCTCCCCATTTCAAGCGCCGTGCCCGAGTGGCGTCCCGCCGGCCGCCTCCCGGAGATCGTCAAGGGCCTTTACGGCCAGAAGAAAGGCTACGTGCCTTCCTTCCAGGACTTCAGGTACTCGTCCTGCTCCTTGGTGAGGGTGTCTATCCGCACGCCGAGCGCCCGGAGCTTCACGCGGGCGACCTCGGCGTCAATCTCGGCGGGGACCTCGTGGACCCTCGCCGGGAGCCTCTCCCTCCCCCTCGCCACCCACTCGGTCGTCAGGGCCTGCACGGCGAAGCTCATGTCCATCACCGCCGCGGGGTGTCCCTCGGCCGCCGCCAGGTTGATGAGCCGGCCCTCGCCGAGGAGGAACAGGCTCCGCCCGTCCTTCAGCCGGTATTCGTCCACGTTCGAGCGGACGTTCTTCCGGACCTCCTCCGCCATCGCCTCGAGGGCCGGGATCTCGATCTCGACGTTGAAGTGGCCGGAGTTGCAGAGGATCGCGCCGTCCTTCATCTTCTCGAAGTGCTCTCGCCGGAGCACGCCCTTGTCGCCGGTGACCGTGCAGAAGAGGTCGCCGTGCGGCGCCGCCTCCGCCATCGCCATCACCCGGTGGCCGTCCATCACGGCCTCGAGGGCCCGGACGGCGTCCACCTCGGTCACGACCACCTGGGCCCCCATGCCGCGGGCGCGCGCGGCGAGGCCCCGCCCGCACCAGCCGTAGCCGGCCACGACGAAGGTCCGGCCCGCGAGGAGCACCCCCGTCGAGCGGAGGATCCCGTCTATCGTGGACTGGCCCGTCCCGTAGCGGTTGTCGAAGAGGTGCTTGGTCGGGGTGTCGTTCACCGCGACGACCGGGATCCTGAGCGCCCCGTCCCGGGCCATGGCCCGGAGGCGGATCACGCCGGTGGTCGTCTCCTCCATGCTCCCGCGGATCTTCGGGATGAGGTCCGTGTACTTCGAGTGGATCGTGGAGACGAGGTCCGCCCCGTCGTCCATGGTGATCGTCGGCGCGTGCGAGAGTGCCGCGACGATGTGCCGGTAGTAGGTGTCGTGGTCCTCCCCGCGCCGCGCGAAGGTGGGGATCCCGTCCTTCTCCACGAGCGCCGCCGCCACGTCGTCCTGGGTCGAGAGCGGGTTGCTCGCACAGAGCACCAGGTCGGCCCCGCCCGCGACGAGCGTCCTCGCGAGGTTCGCCGTCTCGGCCGTCACGTGGAGGCAGGCCGACATCCGGACCCCGGCGAGCGGCTTCTCCTTCGCGAAGCGGTCCCGGATGAGCCGCAGCACCGGCATCTCGCGGGCCGCCCACTCGATCCGGCGGATCCCCTCGTCGGCCCGCTGCGGGGCCGAGACGTCGCCCTTCGGGACGGCTTGCCCAGGCTTCGATGCGGTCTTGGGGGGCATGAGGGCTCCTTCCGTTTGTCGTTTACGGTTTGTCGTTTACCGTTGCCGTTCCACGAACGACAAACCACAAACGACAGACGACAAACGTCTACTTTCCTACGGCCTTCTTGAGCGCCTCGGCCATGTCGGTCTTCTCCCAGGTGTAGGACTCTCCGTCCAGCCCGAAGTGGCCGTCCCGGGCGATGGCGCGGTAGATCGGCCGCCGGAGGTTCAGGCGCTCGATGATGGCCTTCGGTCGGAGGTCGAACACCTTGGCCACCGCCTCGCCGATCCTCGGCTGCGGGACCTTGGACGTACCCCCGCAGTCCACGTGGACCGAGACGGGACGGGCGACGCCGATCGCGTAGGCCACCTGGACGAGGACCTGGCGGGCCAGTCCGGCCGCGACGATGTTCTTCGCGACCCAGCGCGCGGCGTACGCGGCGCTCCGGTCCACCTTGGAGGGGTCCTTCCCGGAGAAGGCGCCCCCGCCGTGCGGGGCCGAACCGCCGTAGGTGTCCACGATGATCTTGCGGCCCGTGAGCCCGGTGTCGGCGGCCGGCCCGCCCTTCTCGAAGACGCCCGTCGGGTTCACGTGGTAGACGGTGTCGCCGTCGAGGAGCTCCTTCGGGATCGCGACCTTGGCGATCTTCTCGATCACGTCCTCGCGGATCTTCTGGATCGGCACGCCGGGGGCCGTCTGGCTCGAGAACACCACCGTGTGGACGCGGCGGGGCCTGCCGTCCTCGTACTCCACGGTGACCTGGCACTTCCCGTCCGGGCGGAAGTAGGGGATCTCGCGAGACCGCCGCAGCTCCCCGTGCCGGCGGGAGAGCCGGCGGGCGAGGGTGATCGCGAGAGGCATCCGTTCGGGCGTCTCGTCGGTCGCGAAGCCGAACATCATCCCCTGGTCGCCGGCCCCCTGGTCCTTGGCCTTGGCCGGGTCCTCGTCCACGCCCTTCGCGATGTCGGGGGACTGGGCCGAGATGTGGACGATCACCCGGGCGTTCTTGGCGTCGAATCCCAGCTCGGGGTCGTCGTAGCCCGCGGCGCGGACCGCCTCCCGGGCGACCTTCTCGGCGTCCACCGCGGCATTCGACGTGATCTCGCCCGCCACGACGACGAGCTGGGGGCCCACGAGGGTCTCGCACGCGACGCGGGCCGCCGGGTCCGCCGTCAGGTGGGCGTCGAGGATCGCGTCCGAGATCTGGTCCGCGACCTTGTCCGGGTGTCCCGGGAAGACGCACTCCGACGAGAAGAGATACCGATCTCCCTTTGCCATCCCACGTCCCTTCCGGACGGCCACGGCCGCCCTCCCCCCCCTGCCGGGGGGCGCAGAGATTACGACGGACTCCCGTTCCGCGCCAGGAGGCCGGGGAACTCCTCGCGCAAGATGGCGATCGTCCGCCCCGTCGCACCCCGGGCGGCCTCCACGGCGGCGCGGCCTCGGGCGCCCCTCTCGGCGCCGGCGGCGGGGTCCGCGAGAAGGGCCCCGAGCGCCGCGGGGAGCGCGGCCCCGTCCGGGACGACCTCGAGCGCCCCGGCCCCGCGGAGGAGGTCCACCGGCTCCCGGAAGTTGAACGTGTACGGACCCACCACCACGGGCTTGCCGAGCGCGGCCGGCTCGAGCACGTTCTGGCCGCCGTGGGGGACGAGACTCCCCCCCACGAATACGGCGGTCGCCACGGCGTAGAGCGACCCGAGGTCCCCCATCGTGTCGCCGATCACGACGGCGCCGCGTGCGGAAGCCGGCGCGACCTCGGACCGATCGAGCGCGGTCAGCCGGACCGGGCGTTCCCCGGCCGCCCGCACGGCCGCCTCGGCCTCGGCCACCCGCTCCGGGTGCCGGGGGACGAGGACGAGGCGCGCCCCCGGGGCGCGGGCCCGGGCGGCGGCCAGGGCGGCGAGCACGGGGGCCTCCTCGCCCGGGTGGGTGCTCCCGGCCACGAGGACGCGGTCCTCGGGCGAGAGGGCGAGCCGGGCGGCCGTCCGCTCCCGCTCCGCCTCGGCCCGGGTCACGTCCACGGCGTCGTACTTGAGGCTCCCGGTCACGCGGACCCGGTCGGCCGGCACTCCCAGGGCTACCAGACGTTCGCCGTAGGCGAACGTCTGGACGCACGCCGACCCGAGCCGCGAGAGCCCGGGCGCCAGGGCCCACCGGATGAGCCGGTAGCCCGAGAAGGAGCGCTGCGTGATCCGGCCGTTCACCACCGCGACGGGGATGCCGAGCCGGTGCGCGGTGAGGAGCACGTTCGGCCACAGCTCCAGCTCGACGAGCACGAGGAGGCTCGGCCGCAGCCGCCGGAACACGCGGCGGACGGATCCGCCGAGGTCCACGGGGAAGTAGTGGACCGCGAGGTCGGGGTACGTCTTGCGGGCGACCGCGTGGCCGGTCCGGGTGGTGGTCGTGAGCACGACCTCGATCTCGGGCCGCCCGCGGCGGATCTCCGCGATGAGGCCCCGGGCCGCGAGGATCTCCCCCACCGAAACCCCGTGGACCCAGACCGCGGGGCGCTCGCCGGATCGGGGGGCCACGAACAGCCCGAACCGTCGCGCGAACCCCTCCCGGTACCGGGAACTCGTCGCGAGCCGGACGAGGAGGAACGGCGCGACCAGGGCGAGGAAGAGGAGGTAGTAGAGGTCGGCGAGCGCGACGAGGAGGGCGAGGCGCAGGGCGCCGTTCACTTCCCGTGGCACTTCTTGTACTTCTTGCCCGAGCCGCACGGGCAGGGGTCGTTGCGGCCGACCGTGTCCCCGGAGGCGGCGGGCTTCTGCTCGGCGGGCGGCGCGTTCGTGCTCTGGAGGGCCTCGCGCCGCGCGTCCCGGACCTCGGGCCCCGGGGGCGCCGGGCGGTGGGCGCCGCCCCCCCCCGACTCGGACTCGGGGACGAAGTGCTGCACCGGCGCGAGGCTCGCCACGTCCGGCGGGGGCTCGAGGCGGAAGAGGAGCCCGACGACGTCGCTCCGGACGCTCTCGAGCATCTGCCGGAACATCGCGTACCCGTCCTTCTTGAACTCGATCTTCGGGTCCACCTGGGCGTAGCTCCGCATCCCGATCGAGCCCCGGAGGTGGTCCATCGCGAGGAGGTGGTCCTTCCACTTGGCGTCAATCGTGTCGAGGAGGACGAAGGTCTCCATGCGGCGCAGCGTCTCGGCGCCGATCCTCTTCTCCTTCCCCTCGTAGAGGGGCCGCGCCTTCGCGGCGAGCGTCGCCGGGAGGGCCGACGGCTCCTCCTTCCGGAGCTCGTCCGGCGCCGTCTCGACCCCGAGCCTCTCCCGGAGCCACGCGGCGAGCCCGGCGGCGTCCCGCTCGGAGGCGACGATCTCCGGGCTCATGTAGGTCGCGCACGCGTCCCTCACCGACTGCTCGAGCATCTCGAGGACCCGCTCGCGCTGGTCGGGGGTCTCGAGGACGTCCTGCCGCATCTCGTAGATGAGCTTCCGCTGCTCGTTCATCACCTCGTCGTACTCGAGGAGGTTCTTCCGGATCTCGAAGTTGTGGATCTCGACCTTCTTCTGGGCCCGCTCGATCTGGCGCGTGACCATCGGGCTCGTGATGTCGTCGTTCTCCTGCATCCCGAGCCGCCGGAGGAATGCCTGCACCCACGGTCCCGCGAACCAGCGCATGAGCTGGTCCTCGAGCGAGAGGAAGAACTGCGACGTCCCGGGATCCCCCTGCCGCCCGGCGCGTCCGCGGAGCTGGTTGTCTATGCGCCGCGCCTCGTGGCGCTCGGTCCCGAGGATGTGCAGCCCGCCCAGCTCCGCCACCGACCGGCAGAGCCTGAGCCTCGGGTGGTGCGTCGTCGCCCACGTCTGGTCGAGCCTCCGGCGGATCTCCTCGAGGGGCAGGTCACGGGGCTCGGGGGCCTTGGCGTCCTTCCCGTCCGGCTCGAGGAACTCCTCCGCCCAGTGGCGGAGGAGCGCCTCCTCGACCTCGGCGCGAGGCCGGTCGGCGCGGAGCCCCTTCGGCGCGAGCCCGTTCAGGATCCAGTGATCCAGGAGCTGCTGCTCGCCGAAGGCGCCGAGGATGATGTCGGTCCCGCGGCCGGCCATGTTGGTGGCGATGGTCACGGCGCCGAGGAGGCCGGCCTTCGCGATGATCTGCGCCTCGCGTTCGTGGTGCTTGGCGTTCAGGACCTGGTGCGGGACCCCGCGCCGCGAGATCCGCTCGGAGAGGTGCTCGCTCTTCTCGATCGAGACCGTCCCCACCAGGAGCGGCCTCCCCGCGGAGTGGAGCCGCACGATCTCCTCCTCGATGGCGTCGAACTTCGCCGGCTCCTTCAGGTAGACGACGTCCGGCCACGCGGTGCGGATGAGCGGCCGGTGGGTCGGGATCGGCACGACCTCGAGCTTGTAGATCTTGTAGAACTCCTCGGCCTCGGTGGTCGCGGTCCCGGTCATCCCGGCGAGCTTCTTGTAGAGGCGGAAGAGGTTCTGGAGCGTGATCGTGGCGAGCGTCTGGTTCTCCTCGCGGACGCGCAGCCCCTCCTTCGCCTCGACCGCCTGGTGGAGCCCGTCGCTCCAGCGCCGCCCCGGCATCATGCGGCCGGTGAACTCGTCCACGATCACGACCCCCGGCCCGTCCTCGTCGTCCACGACGACGTAGTGGTGGTCCCGCTTGTAGATCCAGTGGGCGCGCAGCGCCTCGGTGATGTGGTGCGGCCAGTCCATGTTCTTCGGCGTGTAGAAGCTGTCCACGCCGAGGAGCCTCTCGGCCTTCTCGATCCCCTGCTCGGTGAGGAGGCACTGGTGCTCCTTCTCCTTCACCACGAAGTCCCAGTCCCCCTCGGCGTCGGGGGGGAGGTTCGGGGGCTTCGGCTTCAGCTGGCGGACGACCTTGTCGGCGAGGTAGTACTTCTCGGTGGGCTCGCCCGAGGGGCCGGCGATGATGAGCGGGGTGCGGGCCTCGTCTATCAGGATCGAGTCCACCTCGTCCACGATCGCGTAGTGGAGCTCGCGCTGGACCTGGTCCGCCCGCGAGACCTTCATGTTGTCGCGCAGGTAGTCGAAGCCGAACTCGTTGTTCGTGCCGTAGGTGATGTCGGCGGCGTAGGCGAGCTTGCGCGCGTCGTTGGCCATCTGGTTCTGGATGACGCCGACCGTGAGCCCGAGCGCCTCGTAGATCGGGCCCATCCACTCGGCGTCGCGGCGCGCCAGGTAGTCGTTCACGGTCACGACGTGGACCCCGCGGCCCGGGATGGCGTTCAGGTAGGCCGGGAGCGTCGCGACGAGGGTCTTCCCCTCGCCAGTCACCATCTCGGAGATCTTCCCCTCGTGGAGCACGATCCCGCCGATCAGCTGCACGTCGTAGTGGCGCATCCCGAGCACCCGGGTGCCCGCCTCGCGGGCCGCCGCGAAAGCCTCCGGCAGGAGCGCCGGGAGCGACTCGCCCTTGCCGTGGCGCGCGCGGAGCCGGGCCGTGGTGGCGCGCAGCTCCGCGTCGCTCTTCTTCCCGTACTCGGCCTCGAAGCCCCGGATCTTCTCGAGGAGCGGGAGGTAGCCCTCGATCACCCGGTCCGTGCTCGAGCCGAGGAGCTTGACGAGCAGCTTCCCGAACCAGTCGCTCCAGCCGACGGGCATCGCGCGCGATGGTACGGACGCCATTTCCGGAGTGTCAAGTAAACTGCCGCTCTCTGGGAACGGGAGAAGAGCGGCGTGTCGGCCCGTACGTCCTCGAGCGCGAGGTCGGCCGGGGCGGGTACGGGGTCGTCTACCGGGCCCGGCACGGCGAGAGCGGCCGCACGGTCGCGCTGAAGGTCCTGGTCACCCCCGAGGGGGGCGAGTCGGTCGCGGCGCAGAGGTTCCTGCGGGAGATCGAGGCGGCGCGCGTGCTCGACCACCCGGGGATCGTGCGGGTGCTCGACACCGGCGAGGAGTCCGGGCGTCCCTGGTTCGCGATGGAGTACGTCGAGGGCCGATCCCTCTTCGAGGCCCTCCGGGACGAGCCCCTCGACTGGCGCCGCGCCGCGGGGATCGCGCGCGACGTGGCCGACGCGCTCGCCCACGCCCACGCGAGGGGGGTCCTGCACCGGGACGTGAAGCCGGGCAACATCCTCCTGGGGACGAGGATCGTTTCGGGTTTGTCGTTTGGCGTTCGTCGTGCCGAGGAGCCCTCGTCCCAACGCCAAACGCCAAACGACAAACCACAAGCGACCGGCCCATGCGTGTTCCTCACCGACTTCGGCCTCGCGCGCCTGGTCTCCACGGGCTCGCGCCTCACGCGCACCGGCATGGCCCTCGGGACCCCGGAGTACATGTCCCCCGAGCAGGCGCGCGGGGACGTCCACGACCTCACGCCGGCGACGGACGTCTGGGGGACCGGCGTCGTCCTCTACGAGATGCTCGCGGCGCGGCGGGCGTTCGAGGGAGACTCGCCCGAGTCCGTCGTGGATCGGGTGGTGCTCGAGGAGCCGCCGGCGCTCGTCCGGATCCGGCCCGACGTCCCGCGCGGGCTCGATCGCGTCATCCGCGTGTGCCTCGCCAAGAGCCCCGCGCGCCGCTACCCCGGGGCGGGGGAGCTCCGCGACGACCTGGAACGGGTCCTGCGCTCGGAGCCCCCCCTCGCCCGGCCGCCCCTCCGGCCCGGAGCGCGTCGCGCGCTCCTCGTGGCGATCCTCGCGACCGGCCCCGCGACCTTGGCGGCGGCCGGTGCGTGGCTCCTGCGCCCGGGACCGCACCCCGGGACGCCTCCGGGCGTCGGGAGCCCCGCCTCCTCCGCGCCGGGAGGGGAGGCCGTGACCCAGGCCGAGGCGATCGCCACCCGGGCCCGGAGCCTGCGGGGCACGGACCCCGCGGAGGGCGCCCGCCAGCTCGCGCAGGCCGCCGCTCTGGCCCCCGACCA
Organism: Planctomycetales bacterium; assembly: GCA_022614695.1. Classification (GTDB taxonomy): domain Bacteria; phylum Planctomycetota; class JAKEIC01; order JAKEIC01; family JAKEIC01; genus JAKEIC01. Next base: position 41,625 of record JAKEIC010000170.1, on the reverse strand, counting down.
CGCCGACCGGGAGCGCTGGAGGCTCGAACGGGGGCTTCTCCTCTGGGCCTCCGGCGACGCGACGGAGGCGCGCCAGGAATGGGACCGGATCCCGCCCGGGCGGCCCGAGCGGGCGGCGAGCCGGCTCTACCGCGGCCTCGAAGCGGTCTTCGGGGGGCGGGGCAAGGACGCGTCCTCCCTCCTCGGGGAGGCGCTGGCCTCCGGCGGGCCCGAGTCCCGCCTGGCACGCGGGGCCCTGGCGGTCCTCCGGATGGAGTGGGTCCCGGCGCGCGAGGCCCTCCGGGACCTCCCGGGTTGGGAGGCCGCCCTCCTCCGGGGCTACGTCGAGGCGGCCGCCCCCGACGGCGACCCGGCGGCGGCGGTCCGGGAGCTGGACGCCGGCCTCGCCACGGGGATCCCTCTGCCGCTGATGCTGGTCAATCGCGGGTGTGCCCGCCAGAAGATCGGTGACTCGGCAGGCGCCCTCGCGGACCTCGAGGCTGCCCTCCGGTCCGGGCCGCCGTCCGCGCCGGCGCACCTGAATCGAGGCTGGGTCCGCACCAAGCTCGGGGACCTGGCGGGCGCGATCGAGGACTACGGGGCCGCGCTGGCGCTCGACCCGACGTTCACACAGGCCTGGGCCAACCGCGCCGACGCCCGCCTCAGGCTCGGAGACACGGCCTCGGCCCTCGCCGACATCGAGGAGGCGCTCCGGGGCGAGCCGGGCTCGCCGTCCCACCTCCAGACTCGCGCCGCGATCCGATCGGCCCTCGGCGATCCCCGGGCCGCCGCGGAGGACCTGACGGCCGCGCTCGCCGCGAGGCCCGGCTCGACGCCGCTCCTCAACTTCCGGGCTGTCTTTCGCCAGCAGGCCGGGGACCTCGCGGGCGCCCTCGCCGACTACGACGCCTCGCTCGCGGCGGACCCACGGCAGCCGCACTCCCTCGTCAACCGGGCGGTCGTCCGCGGGACGATGGGGGACCTGTCGGGCTCCCTGGCGGACCTCGACCGGGCGATCGGCATGGACCCGGGGGACCCCAAGGCGTTCTACAACCGGGGGAACGTCCACCGGTCCCTCGGGGACCTCCGCGCCGCGGAGGCGGACTACACGTCGGCGCTCGCGCTCGGGCCGGACGAGCCCGACGCCCTGGCGCACCGGGGGGAGGTGAGGCGGCTCCTCCGCGACCTGCCGGCGGCCGAGCAGGACCTCCGCGCCGCGGTGCGGCTCGCCCCCTCGAACCCCTACGTCCGGCTGAGGCTCGGGATGGTGCTCCGGGACCGGTCGGACTGGGCCGGAGCCGCCACGGCGCTCCGGGAGGCCCTCGGAGGGGAGCTGGCCCCCTCGGCCGCGGCGCAGGCTCGCGAGACCCTCGCCGAGTGCGAGGGGCACCTCGCGGGGGCCCGGCGGGAGGATCGGTAGCCGGACGGCGCCCGCGCGGACGACCGGCCCCGGATCCGGTCAAGCGCGAGCCTCCCGGCGCCGAATCCTCCCGGGGGAGTCCCTCCCGGGGACCGTGCCCGCATGGCCGCCGCACTCGACGCCCGACGCCTGTCCGGACCGCCCCTGGTCCTCATGGGCGGGGTCTCGTCGGAGCGGGAGGTGTCGCTGCGGTCGGGGCGGGCGGTCGTCGAGGCGCTGCGGGCCCGCGGGATCGCCGTCGAGCCGTTCGTCGTGGATCGGGAGGACCTCGAGGGCCTCCCCCCCTCCCCCGCCGCCGCGGTGATCGCCCTGCACGGCCGGTTCGGCGAGGACGGGACCGTCCAGAGGCTCCTCGAGGAGCGGGGGATCCCGTACACGGGGTCCGGACCGGCGGCGAGCCGGCTCGCGATGGACAAGCTCGCCTCCCGGTCGCGGTTCCGCGCGGCGGGGCTCGCGGTCCCCGACACCGTCCCTCTGGCTCCCGGGGCGACGCCGGCCGCGGCCCTCGCGGCGCTCGGGCTCCCGCTCGTCGTGAAGCCCCGGTCCGAGGGGTCGTCCCTCGGGGTGAGCGTCGTGCGGCGGGCCGGGGACCTTCGGGCGGCTCTCGAGGCCGCCTGGGGCTTCGGCGGCCACGCCTTGGCGGAGCGGTTCGTGGCCGGGACCGAGGTGACGGTCGCGGTGCTCGAGGGACGGGCGCTCCCGCTCGTGCTCATCCGGCCGCCCGGCGACGGCTTCTTCTCGTACCGCGCGAAGTACGAGGCAGGGGCCGGGACCGTGGAGGTGGCCGACCCGCCCCTCCCGGACGCGCTCCGGCGCGCGGCGGCGGACGCCGGCGTGCGGGCCGCCGAGTCCCTCGGCTGCCGCCACTACGCCCGGACCGACGTGATCCTCGCGCCCGACGGGACCCCCGTGGTCCTCGAGGTGAACACGATCCCGGGAATGACCCCCACGAGCCTCTACCCGCAGGCGGCCGCGGCCGCGGGGATCGCGTTCGGGGACCTCTGGGTCCGGCTGCTGGCGCTGGCGATCGGGGATGGGCGCCGGTCGGCCTGTTCGACACGGCGACGCGACGACGCCCTTCGACGCGCTCGAGGCACGGCGGCGACACGGCGACTGCCCGCGGGAGCGACGGCGTGAGCCGCCGAGGGGACACGCGGAAGGCGGTCCGGGGAGTCCCGAGGCTCGTGCGCGCGGCGGCGGGGCTCGCGGGGAGCGCGGCGGCGCTCGCCGGGGCTGCCGTGGTCGCCTCTGTCCGCTGGAGGATCCGCGGGGCGCGGCCCGCGGTCGCGGCGGCGGCCGCCCTGGCCCTCGCCGGGCTCGGCGCCGCTTCCGTCGCCGAGGTCGAGGGCGCCCTGGAGGCCCTGGGGCCGGCGGGGTCTCTGGCGGTCGGGAGCCCGGTGCCGCCCTGGGTGCCCGCCGGCTGGGACTTCGAGGCCCGGCGCGCCGCGAGCGGACCGCTCTACGGGCCGGGCCGCGTGGCCGCAGTGGGCGCGGCGCTCTCGGCGTCGCCCTGGGTGGACCGGGTCCTCTCGGTCGCGCGCGATCCCCGGGACGGTCTGGTCGCGCGGGTGGAGTTCCGCGTCCCCGCCCTCTTCGTCGCGGGGAGCGCGGGGGAGGCGGTCCTCGATGACGACGGCTGGGTGCTCCCGGCGCCCGGGCCCGGCGGACCCCGCCCGATCCGGCTCGAAGGGGCCCGGGGCTCGCCCCCGCCTCCCGGCCGCCGATGGGCCGCCCCGGAGATCGCCGCCGGCGCGCGCCTCGCCCGAGTCCTCCTCGGATCGCGCCCGCCGGTCGTCCCGCGCCTCGAGACGATCCGGCTCCGGAGGGTGGCGGGCGGCTTCTCGGCGACTCTCCACGCCTCCGAGGGCGGGGCCGCGATCGAGTGGGGCCGCCTCGAGCCCGCGCCTCTGGAGGTCTCCGAGCCGGCGAAGCTCCTCCACTTGGCGGAGCTCCTCGAGCGCGAGTCGGACCTCCGCCAGATCGAGGGCGCGAAGGTCTGGACCTCCGAGCCGGTCCTGCGGCGACGCGGGCGCTAACGGCCCTCGACCCGGGCCACCAGCACCGGCGGGAGGAGCCGCAGGGCGCCCTCGCGCGCCGCAAGGGACGGGAGGGGAGCCCCGGGCGCCAGGGCGAGGAGCGAGGGATCCGGCCCGGAGGTCCGCTCGTGGGCGATCCGGAGCGCCCGCGCGGGCTCGGGGCCGAGCCGGCCCTCGACCTCGCCGAGGACGGCGAGCGGACCGCGGGGGCGCGGCGCGAGGGCGACCCGCTTCACCTCGCCGGCCGCGAGGGGACCGAGGGGGTCGAGGCCCCCGGGACGCGCCAGGAGGACCTCGGGGAGGTCCAGCCCCGTCGCGTTCGCCAGCACCAGCGAGTCGCCGGCGAGGATCGCCCGGATCCCTGCCCGGGGCCCCCGGGTGCCGCCGGGACCGGGAAGCAGCGGCGCGGGGACGAGGAGCGACGCGAGGGCGCGGCCGCCGGGTGCGACGGGAGGGAACTCGAGAGTCGCCGGCTCGGCGGATCGCCAGAGCCCCGTCTCCCCGGCCGGGGCGTCCGCCTCGGAGAGCCGGGCGATGAGGCGCCGGGGCACCCCGTCGCGCGGGATCCCGACCGAGGGCCGTGTCGTCCGCCCCGCCGCCGCGTGGAGGAGGACCTCGGCCGCGTCCCCGGCACGCGGATCCCCGGGGAGGATCGGAGCCGCCTCGACGACGGCCCCGGCCGCCGCCCCCGCGAGGAGTGCCGCTCCCGCGGCGGCGGGGAGAGACGCCGCCAGGCCCGTCCGGGGGCGCCGGCGGAGCGCGAGGAGCGCCGCCCCGTGCGCGAGCAGGAGCCCCGCGAGCGCCGCGGCGGTCCGCGGGCCGAGCGCCGGTCCCGGGAAGAGCTGGAGCAGCTCGCGCCGCAGGGTCGGCGGCGTGTCGCCTTCGCCCGCGACGGCCGTCCCCGGCGCGATCGCCTCCCAGGCGCGCCCGAGGAGCGCGGGCCTCGGGTCCGGCGGCGCCTCCTCGCCGGGAGCCGGAGGTTCCGGGTCCCGGAACAGGAGGGCCCCCCGCCCCGCGCCGCTCGAGAACTGGACCGCGAGGGGGACGCCCCCCGAGGCCTCGAGGACGTCCCCGGGGCCGAGGCCGCGCTCGCGGAGCCTCGCCGAGAACGCTGGGCGGAGGCCGAACACGCCCGGGCCGGAGTCCTCGCTCGGGACGCGGGTCTCGAAGAGGGCGCCGTCGAGGGCCGGGAGCCTGCGGAGGAGGTCGGGGTCGGCGAGGACGAGCCGTCCCCCCGCCCGGACCCAGCCGCCGAGCGCCTCCGCGGCGCCGCTCGGCCAGGCCGCCTCCCGGGAGGGGGCGCCGAGGCCGATCACGACCAGGTCCGCGGCGCCAAGGAGGGGCGCGAACGACGGCAGGTCCTCCTCGGCGACGGCCGCGACGCGCGACGGGGCCGGCCCGAGCGCGGCCGCGACCCGGGCCGACTCCGCGGGCGGGCCGACGGCGAGCACCCGGAGCGCCTCCCGCGGGCCCCGCGAGAGAGCCGCCTCCGCGCCGGGGGCCGCCGACTCCGGGGCCCCGCCCCAGCGGGCCCGGACCTCCGACGAGTCCCCATGGCCGACGACAGGCACCACGTACCGGCGCGAGGAGCCTGCGGGGATGTCCGCGCGCAGGACCACCGGGGTCCCTCCCCGGACCTCGATCCGGAGTTCCGCAGCCACGGCCGAGCGGGTCCGCACGGTCACCTCGACGGGCAGGAGCCGTCCCGGGCGGTAGAGGTCCCCCCAGGGGATCCGGAGGGCCACGTCGGCGTCGGGCGGGGGCGCCTCGGGGCGGGCGGCGCCGGCCGCCGCGAGGAGCGCGACCGCGAGGGCCGCGTGCGGGAGAGTCCGTGCGGCGGCGAGCCCCGCGAGCCCGAGGAGGCCGAGCGGGAGGGACGCCTCGGCGCGAACCGGCCCGGGCCCGATCGGCGAGAGCCAGCCCGGGAGCGGCCCCGCCGTCTCGCCGCAGGTCCTCCAGACCAGGTCGAGGAGCGGCGGCGCGAGGAGGAGCGCCGCGGCGGCGAGCAGGAAGGCCCGGCCGACCTCGGGCCCCCCCCGGACGCGGAGGCGGCCGGCCGCCGCGCCCGCGAGGACCCCCGCGACGGAAGCGGCGAGCAGCGCGGCCCCCGCTCGCGCCGGGTCCGGCGCGAGCACCGCCGCGGCGGCCGCCGCGGGGAGGACCGCCCCGACGATGAGCACCGGAAGGAGCAGCGACCCGCCGGGCGTCCCGACGACCCCCGCGGCGAGCCCCGCCGCCGCCGCGAGCCCCGCCAGGGTCTCGGCGAGTTCCCCGGCCGGGAGGAGTCCCCCGAGCCGGGACCCCGGAGGCGCGAGGAGGAACGCCGACGCGACGGCGCCCGAGAGGAGGCCGATAAGGCCGGGGGCCCGAGGGGCTGGCGTCGCCATGCTCACGTCTGCCGGGGCAACGGACGTGCCGCCGGTGCTCCCGTGCGAGGCCTCGGAGCGGATGTCGGAGATTTGTACCCCGGGGGATGCTCCGAGGACAGCGCGGAGGGGCCCGGGGCCGACTACCGTCCCTCCCCGGGACTCGCCTCCGGCGGCTCGGTGAGGCGCAGGAGGAGCCGGTAGAGGTCCGGGTCCCGCCTCTCCAGCTCCGTCCGGACGTGGTGGGCGGTCTCGGAGACGCCCGGGCGCTTCCTCTCGGAGACGAACGCCTCGTAGCCCTGGGCGAAGTACTCGAAGGCGTTCTCGCGGGCGTAGTAGTCGAGCGCCCGGCCCCCCGCGACCGCCTCGCGGTAGAGGGCGTCTATCGTCGCCCGGAGATCCGCGGGGAGCGACGCGTGGACCTGGTGCGCGAATTCGTGCGCGACCGTCTGGAAGCCGCCCCGCCGGGCCTCGGCGAGCGTCTCCAGGCCCGAGACGGCCTGGGCCCCGCCCGCCCCGCGGACCCCGTCGTAGCAGCGGCCGTCGAATGTCGGCCGCCCCCGCCAGGCCCGGAGCGGGGCGAGGTCGGTGAGCCGCCGGTGGAGGGGGAGGAGCGTGTGCGTGACGCCGGCCTCGGCGAGCGCCGGGAAATGGCGGCGGAGCGGGCGGAGGGCCCCGGCGAGGAGGGCCCGGTCGTCCGGCGAGAGCCGGGGCAGGTCCCGGAAGACGGCGCCGAGGCCGGGCCAGTCGGACGCGGCCCGGGAGTCCACGGTCCCCGGTCCGCGGTCCACGGTCCAGAGCGAGGTGACCCGCTCCCGCGCCGACTCGAGCCTCTCGCGGGAGGCCCACCCGAGGAGGAAGCGCAGCTGGGGATCCTCGGCGTCCTCGGGCGAGGCCTCGAGCCCCTCCCGGGCGGCGGCGGCGGCCCCCGGCGCGTCCCCGGCCGACCCCCGCGCGGCGGCGAGGAGCCGCGCGCGCTCCGGCGCCTCTCCCGCGGCCCGCCGGGCGAGGATCAGCCCCCCGACGGCATCCCCCGCGTCGAGCCGTTCCTCCGCGGCCCGGAGCGCCCGGGCCGCCAGGACAGACGGAGCCGGCGCGGCGAGGTAGCTCGCGAGGGACCGGTTCGCGTCGGGGTGCTCGGGGTCGCAGAGGAGCGCCGCCCGCAGGGCGGCGACGGCCCCGCGCGGGTCCTTGGACTTGTGCCTCAGGAACCCGAGGTGGGCCCAGAGGTCGGGGTCGGTCGGGAATCGCGCGAGCCCGGCCTCCGCGACGGCGCGGGCGTCGGGGACGCGCCCCAGCGCGGAGAGGGCCTGCGCCAGCGCGAGCGACGCGAGAGTCTCGTCCGGGTCCGCCCGAAGCGCCGCGGCCGCCTCGCGCGCGGCCCGCTCGGGCTCGCGGCCGAGCACGCAGGTCGCGGCGATGCCGGCGCGGGCGTCCGTCCGCCCCGGGTCCGTCTCCAGCGCCCGCGCATAGCAGCGCTCCGCGCGGGCGAGGTCGCGCAGGTCGCGGAAGAAGTCCCCGGCGGCGACCCACACGCGCGGCTCGGATGGGTCCCGCTCGAGCGCCTCCACCAGCGCCCGCCCGGCCCCCTCCGGGTCCCGCGCGGCGATCCGGTGCCGGGCGTGCGCCGCGGCGGCCCGGGCCCGGAGCGCGTCCTCGTCCTCCGCCCGCGCGGGGGCGGCGAGCGCGACCAGCGCGGAGAGGACGACCCCGGAGACGAGGAGGCGCGGCCTAGTCACGGACCTCCCTCGGCGCCCATCCCCGCGCCCTCGCGCAGGCCCACGCCGCGCGGCGCAGCTCCTCCGGGGAGAGGCGCGGCGTCTGGTGGAGGATCACCCGCGAGCGGTCGAGGGCCGGGTACTCCTCGGCGCGGTCGTAGAGGTGGAGGACGAGGTCTCGGAGGACCCGGACGTACGCTGCCGAGTGGGGCGGGGAGCTCTCGGGCTCGGGGAGGAACGAGGCGAGGTGGGCGAGCACGGCGTGGGGCGACGGAGCGTGCGCGAGCGAGGCCCAGGCCGCGTGCTCCTCGAGGGAGACCTCGACGCCCGCGGGGGACAGCCCCGAGCGCGCGAGGAGCGCGAGGAGGTCGAGCGGGTGCGAGCCGAGCGGGAGGAAGGCGCGCGCGTCGGCCACGTGGGCCATCTCGTGCGTCTCGACCGCCAGGGTCTCCGCGAGCGAGAGCCCCGCGGCGAGCGGCCCCCGGGCGAGCGGCTGTTCCTCCTCGTAGGCGCGGAGCCGGAGCGCGGCCGGGAGGGCCCGGTCGTCGAGGAGGGCGAGCGCGCTCCCCGCGTCCCCCGCGCGCGGCGCCTCGAGCCCGCGGAGCGCGGCGCGCCTCCCGTCGGGGAGCCGCAGGAGCGCGCGCGCCTCCCACTCCGCTCGGCGGACCGAACCCAGGTCCACGTAGAACCCGTCGGCGAACGCCGCCCCCGCCACCTCGGCTCCCTCGTGCTCCCTCTGGGAGCGCAGTTGCAAGTCCTCGTCCTGCTCCCCGAGGAGCACGCTCAACCGGAGCGGACGTCCCCAGAGCCGCTTCTCCTCCGAGAGCCGGAGCGAGACGACCCGCAGGAGGACCGCCTCGGGGGGCCTCCCCGCGCGGCGCCCGAGGAGGATGTGGTGGTTCCACTCCTCGAGGAAGTAGGCGGAGAGCGGTCCCGCGAGGCCCGGCCGGGGGTCCACGACCTCGCCGAGGAGCGGGAAGCGGACGATCCGGGTGCCCGTGGCGAGGTCCCGCCCCAGGACGGCGAGGCTTTGGACGCCGATCCGCCGGAGGGCCGATTCGAGGTCCACGGGCCCGTCTCCCTGGTCCGCGGAGATATAGCCCTCCGTGAACTCGTCGCAGAGCCAGGCGACGAAGCGGCGGTGGGCCTGGATCCGCCGGCCGAGCTCCAGGGCCGACTCGCGGACGGCCCCGTCCCCCGCGAGGACGGGGAGCGCCGCCTCCGCCTCGTCGAGCCACCCCGCCCGCGCGGCGGCGCGCGCGAATCGCAGCCTCGCCGCCCCGTCCTCGGCGCCCAGGGGCCCGGCCGCCGCCCACGCCTCCCCGGCGGCGTGCAGCTCGAGGTAGCGGCCGCGGACGGCGTTCTCCGGGGCGCAGACCAGGTCGCGCGGCGCGAAGGGCTCCTCGGCCGCGAGGGCCGCGCGCGGGTCGCCGCGGCGGACGTGGAGGAGCCGGAGCTCCGAGGCGACGGCCGCCGGGTCCTCGCCCATGCGGACCGCCGCCTCGAGGGCGGCCCGCGCGCCCCCGAGATCCCCGCGCCGGGCGAGGAGCAGGGCCCGCAGCCGCATGAGGCCGGGGCCCTCCCCGTCCGCGATCTTCTCCACGATCTCCGCCGAGGCCCGCTCCTCGGCCCCCGCGCCCGGGCGGTGCAGCAGGTCGAGGACCCGGCGGGCGGCGCGGTCGGCTCCATTCGATCGGTCGAGGGCCTCGCGCGCGGCGGCGTGGGCGCCCGGCAGCTCGCCCCGCATCTCCGCGATCCGCGAGCGGAGCAGCCCCGGTCCCGGGTCCCCAGGCCGCGCCACCTCGGCCTCCCGGAGGACCTCCTCGGCGGCCCGCCAGTCCCGGCCCGCCGCGCAGGCCTGCGCGAGGGGCTGGAGCACGTCGCCGCGGTCCTCCTCGGCCGCGAGGTCCCGCGCCGCGGCGAGGTGGTCGCGGGCGGACGCGTGCCGGCGGGCCCGCAAGTCCACGAACCCGAGCGCGTAGCGGGCGAGCGCGAAGGAGGGGTCCCGGTCCGCCGCCGACCGGAAGAGTCGCCTCTGCTCGTCCGGGTCTCCCAGGAGGCGGCCGAGGAGGTAGAGCGCCGCGGGGGACCGCGGCTCGGCCCGCACGCGGGCGCGGGCCTCGGCGAGTACCCGCGCGATCTCGCCCCGCTGGAGGCGCTCGATCTGGAGGAGACGCGCGGCGCGCGTCTCCCCCGGGTCGGTGCCGCTCCCCCGGGGGGAGCGCCCCGCGGTCCCGGCCGCCGGCTCGCCGCGCACCGAGAGGCAGCCCGCGCAGGCGAGCAGGAGGAGGGATCGGCGCACGGGGAGATGATATCGTCTGTCGGCGATGCCCGAGGAACCCCGGCCGAAGAAGAGCCGCCTCGCCGCCTACCTGCGCGAGAGCCGGGACCTCGGGACGGGGTTCCTCTTCGTGCTCCCGCTCCTGCTCGCCTACGAGCTGGGCGTCGTCTGGACCCGGTCCGACGTGGTGAACGGCGCGTCGGCGCTGCTCCGGGCCACGCTCCACGCGCTGGCGCCGGCAGGCTACGGCCTCGCCGCGTTCAACGCCGCGGTCGTGATCGCCGTCTTCGCGGCGGTCGTCCACACCTGGGAGCGCGAGAAGCCCGTCTGGCGCCCCGGGCTCTACCTGGCGATGGGCCTCGAGAGCGCCGTGGACGCCCTCGCGCTCCTCCTCCTCCTCGTGAACGTCCCCCGGGTCCCGATGGCCGCGGGGGCAGGCCCGCCCGAGGACGGCCTCCTGCTCGGGATCGTCCTCTCGCTCGGGGCGGGGGTGTACGAGGAGATCTTCTTCCGGCTGCTCCTGCTCGGGGGGGTCCTGTGGGGCCTGAAGCGAATCTTCGGCCTCTCGGAGAGGCCCGCGACGACGATCGCGCTGGTCTTCTCGGCTCTCCTCTTCTCGCTCTTCCACCACCTGGGGCCCCTCGGGGAGCCGCTCCGGCCCCAGGTCCTCGCGATCCGGACCGTGGCCGGGCTCTTCCTCGGCACGCTCTACCTCTCCCGCGGACTCGGGATCGCCGTCGGCGCGCACGCCCTCTACGACGTGGCCGTGACCCTCGTGCACGCGGCGCGGGCCGGGCCGGCTTGACCGGCCCGCGGGGGCCCGGACAATCCCTCCCGATGCCCGGCGACGTGGTCCTCTGCATCACCGGCGCGAGCGGCGCGGCCTACGGCCTCCGGACGCTCCGGGCGCTCGCCGAGGCGGGCCACGGCGTGCACGTCGTCGTCTCCGAGAACGCGAGGACGGTCATCCGCGAGGAGACGGGGACCGACGTCGGCGCGGACGACGCCCGGATCGGGGACGCGGTCCCGCCCGGGAGCCGCGTGCGGCGCTACAGCGTCCACGACGTCTCGGCGCCCATCGCGAGCGGGTCGTTCCCCGTGATCGGGATGGCGATCGTGCCGTGCAGCGTCGGCACGCTCGGCCGCATCGCGAACGGCATCTCGAGCAACCTGATCGAGCGCGCGGCCGACGTGACGCTCAAGGAACGGCGGCCCCTCGTGCTGGTCCCGCGGGAGACTCCTCTCTCGGTCCTGCACCTCCGGAACATGACGGCGCTCGCCGAGGCCGGCGCGACGATCCTCCCCGCGATGCCGGGGTTCTACCACCGCCCGAAGTCCGTCGAGGATATGGTGGATTTCGTCGTGGCCCGGGTCCTGGACCGCCTCGGCGTCGCGCACGGGATCGGGAAGAGGTGGGGCGCCTGACGACCGCGCAGCCGGCCGAGGCCCCGCCCCCGATCGCGCACCAGCTCCTCGCGCTCCCGGCCCTCGTCCGCTTCTCGCACACCCTGTTCGCGCTCCCCTTCGCGGTCGCGGGCGCGCTCCTCGCCGCCCGCCTCCACGGCGCGCCGAGTGCGGGGACCTGGGGACTGATCCTCCTCGCGATGATCGCCGCGCGCAGCGCGGCTATGGCATACAACCGGCTCGTGGACCGCGACCTGGATGCGCGGAACCCCCGCACCGAGGGACGGCACCTCCCGCGCGGGCTCGTGACGCCGGGGCTCGTCCGAGCGTTCATCGCCTTTTGGGCCCTGGTCTTCTTCGTCGCCGCGCGGGCCCTGAACGAGCTCTGCGGCTGGCTGTCGCTCGTGGCGCTCGTCGTGATCTTCGCCTACTCGTGGACCAAGCGCCTCACGGCGCTCTCCCATTTCGTTCTCGGGCTTGCCCTCGCCTGCGCCCCGATCGGGGGATTCCTCGCGGTCGCAGGCCGGTTCGAGGCGGCCCCGCTCACGCTCGGACTCGCCGTCCTCCTCTGGGTGGCCGGCTTCGACGTCATCTACGCGACCCTCGACGTGGACTACGATCGCCGCGCGGGGCTCCACTCGATCCCGGCCCGGCTCGGGGTCCCGAAGGCGCTCCGCCTGTCGGCCCTCCTCCACGCGGGGACCGTGGCGGCCCTCGGCGCGACCGGCCTCCTCGCGGGCCTCTCGTGGCCCTGGTACGCCGGCATCGGGCTCGTCGCGGCGGTCCTCGCCACTGAGCACGCGATCGTGCGGCCCGAGGACCTCTCCCGCGTGAACACGGCCTTCTTCCATGCGAACGTCGCCGTCTCCGCCCTCGTCTGCGCCGCCGTCGGCGCCGACTGGGCGCTGGCGTAGGGGCCTGTCAGGAAACAAATCCCCAAGTCGCGCGGAGCGCCGATGGTACAGCCGCGAGGCGCGCCGACGAGGCGTACTGGCGGAGAAGTACGCCGACGGAGGCGCAACGAAGCGGATGTGCCGTCGCCGCCCGCGCGACGATGTGGGAGTTGTTTCCTGGCAGGCCCTATGGCTCAAGAGTCGCCTCGCGCCCGCCGATAACCGGCGGGGGGCTCGATGGCGAACGCCTTGGTCCTCGGGGTCCGCGAGCCGCGCGTCTACGCACTCGCCTCCGGGCTCCTCGCCGCGGGGCACCGGGCGACCGTCGCGCTCTCGCGCGAGGTGGCGCTCCGGAAGGTCCTGCCGGGGATCGTGGACCTCCTCGTCGTGGACTCGCCGCTCGGGCCCGGCGACGAGCGCGCGGCCTTCGCCGCCATCTCCCGCGCCGTGCCGACGCTCCCGACGCTCCTCCCGCGCTCGCTCGAGCCGCCCCCGGCCGCCGGGCCGGCGCCGAGCCGCCTGGCGCGCCGCACGCGGCTCCCCCTCAACGAACCGCTCCTCCGCGCGATCGCCTACCTCTTCGGCCTCGCCGAGGGCCGCCGGCACGCCTTCGCGGCCGACTTGGAGATCCCGGGGGGCCCCGGGGCGACTCCCGCCTCCTGGCGCGGCCTGGCGACGGACGTGCGCGACGGGAAGATCCTCGTCGAGTTCCTGCGCCGCGCCGATCGCGGGCGAGGCGACGTCCCCGCCGACGCGACCGCGGGGCGGGCCCGCCTCCGGATGCCGGGGGGTGGGACCCTGACCATCGAGGGTCGCCTGGCCGGGATCCGCCCCTGGGAGGGCGCCCCGCCCGCCGCGATCCTCGCGTTCGATGGCTCCCGGGCGGCGATCTCCGACGGCTGGGACCTGATCGCCTCCTCGGCGGCGGCCGGTTCGGCGGGGTAGGTCGCGGGTCGGCCGCATCGCGGGGGCTCCGCCCCCGCACCCCCGTAGAATCCCCGGCGTCCCATGACCCTCCCCGACAGGAAGGCCCGCCTCGGCGTGGCGGCCGCGGCCGCGCTCGTCTCGCTCGTCGCCTACGCCACCACTCTCGGCCCGGAGCCCTATTGGCAGGACGCCGGCCTCTTCCTCGCGGGGCTCAAGGTGGGCGGCGGGCTCGCGCCCTCCGGGTACCCGCTCTACCTCCTGCTCGGCCAGCCGTTCGTGGCGGCGCTCCTCGCCGTCGCCCCGGGGCTCGGGTTCGTCCGGGCGGTCCACGCCTTCTCGGCCGTCTGGGGCGCGCTCGCCGCCGGGGCGGCGGCGCTCTGCGTGATGCTCCTCCTCACCCCGGGATTCCGGTTCTTCTCGGGACCGGTGGCCGAGTCCGACCGCGACGCCCCCGCCCCTCGGCTCCCGCCTCTCGGCCTCTTCGCCGGGCTCCTCGGGGGCCTCCTCACCGGACTCTCCTACTCGCTCTGGTTCCAGGCGATCACGGCGGAGGTCTACTCGATGCACGCCTTCTTCGCCCTGGCCACGATCGCGCTCGCGCTCCGACTCGGCATGGAGGGGCCGCTCGGGAGGCCGGCGACCCGCCGGCAGCGCGGGCTCGTCTTCGCGCTCGCCGCGACCCACGGCCTCTCGTGCGCGAACCACCTCTCGACGGGGATCTTCGTCCTGGCGCTCGGCCTCTCCCTGGTCGTCGGGCTCACCTGGACCGTCGCCGTGCGTCACGCGCAACCCGTCCGGCCCTCGGCCGGGCTCCTCGTCGCGGCGGCGGTCCTCTGGGGGACGCTCGGCTTCCTGCCCTACGCCTACCTCCCGTGGGCCGCCGCGCACCGTCCCCTCGCCATGTACGACGACGTCCTCACCCCGGGCTCCTTCGTCGCGCACGTCACCGGCGCGAAGTGGACGGCGCGCGAGGAGTCCTACGGGTGGCAGTGGGAGCGGCTGGAGATGTTCCCGCGCCAGCTCTGGGACGAGCTGTTCCTCGCGGGGCTCGCGGGCGTCGCGCTCGGGGCCCGGCGGCTCCTCCGGGTCCCAGGGTTGGCCCTCCGGCTCTTCCTCGGAGCCCTCCTCGTGGTCGCGTGGGGCGTCCCTCTGGCCTACACGCAGGGCTCGGAGTACGACTTCTGGCTCTTGCCGTTCTTCCTCGTCCTGGAGGTCGTGGCCGCCGTGGGACTCCACGACCTCCTCGCCGCCGCGGGCGCCCGCCTCCCGGCCCCCGCCGGGCGGGCCGCCCTCGCGGCGGGCGTCGGGGCGGCCGCGCTCGGGCCCCTCGTCCTCGTGAACGGCCCACTCCTCGACCGGCGGGAGGACCACGTGCCGGCCGACTTCGCGCGGAACCTCTTCCGGCATCTCGAGCCGCAGGCCATCCTCTTCGCTTCCTCCGACCAGGAGTGCTCGCTCGCCTACTGGCTGCACACGGTCGAGGGCCACCGGCCGGACGTGGCGGTCATCATGCAGCCGATCCTCGCCGACCCGTGGTACACGCGCTGGCTCAAGCGCCGCTACCCGGACCTGCGCTGGCCCCCGGAGGGCCCCGGGCAGCCCGTCACCAACGACGAGTGGGTCGGGGCCCTCATGCAGCAGAACTGGGACCGCCGCGCCTCCTACATCAGCAAGAGGCCGGCGATCCCGATCCCCGACGTGATCGAGTGGGTCCCCGTGGGGTCCCTCTGGAAGCTCTATCCTCCAGCGCCGCCCGAGGTGGACCTCCGCCACTGGGATACCGAGTACCGGAACGCGGGCGCCCTGGAGAGGCCGGCGCGCAAGCACTTCCAGATCAAGGTGACGGACCCGGAGACCGGCGAGCCGGGGATCCGGCGCGTCCCCTACGTCGAGGAGATCCGGAAGTTCCACCAGCAGGGGTGGCTGAACCTCGGCGACTGGTCCCTCGCCCACGGGCGACCGGCCCCGGCGGTCAAGGCGTACGAGAAGGTGCGGGCCGAGAACCCCGACTTCCTGCCGCCGGGGCTCGCGTTCCTCCTCGGGCGGGCCTACGCCACGGTGGGCCGCGACGGGGACGCCCGGCGGATCCGCGCGACCCCCTTCCCGGCGCGGGTCCTGCTCGCCTTCGCCGACGACTCCGTCCGCCGCGGGGACTACGACCCCGCCGTCTGGGCCTACGAGCGGCTCCGGGCGGAGGCGGGAGGCCCGGCCGTCCCCGGGCTCGTGCTTGGGCTCGCGAGGGCCTACTTCGCCTCGCGACGGCCCGAGGACGCCCGCGCCCTCCTCCGCGAGACCTCGGCGCCGCGGGAGGTCGTGGCGGAGGCCTCGTGCTACCGGGGCGACCTCCTCCTCGAGCGGCAGGACCACGCCGGGGCGTTGGCGGAATTCGAGGAGGTCCGCCGGGAGATGGGGCCGCCCGTGCCGGCGCCTCTCGCCTTCCGGCTGGGGAAGGCCTATTTCGCCGTCGGCCGCGGCGAGGACGCGCGGGCGATGCTCGAGACGGTGGCCTCGCCCCCGAACCTCGCGGGGGAGGCGGCCCTCTACCTCGGGCAGATCGCGAAGAAGCGGGGGGACGGGGCCCGGGCCCGGGAGTGGTTCGAGAAGTCCCGCGCCCTCGACCCCGAGTTCTGGGAACGGAACCGCGCCATGCTCCGACAGCAGGGGATCACGGATTAGTCCTCTCAAGCCCCTCGCCCCCGCGGCCGATCTCAGCGCCGGGGGGGGACATGGCATCCGTCCTGCTCATCGGAGCCCGCCGGGAGAGCGCACTCGAGCTCTTCGACCGGATCCTGGCCGCGGGCCACCGCGCGAGCTTCGCGACCTCGCGCCGGGAGGCGCTCGGGAGCATCTGCGCCGGCTCGGTGGACGCGATCGCGCTCGACGCCCCGCTCCATCCCGAGGAGGAGGCGGCGGCCTTCGCGACGCTGATGCGGGCCCTGCCGGAGCTGCCGACGCTCTTCCCGCGCGACCTCGTCCCGCCGGTCGCGGGGACCGCCCCGGAAGGGCGGGCCCGCGAGCCCATCCCGGCGAGCGAGGGCCTCTCGCGCGCCGTGTCCTACCTCTTCGGCCTCGCCGAGGGCCGCCGCATCGCCGTCTCGGCCGACCTCGAGCCGCTCGTGCCGCGGCCGCCGCGGATGCGGGCCCTCGCCACCGAGGCGCGGAACCGGACGATCCTGTTCGAGTGGATCGAGCGCGCCGACAGCGGTCCTCGCACGAGCGCCGCGCTCCGGATCCTCGGCCGCTCCGAGCCGATCCTCGCGCGCGCCCGGCTCCGGTTCCCGGGCCGGGGGACCCTCACCGTGCGCGGCGTCACGCGCGTCGTGAGCCGCTTCGAGGGCGCCCCCGCGTCGCTCCTCCTCACCTACGCGCCGTCGGGCGCGTCGGCGGGGGTGGAGTTCGAGCGGGCGGAGTCGGCCCTCGCGCTCGTGTGAGCGACCGGCCCGGCGGATAACATCCGCCCGTGGCCGGCGCGGCCCTCGACGTCGCCCTCGTCATCGAGCACTTCTCGCCCTCCCGCGGCGGGGGCGAGCGCTGGGTCGCGGACCTCGCCCGCGGGCTCTGCGACCGCGGCCACCGGGTGACGGTCTACGCGGCGGAGTCGGACCCCTCCGACCCGCGCGTCTCCGATCCGCGCCTCTCCGTCCGGCTCCTGCCCTCGGCCCGCCACCCGAAGTGGCTCCGCAAGCTCCGGTTCGCCCGCGCGAGCCGGGTGGCGCTCGCGGGCGGCCACCAGGTCGTCCACGCGGTCGGGAAGGCGCTCGGGTTCACGCTGCTCAATCCCCACGGCGGCGCGGAGGAGGCCTGGCTCGCCCAGAACTTCCGCGCCTACGAGGACCCGGTCGCCCGCGCCCTCGCCCGCGCCGCCCGCCTCCTCTCGCTCCGCCACCACGTCCTCCTCGGGATCGAGCGCGCGCAGTACCGCCCTCCCGGCCCCGCCGCCGTCATCGCCATATCCGACATGGTGAAGCGGGACCTCGTGCGTCGGCACGGGATCCCCGAGGACCGGGTCGCGGTCGTGTACAACGGCGTGGACCTCGCCCGCTTCCACCCGGGGCTCGGCGCCGAGCACCGGGCCCCGACGCGCCGCTCCCTCGGAGTGGGGGACCAGGAGCTGCTCCTGCTCTTCGTGGGGAACAACTTCCGCCTGAAGGGGGTCGCGACCCTCGTGCGCGCGACGGCGCTGCTCCGGCGGTCGGGCGTGCCCGCGCGGGCGGTCGTCGTAGGCCGGGACGACCCCTCGCGGTTCCGGCGGGTTGCCGCGCGCGAGGGGGTGCGTGAGGCCGTACTCTTCCCGGGGCCCGAGCCGCGGATCGAGCGCTACTACGCGGCGGCCGACCTGCTCGTCTACCCGTCCTACTACGATGCCTGCGCCCTGGTCACCCTGGAGGCGCTCGCCTGCGGGCTCCCGGTCGTCACGACGCGATGGAACGGGGCCTCCGGGGTCATGACCCCCGGGTCGGAGGGCGAGATCCTGGAGGACCCTTCGGACGCCTCGGCGCTGGCCGAGGCGGTCCGCCGCACCGCGGACCCGGGCCGGCGCGAGGCGGCGTCCCGCGCCGCGCGAGCCACCGCCGAGCGCCATCCCGCTTCCGAAGGGTGCGATCGGGTGATCGCGGTGTACCGCACCCTCCTGGAGGGGAGGCCCGTGGGCGACCATCGAGACTCACGACAGAACTTATTTCAGAATAAATAGTTACGACAATCGCGGACTCTCAGCCGTTTTCTCGCGAACTTGTGCTCGCCACCTGCGACTACTAGAATGAGCTCTCCTGAATGGGGGCTCAGGTGGAACGAGTGCCCAAGGCGGAGGAGGCGGTCCAGGAGCCCGACGCGGCGCTCGTCGAGAAGTCCAGGGCGGGCGACCAGTCGGCTTTCGGAACCCTCGTGGAGAGGCACCAGAGGTGGGTCGTGGGATTCCTCGCGCACATGACCGGAGACTGGCAGCATGGAGAGGACCTGGCCCAGGAGGCGTTCCTCCGGGCCTTCGGGGGCCTGGCAAGGCTCCGGGACCCGGCCCGGTTCCGGAGCTGGGTCGGCGGGATCGCCGCCCACGTCGCCCTCGACTGGCGACGGCGAACGGCGGGGACCCGGCGGGAGAGGCCGCTCGACGAGGCCCGGGAGCCCGCGTTCGAGCCGGGGAGCCCCGATTCCCTCGCCGGCCCCCCGGGCGCGGGGCTCGCCGAGACCCTCGCAGCCGTCCGCGCCGCCGCCCTCTCCCTTCCGGAGGAGGAGCGCACCGTGCTCGCGCTCCGGGCCGAGGGCGGGCTCTCCTACGCCGACATCGGGTCGGCGCTCGGGATCGAGGAGTCGCAGGTGAAGGGCCGGCTCCACCGGGCCCGACGCTCCCTGCGCGAGAGGCTCGGGCGGTGGCGCCGCCGGGGCGGCCCCCTTCCCGGGTCCGTGGAGGACGTGTAAGATGCCGGGCGACTGCGCCGGGACGCGGGCGGCGATCGGGGCGTACCGGACGGGCGGCCCTCCGGCCGACCGGGACGTGACGGTGGCCGGCCACCTCGCCTCGTGCGGGGAGTGCCGGGGCGCGTGGGAGGACCTGCTCGGCGAGGCGGACGAACGCCTGGTCGCGAGGGCCTTCCGCGAGAGTCCGGTCCGTGAAGGGTTCGTGGAGGGGGTGCTCGGCCGCCTCGAGGCGGAGGGCGCCCCGGCGCGGCAGCCGGAGACGGAAACCGAGAGCGCGGAGGTCCTCGATTCCGGGGACTTCCTCGACTCGGGCCTGATCCGGTCGGGGGCGGCGGCGCCCCGTGGGAGGGCCGGCATGGGCATGGTGCTCCAGTATTGCGAGAAGTGCGGCGAGCGGATCGAGTCCGCCGACGTGGAGAAGGGCGTCGCCGTCACGTATCGCGCGAAGATCTACTGCGGGAACTGCAAGGTCGCGGTCCTCCCGCTGCTCGAGAAGGACCCCGAGTACCAGGCCCAGCAGCGCGCGGCGGTGCGAGACCGCGAGCGGGCCGCGAGGCGGGGCTCGGGCGCCTCGTTCGAGCCGCCGCCTGCGGCCGCGGTCCGGGAGCCCGACTCGGGCCGCCGCTCGGCGGCCGCGGCGCGGCCGGCCAAGAGCCCCGTGCCGCTCCTCGTGGCGGGGGGCGTCGGGGTCGTCCTCCTCGTCGCCGTGGGGCTCGTGGTCGTGTCAGGGCAGGGGGACACCCCGAAGAAAGACGGCTCGAAGGGCGGCCCGAAGACGTCCGCGACGCCGGGTGCGAAGGACTCGGGGGGCGGGCGCTCCCCGGCCGGACCGGAGGCGTCGCCCACGGCACCGGGCGGCATGCAGCGGGAGATCCAGAGCGAGCGGGTGACGACGAAGGTCCGAGACGAGTTCCAGGCCGTCCGGGAGTTCGAGAAGAAGACCCAGCAGCAGATGCTGCGGCCCGACGACGTGATCCTGCGCTACAAGCGGCTGCTCGACTGGCCCGAGATGAAGGACGTCCCGGATCTCAGGAAGGAGATCGTGGCCGCCGCCGACAAGTTCCAGAGCTGGTACGACACGCAGGCGAAGGACGCGGCGAAGATGTCCGTCGCGAAGGCCGAGGGGCTGATCGCCCAGAGGAACTTCCGCGGCGCGCGGAACGCTCTCGAGAGCTACCCCCCCAACCTCCGGAGCCACCCCGAGTTCGACCGCGTGAAGGAGGTCTACGCCCAGATTGACGCGGCGGAGGAGGAGCAGCGGCGGGAGCTCGCGTTCGAGCTGGGCCCCTGGAACACGCTCTGCGAGGGGGGGAAGCCCCTGCCCGTCATCAAGTTCAACGGCACGGTCACGCACGAGGAGACGGAGGGGGCGATGGTCGCGAGCGCGCCGGCGGACTCTCAGGGGTCCACGCTGGTCCTCGACCAGCGCATCCCCCAGCGCGACTGGTGGGCGAACTACGAGGTCGAGATGGAGGCGAAGTTCGACGAGGGCGTCCAGGTCGGGATGCGCATCACCATCAACCCCGAGACGGGCCGGTACCAGGGCGCCGGCTGCCGGTTCGACGCCGAGGAGGCCAAGGACTACCACAAGTGGAGCTTCAAGTGCGAGGGCGAGGAGTTCGAGGTGATCAAGGACGGGAAGCAGGAGGCGAAGCTGCCCTGCAACTTCCGTCGCGGCTTCCCCATCGTGATCGTCCCCGCGGGGAAGTCGGTGAGGATCAAGACCATGCGGATCAAGGTGAGCTCGGCCCTCACGCCCGGTGGCCGCTAGTCCGCCCTTCGCGCCGCGTGCTATGATCCTTCGCTCACCTCGCGTCGCCGTCCGTTAGGAATTCCTCCCCGGCGGGCGCGGGGCCGCACCCCCCGCGCCCATGGACAAGCCCGGCGAGACGAGAGGGCGGGACAAGCCCCGGACCGGCTCGATCAACCGCCAGGCGATCGAGGAGCTGATCGCGGGGCTCCGCCGGAACAACTTCATCGGGACTCTCCACGTCTCGGCGGGCGACTCCGAGAAGTACGTCTACTTCTCCGTCGGCGGGATCCGGCTCCTCTCGACGGGGTCCCGGAAGTACACCTCGGTCGGCCGGCTGCTCGTGCGGCGCGGGAGGATCACCCAGGCCGATCTCGCCGACGCGCTCGGCGTGGTCGAGACGTCGGGGGCCCGCCTCGGCGACCACCTGGTCCAGAAGGGCCTCGCGACGAAGGCCGACCTCGAGGAGACCGTCCGGCTCCAGGTCGAGAACGAGATCCTGGACGTCGTGACCTGGGACGACGGCATCTACCAGTTCCACGTCCAGATGCCGGGCGATCTCTTCGAGCGCAAGGCCCGCGCGACGGCCGTCTCGCTCGACATTGACGCCCTGCTCGGGAAGCTCTCGGCCTCGGCCGAGCGCTTCGAGAAGATCCGCACCCGGATCCCGACGTTCCGGCTCGTCTTCCGCCCGACCCCCGCGGGCCGGTCCGCCCTCGACGTCGTCGAGACGCCCCCCGCGCGGCGCGACTTCCTCCAGCTCGTGGACGGCTCGAGGCCCCTCGACGAGATCGCGACGACGGGCGAGTTCGGCCGGTTCGAGCTGGCCGAGCTGGCCTTCGAGGCCCTCCGCGAGGAGCTGGTCCAGCCGGTCGGGGGAGTCGGCCGCACGGCCGCCGTCGAGCTGGACGAGATCCAGACGCTCGAGGCGGCACTCGACAAGGCCCTCACGGACGTGCTCATCCGGCGCAAGCTCGCCGAGGCCTACGAGCGGGCCGGCGAGACGGGCAAGGCCGTCGAGAACTACCGCCGGCTCGCCGAGGAGCGGCTCCGGCAGTACCAGGACGACGAGGCGATCTCCGCCCTCGAGAGCGTGACGAGGCTCCAGCCCACGGACTTCTCCGCCCACGAGCAGCTCCTCGAGTGCTACGACCGGACCGGACGCTCGCAGAAGGTCGTGGACCACGGCACGCGGCTCGGCGAGCTCTACCGCACCAACCGGCTCTACAACCGCGCGAAGAACGTCCTGCTCCGCCTGATCGGGCTCTCCCCGAAGAACCTGAAGGTCAAGACCCTCCTCGCGGACACCTACGCGGACCTCGGCGACTCGGGGGCCGCCGTCAAGGAGTACGAGTCGGCGGTCGGCGTGCTGCGCGACGAGGGCAAGACCGACCCCGGGACGATCCGCTCCTACGCCGAGAAGATCCTCCTGCTCGACGAGGGGAACCGCCTCGCCCGCAGGCTCCTCGGCAAGCTCGGCGAGCGCGCGGCGCCTCTCGCCCCGCTCGCCCGGGCGGCGGCGCTCCTCGCGACGCTCGGCGTCGTCGGGGCGGCCCTGGCGAGCGAGTACGACGCGCGCGTGCGCTATCGCGAGGCCGCCCGGCGCGCCCGGCCTCTGGTCGAGGCGGGGGCCTTCGACCAGGTGCTCTCGGAGGTGGAGGAGCTCCGGCGGTCGCGGTTCTCGACGCTCGCGTTCCGGCTCGCCGAGACGGAGAAGGAGATCCGCGACCGCCGGGACGCGGACGCCGTCGCCCGCCTCGAGCACGTGCTCGTCCGCAGCGAGGAGCTGGACCGCGGGGGCGAGCCCGAGGAGGCGCTGGCGGCGCTCCGCCGCGAGCTCGACCGGGTCTCGGCCGCGAACCTGCCGGGATCGCTCCGCGAACGCGCCCAGGGCCGGCTCGAGGCGCTCACCGCCGCGCTCGAGGGCCGCGTCCGCGAGTGGGGACGCGTCGCGGACGCGCTGGCGCAGGCGCCCCCGGACGACCGGGCCGCGTTCGACGCGTGGCGCCGCACGCGCGGCGGGCGCCCGCCGTCGGGCAAGCTCGAGGACCTCCCCCCCGTCCGCATCCCCGTGCAGACCGTCCCGGCGGGCGCGGAGGTTTCCTCCCCCGACGGCGCGCCCCACGGGGTCACCGGCCCCGAGAAGCCCGTCCCTGTCCCGCTCCGGCTGGGGAAGCCGCTCCGGGTCCGCGTGGCGCTCGCCGGCTACGCGCCCGCGGTGGTCGAGATCCCGCCCGAGGAGGTCGTCTGGCCCGTCTCGATCCTGCTCCGCAAAGAGGTGCGGTTCTCCTACGCGCTCGGAGGGCCCCCCTCGGGCCCGCCGCTCCCCGACGCGGGGGGCCTCTGGTGCGGCTCGGTGGACCGCCACCTCTACCGGCTCGGGCCGGCGGGGGAGCTGCGGGCCGCGATCGCGCTCGGGCTCACGGCGGAGGTGGTCGGCGCCCCGGCCGCCCTCCCGGGCCCCGCGGGTCCTGGGGGGCCCGGCGAGACGCTCGCCCTCGTCGCGACCCGCGACCGGGAGCTCCGCGGCTTCGCCGACCCCGACGCGGAGAGGCTGAGGCTGCTCCTGCCCGAGCCGCCCGCGTGGGGACCGGTCGTGGCCGAGGGGTGGCTCGTCCAGGCGCTCTCCGGAGGCGACGTGCTCGCGGTCCCCATCCCCGCCGCGCGGGCCGCCGCGCCCGGCGCGCACCTCGAGGACCTTCCGGGAGTCCGGCGGGTGCGCGTGGGCGCGACGCTCGCCGGTCCCCCGCTCGTCGCGGAGGGCCGCGTCGTCGCGGCGACCGCCGGCGGGCGGCTCCTCTCCGAGGAGCTCGCGACCGGGGCCAGGCGCTTCGACCTCCCTCTGGGGGCAGGCCCCGTCGGGGGCCCCACCGCCGACCCGCGCGGGCTGCTCTTCCTCGCGTTCCGCGACGGCCGGGTGGAGGCCCGCTACCTCTCGGGAGAGGCGGCCTGGACGGAGCCCGGCCGCGTGCCCGGCGGGGCCGCGAGCGCTCCCATCCCCGCGGGCGAGGTCGTCGTCGTCGGGGGCGCGACAGGCGGGGCGACCGCCCTGGACGTCCGCACCGGGCAGAAGGTCCACGAGTTCCGCACGGACGCCCCCGTCCGGGCGCTCCCCGCGCCCTCCGGTCCCCCAGGGGAGGTCCTCGTCCTGGGGGACGAGTCGGGCCGGCTCTCCGCCTACGCGGTCGGAGGAGGCCGGAGGCTCCTGTGGACGTTCGAGACCGGGGCGCCGATCCGGGTGGCCCCGCGGCCGGTCGCGGGCGCGTGGCTCGTCGTCTCCGAGGCCGGGCTCCTCGTGGCGGTGCGGGAGTGAGTTCCCCCGGCGCCGGGAGCGAGCGGATCGTCCAGTGCCCCCGTTGCGGGGCGCTCGCGGAGCTCCGCGGCCCCGATCCCGCCGCCTGTGCGGCCTGCGGAGCCGAGGTCCGGAGCCGGCCCGACGAACCCGTCGCCCCCGCGGCACCCCCGGCACCCTCCGGCGGCACCGTCGGCGGTATGGACTGGCGGGAGAAGCTCGAGCGCTACCGCCGCGGCGAGATCGAGCTCACCGAGGAGGAGGTGGAGCGCGCCTTCCGGGAGGCCAGCGCCCAGGTCTACGGCGGCCCGGAGGGGGCGGGCGCGAGGGACGGCCCGGCGGCCCCGGAAGCCCCGGTCCCGGCCGCAGCGCCGGCCGCCGCCGAAGCTCCCGAGGCGGCGCCCGGACCCGACGAGGGAGCGGGGCCCCGGATCATCAAGCGCACGATCACCACCTCGGAGGGGCGCGTCCGGCGCATGACGATCATCGAGCGAGACCGTGCGCGCCGAGTGAAGCGCCGGGGCGTCGCCCGCTGCCGGAACTGCCACGTCGAGTACGACCTGGCCGAGGGCCCGATCGAGTCCTGCCGCGCGTGCGGGGCCAAGAGCCTCGACATCGTCGAGGAGGTTATCCCCGAGGGGCCCGCGGAGACGGCGCCCGCCGGGCCCGTCGGAGAAGGCGCTCCCGGCGCCGCCGGCGCCGAGCCCGCGCCGGGCGAGGCGGGCGCGCCGCCCGGGACGGAGGCGGGGATCGCGTCGGCGCTCGTCCCCTCGGTCGCGGGGGCGACCTCCCCGACCGCGAAGGCTCGGAACTGGGAGGAGCTGCTTCGCCGGAACCGGCCGCCCTCGGCCGCGCCGCCGGCGGGGGCGGCCGCGCCTCCCTCCAAGGGCGCCGCCGCGGCAGCCCCGGAGCGCGCGCCCCGCGTGGACGCCTTCCTCGGGAACGAGGTCGGCGGCTGGGTCCTGGCGGAGGTGATCGGTCGAGGCGCCATGGGGACCGTCTACAAGGGCCACCGCAAGGGCGAGCGCAAGCCCGTGGCCGTGAAGATCCTCGCGCCGGCCCTCGCCTCCGACCAGGAGAAGGTGAGCCGGTTCCTGAAGGAGGCCCGGTCGGCGAGCAAGCTCGAGCACGAGAACCTGGTCGCCTACCACGACTTCGGCGTCTCCGGCGACCTCTACTTCCTCGTGATGGAGTACGTCGAGGGGCGGAGCGTCGGCGACCTCATCAAGGAGAGGCGCGCGGTCAAGATCGAGGAGTCGCTGCGGATCATCGAGGAGGCCGCGCGCGGCCTCTCCGCCGCGCACAAGAAGGGCATCGTCCACCGGGACATCAAGCCCGACAACATCCTGATCGCCCCCGACGGCCACGTGAAGGTGGCCGACTTCGGCCTCGCGCACGACCCGGGGGCCTCCGCCTCGTTCAGCGGCTCGGGCGACATCGTCGGCACGCCCTACTACATCTCCCCCGAGCAGATTGACTGCCTCGACGTGGACGGCCGCGCCGACATCTACTCCCTGGGCGCGACGATCTACCACCTCGTCACGGGCAAGCGCCCGTTCGAGGGCCAGACCCCGATGGAGGTGCTGCTCAAGCACGTGAACGAGCGGCTGGTCGCGCCGATCGAGCGCAATCCGCTCGTCCCGGCGCCGGTCTCCGCCATCATCCAGAAGATGATGCAGAAGGACCGCGAGTGGCGCTACACCTCCTGCGAGGAGCTCAGCGAGGACCTCGAACGGCTCAAGAGGGGACAGCCGCTCACGATCGAGCTCGAACCCGAGGAGAGGCCGGAGGAGGAGCGCTCAGCGCCGGTGAGGCTCCGCGTGCGCCGCGGGTGGGGGATCCTCCCCTGGGCCGCGGCGATCGTGCTGGCGGGGGGCGCGGCGGGGGCGACGCTCCTCCCGCCGGTGGAGCCGGAGGCCTTCCGCGGGGGGCCGTCCGACCCCGCCGAGGCCTCGGACCTCGAGCGCATCGAGGCGGCCGTCGCCGAGGCCGGACGCGAGCCGGAGCGGGTGGGGCCCGCGCTCGCCACGCTGCGCGCCATCGCCGCGCGGCGCACCGGGGGCGCGGCGGCCGCCCGCGCGACGGAGGAGGCGGGCCGGCTCGCGGGCGCGGCGAGCCAGCGGACGCGCGCGGCGGTGACCGCGGCCCAGCTCCCTCCCGACGCCCCGCTCGACCGCGCGGCCCGCGCTTTGGCGGCGCTGCTGCCCGCCGCCCGGGCCGCCCTCCCGGGGCCCGACGCCGACCTCGCCTCACGCTCGGTGGAGGCGCTCCGGCAACGGCTCGCGCGCGACGGGTGGATCCTCGTCGAGGGCGGGGCCCTGGCGCGCCCCGACGGCTCGACCGCGACGGTGCGGCCGTTCCTCTGCGCCCGCGACGAGACGACGCTCGCCGAGTTCCGGCGGTTCCACGAGACCGGCGGCTGGAGCCGGGACGAGCACTGGGGAGCGGAGGGTCTCCGGTGGCGAGACGCCCGGGCCCCGACCGGACCTCCCGCCCTCGGCGCGCGGGACGGGGTCGAGGCGGGCCCGCTCGCGGCGGTCGCACGGGTGACCTACCACGAGGCGGAGGCGTTCGCCCGGTGGTCGGGCGCGCGGCTCCCGACCGAGGACGAGTGGATGCGGGCCGCTCTCGGCCCCGCCGGGGCCTCCAAGGTCCCCCCCCCGGCGAAGGGCGGGGCCGACGTGTCGCCCGAGGGTGTCCGGAACCTCGGCGCGGGCGTCGCCGAGTGGACGGCCTCGCCCGGCGGCCGGGGCGGCTCGGGCCGGATCGTGAAGGGCGGCGCGCCCGACTCGCACCCGGCCAACCGGCGCCCCGAGTCGAGGCTCGTCCTCCCGCCCGACACGGCCCACCCCGCCCTCGGGTTCCGTCTGGCGCGGGACGTGGCAGAACGCTAGGCACCGTGTATCCTTTCCGCCGAAAGGACCCTCCCCGATGCCCGAAGACGACCGCCCGACACGCTGGGACCGCCTGCTGCTCCGGAGCCGCAGCCTCGTGATCTCCCGCGAGGTCTCCGACCGCCTCGCCGACCGCGTCTTCAAGCAGCTGCTCATCCTCGAGGAGATGGACCCGCAGAAGCCCATCACGGTCTACGTCAACTCCCCGGGCGGCTCGGCCGACTCGGGCTTCGCCATCTTCGACATGATGCGGTTCGTCCGGGCGCCGGTCCGCACCGTCTGTTCGGGGCTCTGCGCGAGCGCGGCCGTCATGATCTACCTCGGGGCGCGGAAGGGACAGCGCTACTCGTTCCCGAACTCGCGCTTCCTCATCCACCAGCCCTCGACCGCGGCGTTCGGCGCGGCGTCGGACATCGAGATCACGGCGAACGAGATCCTCGCGATCCGGGAGCGGTACAACACCATCGTCGCCGACGAGACCGGGCGCAAGGCCTCCGACGTCGAGAAGGACGCCAACCGCGACTTCTGGCTCCCGGCGGACCGGGCGAAGGAGTACGGGCTCGTGGACCGGATCGTGGCGACGCGGAGTGAGCTGGACGGAGGGTAGGGCTCGAGGGTAGGCAACGGTCGGGCGGAGGGCGCGGACGGTGGACCTCTCCGAGGACGTCTTCGTCGCGAAGCACGTCGTCACGGGGCTCTACGCGACCCCCGAGCATGTCCAGGAGTCGTTCGAGATCCAGAAGGCCCTCCGGCAGGAGGGGGGGCCGGGGCAACCGCTCCTCGAGATCCTCCTCGCCAAGGGTCACCTCGACGTCGAGCAGGCGGACGAGACTCGCCGCGCGCTCGCGGAGGCCCGGCGCGCCGGGAAGCTCGCGCCCGAGGGCGGCGCCCCCGCGGCCGCGGCCCCCGCGGCGGGAGTCCCGTCCGACCTTCGGATCCCGGGCTACGCGATCGCGGGGCGCCTCGGGACCGGCGCGAGCGGGGTCTACTTCCGCGGCCGGGAGGAGAGGAGCGGCCGCGAGGTGGCCGTGAAGGTCCTCTTCCCGAAGTACGCCTCCGACCCCGAGTCCCGGCGCCTCTTCCTCGAGAACTGCCGCGCGCAGAGGGCCCTCTACCACCGCAACATCGCCCGTCTCCACGACGCGGGCGAGACGGGCGGCCGCGTGTGGGCGGCCCAGGAGTATCTCCCGGGCGAGCGGGTGGACGCGCTCGTGGGGGAGGGTCCCTTCGAGGAGAGCGCCGCGCTCGAGATCGGGAAGCAGGTCGCGGCGGCGCTCCAGCACGGGGCCTCCCACGGACTGGCGCACGGGGAGCTCAGGCCGCGCGACGTCTCCCTCACGCCCGAGGGTCTCGTCACGGTGCGGTTCCCTCTCCGGATCCGGACGGCCGGGACGGCCGGGAGGCGGGGCGGGATATCCGCCGAGGACGCGGGTTATGTCGCGCCGGAGGAGCGCTCGGGTGCCGTGCCCGGGGACGCGCGGACCGACTCCTACGCGCTCGGGGTCCTCCTGCACCACATGGTCCTCGGACGGCCCCCGGTCGGCGGGAAGTCGGCGGAGGAGGTCTTCGCCGGGGTGGGGAAGCGGGGGCTCCCGTCGCCGCGCGAGACGCGACCGGGGACCACAGGCCCGTTCGCCGCTCTGGTGGAGCGGCTCTCGTCGCCGCGTCCGGAGGACCGGCCCGGAGACATCGCCGCGATCACGGCGGCGCTCGACCTCTCGGCGGCGGGCCTGGAGCCCGTGACCGACGAGCCTCGCGGCGGAGGCCGGGGAGGGTCGCGCCCCCCGGCGCGACCGGGCCCCCGTCCCGCCTCCGCGCTCAGGGCCCCGCCCCGCCCGCGCGCCCCCGGCGGCCTCCCGCCGGTCGCCTGGGCCGGGATCGGGGGCGGCGCCTTGCTCCTGCTCCTCCTCGTGGTCCTTGGGATCGTCGCGAGCAGCGGCGGCGACACCCGCCCGTCGCCTCGCGACCGCACGGCCCGGGAGTCGCGCGCCCGGAAGGCCGAGACCCCCCCCGACGACCCGTGGGCGAGGGAGGCGGTCAAGCCTCCCAAGACGAAGGACCCCGAGGAACCCCCGGCTGCCGGCGCCAAGAAGGACAAGCCCGGCCGGCGCGACGGCCGTCCCGAGCCGGGGGAGGCGACGAAGTCGGGCCCGCCGCCCGTCTCCGAGGAGGACGAGTCGGCCGCCCGGCGCTTCCTCGACAAGGCCCGCGAGAAGATCGGGGAGAAGGACTACGAGGAGGCCGCGAAGATCCTCGGCTACCTGAAGAGCAACTACGAGCGGACCCGCGCGTACCAGGAGAACCGGGACGAGATCGAGAGGCTCACCGCCGAGGTGGAGGGGAGCGCCCCGTCCCTGCCCTCTGCCGGTCCCGTCGCCGCCCCGGGGGGGTTCCTGTACATCAACACCCAGGCCGGGGACTGGAGCCCCGAGCGGTCCGGCGGGGGCCTCACGCGCCTGGTGGGACGCGGGCGCGGGACCGCCCCCGGCGGGTTCGGCGGCATCGTGATGCAGGGCGCCACGCTCGGCGACTTCACGGCCCAGACCCTCGTGGAGGTCCGGGGCGACCGCCAAGAGGGCGGCGCCGGGCTCCTCTTCCGCTTCGCCCTGGAGCAGCAACCCGGGAGTGCTCCGGCCCCCTCCGCCTACGGGTTCCATGTCTCCTCGCGCGGGCAGGCGACATTCATCAAGGTCCTCCGCGGCTCGATCAACAACGTCGCCACGGCGGACGCGCGGCTCTCGGGGGACGGCCCCTTCCACCTCGCGGTGATCGCCACCGGCTCGCGGTTCCAGTGCCACGTGAACGGGAAGCTCGTCCTCACCCACGAGGACACGGCGATCCCCTCGGGTCAGGTGGGCTTCTCCAAGTCCGGGTCGTCCGAGGCGACGTTCACGGAGATCCGGGTGGACCGGGGGACGGCGGCCATCGCCTACCGGGGCGGCTCCGGGGAGTCCCCGCCGGCCCCCGGCGGCGGCCGGTCCGCCCCGCCGGCCGGCCCCTCGGTCACGGGGGCCCCGCCGGGCCTCTGGGCGCCGGTCGAGGGCGGACGCTGGTCCTACGCGGACGGGCTCTTCGAGGGGGACGGCGCCGGCACCGGGTCCCACAACCACTGCGCGTGGCTCGACACGAGCGCGAAGGGATCGGACTTCTCGCTCGAGGGCTCGGTGAAGCTCGTCGGGGGAGACGACGCCGGGAGCTTCGCCGGGCTCGCCTTCCGGATGGAGGGGGCGAAGAACGGGTTCGAGTTCTACGTCTACCGGACGGGGAAGGGAGAGGCCGGATGGCGGCTCGCGCGCTTCGAGGACGAGCGGTGGACGAGCGTGGAGACGAACGCGGCGCAGATCCGGCTGAACGAGTGGGTGAAGTTGAAGGTGGAGGGGGAGGGACGGACTCTCCGGCTCTTCGTGGACGGCATGCGAGTCCACGAGGGCGACGTCGCGGGGCCGACGTCCGGCGCCTTCGGGGTCGCGAAGTACCAGGCGACGCGCGCGCAGTGGAGGAACTGGAAGCTCGAGATCCGGAAGAAGTGACGCCCCTCCGCGACGACCAGTACGACCGCTATGCCCGCCAGATCCAGCTGCCCGAGGTGGGGGGGCGCGGCCAGGAGAGGCTCCTGCGGTCCCGGGTCCTCGTCGTCGGCGCGGGCGGGCTCGGGTCGCCCGCGCTCCTCTACCTCGCGGCGGCCGGCGTGGGGACCCTCGCGATCGCGGACGGGGACCGAGTCGAGCGGAGCAACCTCGGCCGACAGGTGATCCACGACGACGGCTCGATCGGCCGCGGGAAGGCCGAGGCGGCGGCGGAGAGGGTCCGCGCGCTCAACCCGGACGTCTCGGTCGAGGTCCTGCCGCGGCTGGAGGGGGCGGCGCTCCGCGGGGCCGTGGCGCGGTTCAACGCGACCCTCGAGGGCTCCGACTCGGTCGAGACGAAGTTCGCCGTGAACGACGCCGCCCTCGCAGCCGGGAAGCCCGCCGTGATCGGCGGGATCCACCGCTGGGAGGGCCAGGTGATGGTGGTCCGGCCCGGCGGCGGCGCCTGCTACCGCTGCCTCTTCGAGACGCCGCCCGCGCCCGCCGCGCTCGAGAGTTGCGAGCAGGCCGGGCTCCTCGGCCCGGTGGCCGGTGTGGTCGGGTCGCTCCAGGCGGTCGAGTGCCTGAAGCTGCTCCTCGGGCTGGAGGTCCCCGCGGGCCGGCTCGTCTGCTACGACGCGGCGAAGGGCACGTTCCGGGAGGTGGAGGTGAGGCCGAGGCCGGGCTGCCCGTGCGGGGCGGCTCGCTCGGCGCAGCGCGCGGTTTCCGCCAGCCCGATCGAGGACTGGGGAGAGTGAGCGAGGCCCGGGCCGTCGCCCCGCCGCAGCCGGCTCCCCGGCGGGGATTCACCTGGTCGGACGCCGCCTGGGCCCTCGCGACCGCCGGCGCGGTGATCGTCCTCAGTGCGCTGGACGCCCGATTCCGGTTCTCCCTGGTCTACCTCGGCGGGCTGGTCGCATGGGCGCTCCTGCTCGCCCGCGCGCGCGGCCGCGTGGCCTCTGTCGGGCTTCGCGCCGCCAGCTGCCGGAGTTGGATGCGGCTGGTCTGGCCGCACGGCATGGTGGCCGAACAGGATCGCCGCCTCGTGCTCGGGGCGATCCGATGGGTCTCTCTCTTCGTCTTGGCTGCCATGGTCTTCGGACTCGGAGTCCTCTTTCTCATGCTCACCGCGAGTCCGCCCGACCTGTTCCGCGGAGGCGAGCTCCTCTCGACCTTCGGGATCCGCGACGGTCGCCCCCTCGAGTGGACCTACTTCGTCGGGCTCGGGTTCATCGCGATGGGGAGCCTGGGATCGGCTTCGTTCCTTTGGACGCCGCTGGAACCCGGGCCCGGACTCGCGTGGAGCCTCTCCGCGCTGGCGCTCGGGAGCCTGGCCGTCGCCCTCACCCTGAGCATCGAGAGCGCCGCGCGGCAGGTGGCCGGGACGAGCCTCTGGTCCTCCGCGTGGCCCATCGTCCCTCTGGTGACCGCCGGCGCCGTGGTCGGGATCCTCCTCTCCATCCATGGCCCCGCAATACGGGCCCTGGACGAGGCGTCCCGCCTGGCGCGCGGCCGCCGGCGGGCCTCCCGCTGACCCTCGCGCCGAGCTAACATCCCGCACCGTGACCGCTCTCGTCGGACTGAAGTGTCGCGCGTGCGGGGCCCCATACCCCGCGGAGGCGGTCTACGTCTGCGAGCAGTGCCTCGGGCCGCTCGGGGTCGTCCTCGACGAGGCGGTCGTCCGGAAGACTCTCTCCCGCGCCTCGATCGAGTCGCGGCCGCGGAGCCTCTGGCGCTACCGCGAGGTGCTTCCGGTGCTCGAACCGGGGCGCGTGGGGCCGACCTCCGGGATGACCCCGCTCCTCCGCGCCGAGAGGCTCGGCCGCGCCATCGGCCACGACGACTGCTGGGTGAAGGACGACTCGGTGAACCACCCGACCTGCTCCTACAAGGACCGCGTGGTGCCCGTCGCCCTCTCGCGCGCGCTGGAGCTCGGCTTCACGACGGTCTCCTGCGCCTCGACGGGGAACCTCGCGAACTCGGTCTCGGCCCACGCCGCCCGCGCGGGGCTCCGTTGCGTGATCTTCATCCCCGACGGGCTCGAGCGGGGGAAGATCCTCGGCTCGGCGGTCTTCCGGGCGACGATCGTCGCGGTCCGGGGGAACTACGACCAGGTGAACCGCCTCTGCACCGAGCTTGCCGAGCGCCACCGCTGGGCCTTCGTGAACGTGAACCTCCGGCCCTACTACGTCGAGGGGGCGAAGACATTCGGCTGGGAGATCGTGGAGCAGCTCGGCTGGAGGCTCCCCCGCCACGCGGTCCTCCCGACCGCCGGCGGCACGCTCCTCCCGAAGGTGGCCGAGGCGTTCGAGGAGGCGGTCCGGTACGGCTGCGCCGAGGGCGCGCCCGTCCGTATCTACACGGCCCAGGCCGCCGGGTCGGCCCCCGTCGTCCGCGCGCTCCACGCCGGGCTCGACCGCTTCGAGCCCGTGAAGCCCCAGACCATCGCCAAGTCCATCGCCATCGGGAACCCCGCCGACGGGAACGACGTGCTCCGGATCGTCCGCGCCTCGGGCGGCTGGGGGGAGATGGCGACCGACGAGGAGATCGTGTCGGCGATCCGGCTGCTCGCCGAGACCGAAGGGATCTTCACGGAGCCGGCGGGGGGCACGACCGTCGCCGTCGCGCGGAAGCTCGTCGCGGAGGGGAAGATCCCGAAGAACGAGACCCTGGTGATCGGGGTCACGGGGAACGGCTACAAGACGCAGGAGGCCGTCGTCGAGGCCCTGCCCGCGCCGAGGGTGGTGAACCCGAAGGTGCGCGAGGTGGAGGAGACCCTGGCCGGGATCCCCGGGTGGGAGGACGCGAAGTGAGCCGTTCACGGTTCACAGTTCACGGTTCACGGTGGTATCCTGGGACACGGTCGTCCTAGCCAGGAGGTCGGCATGCCCGTGAAGGTCCGGATACCGACGCCTCTCCGATCGCTCACCGGCGGGAAGGACTCCGTCGCCGTGGCCGCGAAGACCGTCCGCGACGTGATCGAGGCGCTCGAGAGGAGCCACCAGGGGATCAAGGGCAGGCTCTGCGAGGAATCGGGCCAGATCCGCGGGTTCGTGAATTTCTTCGTGAACGACGAGGACGTGCGGTTCCTGAATAACCTCGAGACTCCCGTGAAGGACGGGGACGAGATCTCCATCATCCCAGCAATCGCCGGCGGAGTAATCGCCTGCGGCGATTACTAGTGGGCCAAGAGCCATGGACACCCCACCCCCACTAGGAGTCTCGGGCGCCGCACCCGCGCCCGCGCCCGAGATTCCTGCGCCCGGGATTCCTGAGCACGTGCTCGTGGTCCCCCGCGACCACCTGTTCGGGGCCGGCGCCTCTCCCCAGGGCTTCCGGAACGGGGGCGTCTCGGACCTCCTCGCCCGCGCGCGGGCGCAGGCCCGGTTCGTCCCGCGCCCGGCGGCCGAGACTGACGGCTCCCTCAAGCAGCTCATCCCCTACGCGGTCGTGACTCGCCGCGACCAGGTCTTCCTGTTGCGGCGGCTCGCGACCCAATCCGAGGCGCGTCTCCGGAACCTCTACTCGCTCGGGGTCGGCGGCCACGTGAACCCCGAGGATGCCCGGAACGGGATGGACCCCGTCGAGGCGGGGCTCTGGCGCGAGGTGCGCGAGGAGCTCGAGGTCCGCGGCGACGTGACGGCCAGCCCCATCGGGATCTTGAACGACGACCGGAACCCCGTCGGGCAGGTCCACCTCGGGGTCGTCTATCGGATCGCGGCCGACGGCGCCGAAGTGAAGGTCCGCGAGACCGACCGGATGGAAGGGCGCTGGGTGAGCCTCGACGAGGCGGCGGCGCACCGGGAGGGGATGGAGACGTGGTCGCAGCTGCTCCTGGATGCCTTGAGGGCTCGTCACCCTTCGACAAGCTCAGGGCGTGGCGGCCAAAAGAAGAAGACGACGCGGCGATGAGGGCCGCCCTCCTCTGCGTCCTGGCCGCCGGCTGCACGCCCGTCCTCTCGTTCGGGAACCAGCTCTTCCACACGGTCTCCTACCGCAGGGACGGATTCACCGTGAAGGACATCCGGCGCGAGTTCACCTACGACGCGGACCGGAACCTCGAGAGGATCCGTCTCGAGGAGCGGGTCACCTACATCGACGAGGGCTGCGACGGCATCGTAGAGGAGATCCGGGGCGAGGGGGGGACGTGGCGCAAGGGGGAGCCCGGGACGGGGACGCTCTTCATCGAGGCCGATTCGAAGTTCAACGCCGTCCGCACCTACCTCCACGCCGAGGGCTACAAGGAGGGGTGGAAGGCCATGACCCAGGAGGAGATCGTCCGGGCGGCGAACCTGGATCCGAGGGAGTAGGAGGGAACCATGGGCGGACTTCGCGCTCTCGCCGCGGCGGCCGCGGCGCTCGCGCTGCAGCCGGCCGTCCGGGGGCAGGAGGCCGCCGGGGAGCACCCGGTCGTCGTCCTCTCGCCCGGGATCGAGGCGTTCCAGCCGGACGTCGCCGTCTCCGCGGACGGGAAGAGCGTCTGGGCCTGCTTCGCCGGGGGACCCGAGGGCAAGAGCGATATCTGGGTCGTACGGTCGGACGACCAGGGGGCGAACTTCGGGGACCCCGTGAAGGCGGTGGACTGCCTCGCGGCGCTCCGGGGGATGGGGTGCCAGCGAGGGCCGCGCATCGGGGTGGACGGGAACGGCCGCGTCTACGTCTCGATCCACGCCGAACTGGACATCCGGCAGGCCAAGGGGAAGTACCCGACGCCGGATCTCTGGCTCGCGACCTCGACTGACGGCGGGAAGAGCTTCGGGAAGCCGGTCCGCGTGAACGACGGCGGCAAGACCGTGAACGAGGGGATGCACGCGATGGCGGTCGCCGGGGACGGCACGGTCCACCTCGTCTGGCTCGACCAGCGCGGGGCGAAGAAGGGCTCCACGCTCTTCGCCGCGCGCGTGACGGACGCGGGGGCCAAGGTGTCGAAGAACACGCCCGCCTACCTCCCGCCGGAGGGGACCGTCTGCGAGTGCTGCGCCCCGAACCTGGCCCTCGACTCGAAGGGGAACCCCGTGATCGCGTTCCGGAACAAGGTCCAGGGGGCCCGCGACGCCTGGGTCGCCTTCTCGCAGGACGGGGGGAAGACCTACAAGGCCGTCGGCAAGGTCGGGACGGGAACCTGGAAGGCCCCGAGCTGACCCATGGACTCGCCCGCCGTGGCTGCGGGCGGCGAGGCCGGATCGGCGATCGTGGCCTGGATGGACCAGCGCTCGAGCGGCCAGGGGGCCGAGGTCTGGGTCTCCTCCTCGAAGAAAGGGGCCTTTCCCCCCGAGGCGCTCCTGCACGGCGCGAACGAGAAGGACCAGACCCACCCGAGCCTGGCGATCGCGGGCGGGGCCTGGCACGCCGTCTGGACGGACGCGCGCGACCGGGAGCCGGCGATCCTCGGCTGGTCCTCGGACCGGAAGGCCGAGTTCCGCGTGAGCGGCTCCACCGACGGGACCTGCGACTACGCCCGTCTCGCGACGGGGGGGGCGACGGTCGTCGCGACCTGGGAGGGACGGGCCGCGGGCGCCTCGTCCAAGGCGCTGTTCCGGAGGCTCCGGTGAGGCGCGCGCTCCTCGCGCCCGTCTTCCTCGCGGCGCTCTCGGCCAGCGCCCTCGCCGACATGGCCGACGAGCTCGAGGCCCGTTCCGCCAAGGACGTCGAGGAGGCCACGGAACTCCTCTCCAAGGTGCAGTCGGGGCAGATGGAGTACGCGAAGGCCGCCGCGGAGCTCCAAAAGTTCCTCCAGCGCGTGGACGAGTTCGACGAGGTCGCCTCGAAGCGCGCTGAGAAGTACGCGGCCGAGCTGCAGTCCATCTGGTACTGG
Source organism: Planctomycetales bacterium (assembly GCA_022614695.1). Taxonomy (GTDB): domain Bacteria; phylum Planctomycetota; class JAKEIC01; order JAKEIC01; family JAKEIC01; genus JAKEIC01. The sequence continues at coordinate 5,869 of JAKEIC010000170.1, read as the reverse complement.
GTGCGGAAGTTCGCCCCGCTCGAGAAGCCGGCCGCGAAGCCCTCCGAGGGCGGGGAGTCGAAGACGCCGGGGGGCGAGAACCCGGCCAAGCCGGACGAGAAGCCGGTCGAGCCGGCCGTCCCTCCGCCGCCCCCGCCGCCCGCGGACTTCGCGCCGCCGCCGCTCCCCGAGGAGCCCGAGGCTCGGGCGACCGCGCTGCTCCCCCTCCTCTCCTCGCCCGACCCCAAGGCCCGCGCCTGGGCGGCCGGCGAGACCGCTCCTCTCGCGCGGCCGAACCTCCTCGACGCGGTCCTCGGCCTCGCGATGAACGACGCCGACTTCGCCGTCCAGGAGGCCGCCGCCAACGCGGTCCTCAGGACCCGGAGCCCCCACGTCTTCACGGCCTTCCTGCGCGAGGCGAAGAAGGCCGAGGGGGCCGCCTTGGATCGGCTCGTCACCCTCGTCAAGGGAAAGCCCGACAAGCACTGCGTGGCGGCGCTCTTCGAGGTGGCGATGCGGTTCACGCCGCCGATCGGCGGGGCGCCCTCCCAGAGCAAGCCGGCCATGGAGGACTACAAGCAGCGCGCGAAGGCCGCCTGGCAGGACGGCTGGCGCAACCGCGTGATCCAGATCTGGCAGAGCTGGCCCGAGCCGGTCGTCTCGGCGGGGCTCGGCCTGACGTGGAAGGGCTCCAACACGCGCGAGAAGCAGGAGATCCTCCTCGCGGTCGGTGTGGTCGGGAACGCCCGCGGGATCCGCCACGCGGTCCCCTTCCTCACGAAAGGGCCCGAGACCCCCTTCCGCGCCCCCGCCCTCGCCGCGATCGAGATGGTGGGGAAGGGCTCGGTCCCGTGGCTCGCGCAGGGGCTCGCGAACGGCGCGACGCAGCTCTGGTGCTTCCAGGCGCTCCGGAACATCACGGGGGAGAAGACTCTGGACGCGAAGCCGTCGCAGTGGATCCGGTGGTGGAACGAGAACCGGTAGGAACGCGCTCCGCGCGTTCCTAAGGAGGCTCGACGATGCGCACATTGAGTGCGATGGCATTCCTCCTGATGATGGTCGGCATGGCGCCGGCGCGGGCCCAGTCGGGACTCAAGACCGAGACGATCGTCTACAACCACGGGCAGACGATCCTCGAGGGGTTCATGGCCTGGGACCCGGCGGTCGCCGGGAAGCGCCAGGGCGTGCTCGTGGTCCACGAGTGGCGCGGCCACGGCGCCTACGCGCGCCGCCGCGCCGAGCAGCTCGCGCGGCTCGGCTACCTGGCGTTCGCCCTGGACATGTACGGGAAGGGCGTCTTCGCCAAGGACCACGAGGAGGCCGGGAAGCTCGCCGGGGTCTACTTCGGCGACCGGACGAAGATGCGCGAGAGGGCCCTCGCCGGGCTCGAGGTGCTGAAGAAACACGAGATGTGCGACGCCACCCGGCTCGGAGCGATGGGCTACTGCTTCGGGGGGACGACGTCACTGGAGCTGGCGCGGGCTGGCGCCGACCTGCGGGGCGTCGTCTCCTTCCACGGGAACCTCTCGGCTCCGCAGCCCGCCGAGTCCGGGAAGGTGAAGGCTCGCGTGCTCGTCTGCCACGGCGCCGACGACCGCTTCATTCCCGCCGAGCAGGTGGCGGCCTTCCAGGAGGAGATGCGGAACGCGAAGGTGGACTGGCAGCTCGTCGCGTTCGGCGGCGCGGTCCACAGCTTCACCGTCGCCGAGGCCGGGAACGACCCGTCGAAGGGCATGGCCTACGACGAGAAGGCCGACCGGAGGTCCTGGGAGATGATGAAGGACTTCTGGGCGGAGTGCTTGGGGAGGTAGCTACAGGTCCTCGAGGTCCCGGCTCCGGTCCGGCACGCGCAGGCGCTCGAGGGCCTTCGCCTCGATCTGGCGGACGCGCGGACGGATGCTAGGATGAAGGACATGCACGCCTTCAAGGCCCGCGTCGTCAAAGGGTATCTTGTCCTCAGGCAGCGATGTCCGCTTCCGGAGGGCACGGTGCTCGACTTGACGGTCGCGGACCCGGGTGATGACCTCACGCCGGCAGAGCGAAAGGCGCTCCACGTAGCGTTGGACAGGGCCTGGCGGCACGTCAAGTCGGGAGGGAAGCTGATCCCCGCCGAGTCCCTCCTGCGAAAGCTGGGTTCTCGGGGGTGACCGTCGAGGTCCGGCTCGACCCGGCCGCTGAGGCACAGGCCGACACGGTGGACCTCTGGTGGCGAGCGAATCGGAGGATCGCGCCGGACCTCTTCAGTGAGGAACTGGCCCGTGCGATGGCCCTGCTCTCGCAGGTCCCCCGCGCCGGCCGCCTCTATCGCCGCCGCGGGATTCCCGGACTGCGTCGGCTCCTGCTACCGGCGACACGGTACCACGCGTACTACGTGCACCGACCTGAGGAAGGAGATGTGGTTCTGCTCGCGGTCTGGAGCGCCGTCCGGGGACAGGGGCCTCCCCTGGCCCCGCCGAGTTAGGCGCCCGCCCCGCCGGCCGGAGAGCGGCCCCTACAGGTCCTCGAGGTCCCGGCTCCGGTCCGGCACCCGCAGGCGCTCGAGGGCCTTCGCCTCGATCTGGCGGACCCGCTCGCGGGAGAGGTTGAACCGCGAGGCGATCTCCTCGAGGGTGAGGGTCCTCCCGGTCCCGATCCCGTAGCGTAGGTTCAGGATCTCCTTCTCGCGCGGGGGGAGGCTCGAGAGGACCTTCGCCACCTTCTCGCGCAGGAGCCTCTGCTCCACGTTCGCGACCGGCCCCTCCGTCTTCGGGTCCTCGAGGAAGTCGCCGAGCCGGCTCGAGTCGTCCTCGTCCCCGATCGGGCGGTGGAGCGAGACGGGAGGGCGCGACTGGTGGATGACCTTCAGGATCGCGTGGACCTCGGCGACGGGGATCTGCAGCTCCTTCGCCAGCTCCTCGGGCGTCGGGCGCCTCCCCTCGCCGTAGGAGAACTTCTTGATGGCCTTCCGGAGCCGTCCGATCATCTCGAGGATGTGGATGGGGATCCGGACCGTCTTCGCCTGGTCCGCGATCGCGCGCAGGATCGCCTGCCGGATCCACCAGGTCGCGAACGTCGAGAACTTGAACCCGCGCTTGTAGTCGAACTTGTCGATCGCCGTGATGAGACCCGTGTTCCCCTCCTGGATCAGGTCGGAGACGCTCATCCCGCGGTTCTCGTAGCGGCGCGCGATCGAGACGACGAGCCGGAGGTTCGACCGGACGAAGTGGTCCTTGCCCGCCTCGTAGCGCTCGTAGCGCCGGCGGGCCCGGTCCACGCGCGCGGCGAGCGCCTCGGCAGGCTCGGCCGCCTCCTCGAGGACGGCCCGGAGCTTCGCCTTGGCGTCGTGGGAGCGGTCCCTCCTCGCGTCCCGCACGCGCTTCGCGAGGGCCCCGAGGTAGGCGAACTCCTCCTGGATGACCTTGGGCTGGAGCCCGAGCTCCATCAGGAGGTTCCCGCAGCGGGTGCCCTGCCGGCGCAGGGCCTCGAGCAGCCTCTCGCGGCGCGGCCCCGCCAGCCGCCCCGCACGGAGCGCCGCCGCGAGCGTCTCGCGGCCCTTCAGGAGGTGGCGGACCGTCGCGAGGTTCTGCCTCACCCGCGCCTGGATGTCGGCCCGGTAGAGCCCCTCGGTCGAGCGGGGGAGGAGGAGGTCCTCGTACGAGATGTCCCCCGCGACGAACCGCTCGAGCGTGCCGGCGATCCGGTCCGCGACCGCGGCCGAGGAGAGCACCGCGCGCTGGTAGCGCACGCGCGAGATCGTGATGAGACGCGAGAGACGCGCCTCCTGCTCGCGCGTGAGCAGCGCCATGTCGCCGATCTGCGAGAGGTACACGCTCACCGTGTCGCGGCGGCGCCGGATCGGCTCGACCACCTCGTCCGGGCGGATCGGGGGGAGCGGCGCGTCCGCCGGGGCCCCCTCGGTCGCCGGCTCGCGCGCGGCAGCCCACTCCTCCTCCGCCTCCCCCTCGGGCTCCTCCTCGCCGCCGTTCCCGGCTCCCTCCTCGGGTCCGCCCTCGGCGATGACCTCCGGGGCGGTCGCCTCTTCGGAGAGCCGCTCGGGCTCGTCGCCTCCAAGGTCGGGCTCGGGCGCCCCCGCCTCCTCGAGGAGGGCGGCCCCGCGCCGGGCTAGCTCGCGCCGCACCTCGTTCAGGTGGGACTGCACGTCCAGGCCCTCCGGGGCCGAGGCGAGGATCTCGCGCAGGGGGACGACGCCGGCCACGCCCCGCGCCCGTTTCGGGCGGGGCTTCGCCAGGACCCGGCGCACCAGGTCCGCGACGGCTCGGCGGATGGTCTTCATGCTCTCCATAGGGTCACATAGCAAATCGAGCGCCGAAAATTGCACGGCCGATCCCGGCCTTCCGTCCCGCCCCTGCTCCTAACCTCCTTCTCGGGAATACGTTAGACATGTCAACGACCGCGGCCCAGGGGCGCGTACCTCGCCCCCCGAGGACGAGGTCCACTTTCCCCTGCTCCCCGGTCCATTAGACGACCGAGGTCCGGATTCGGTTCGGGGCCGGCATTGAAGAGGGGCCGCGCGGCCACCGATAATCGCTCCCACGGACGCCATCGTCGCTGCCGCCACGCTCCTCCCGCACCTGGGGCTGCCCCGGTTCCTCCCCGGGATCCCCGACCGGGACCGCCTGGAGGCCCTGCGGGACCGGTGCGAGAGGCTCTTCCGCGGGAAGGTGCTACGGGAGGAGTCCCTCAGGGGCGGCGGCCCGGTCCTGGCGGTGGTCTGCGGGGGAACGAACGTCGGGAAGTCCACCGTGTTCAACGCCCTCGTCGGGGAGGCGCTCTCGGCGGCCTCGCCGCTCGCCCGCGGCACCAAGAGACCCGTCCTCTGCGGACCGGAAGGGGCGGCGGAGACCCTCGGCCGCGACGGGTCGCTCGGAGGGTATCGGACCGTCCCCTGGCGGGACGCCGCCGACGCCCTCGCGGCTCCCGGGTCGCCCGGCGAGATCCTCGTCCGGTGGCGGGATGGGTCAGGCCTCGCGGAGATCGGTCTCCTGGATTCCCCCGACATGGACAGCGCCTACGAGCCGAACCGCCGGGTCGCGGAGGACCTGCTCTTCCTCGCGGACGCCTGCCTCTTCGTCACCACCCCCGAGAAGTACAACGACGAGGTGGGGGTCCGCTTCCTCGCCCACGCCGCCCGGCTCCGGAAGGCGGTCGTCGTGGTCGTGAACAAGTCGGACGAGCCCGAGGTCCTGGCCGACGTCCGGGACCGCGTCGTGCCCGCGGCCGCGCCGGGGGCCCCGGCCCGGATCGTCCCGGTGCCCCCGCTGCCCGCCGAGGCGCGGGCGGGCGGGAAGTGGGCGGACGGCGTCCGGAAGGAGCTGCGCGCCGCCGCCACGGACGGTGCGAGGCGGGCGGCGGCCGCGGGCGCGCTCGAGTGCTTCCGGCAGGACTTCCGCGAGGTGCTGCGGGCCGCGGCGGCTCAGGCGGCCGCGCTCCGTGAGTTGCGCGAGGCGGCCCGGGCCGCCGCGAGGACCGAGGCCGCCGCCTACCGGCGCGAGATCGAGGGGGGGAGGTTCTTCGAGCTCGAGCGCGTCTACCGCGAGGTCCTCGCGGAGCTGCGGGTGCCTCTCGTGGACGACCTCTACGCCGGGGTCGGCCGGTTCTGGCGCGGGGTCCGGGCCCTCCTGCCCGGGGCGCCCCCGGGCGATGCCCTGCAGAGGAAGGTCGCCGAGAGGAGGGCGGTGGAACGCGACGCGGCGAAGACCGCCGCGCGGCGCGCCGCGGACGTCGTCGAGAGGATCCCCGCCCGGTTCGCCGACCGGCTCGGCGACGCGGCCCGCGCCTGCGTCCCCCCGACCCCCGCGCCCGAGTCGCTCTCCCGGGACCTCGACCGGTTCCTCGACGAGCAGGAGAAGGTCGCGGACGCCTGGGTCGCGACGCGGCGCCGGGAGACCCT